>NZ_JBGCCU010000027.1 GCF_041261445.1 Catenulispora sp. EB89
CGCTGCTGTGGTCCGGTTTCGTCCGGCTTGACCCCGCCAGTCCGGGATGGTTGTGCAAGCACCGCCGACAGCGACGAGGGATCCGGGACAACCCCGCCTGTGGGAAGGATTCCCGCGCCCTTGGGCGCGCCACGTCACCACCCGCAGGTGTGCGCAGTGACTCGGACCCGCGTGCGGTCGTGCCCAGCAACACCCGCCGGTCGCCAGCGCGTCGCCAGGCAAAGAAAACGCCTTTGACTGTCAGCCCACAAACAAACCGCACCCGCCGCACCCACACATCAAGCAGGAGCGCCTAAAAGCCCGACCCACCGCCGCTCGCACTAAGCATCCGTGTTCACATACTCGACCCCTGCGACCGGCCCGCTCTCCACCAACTGCCCCTTGCGCAGCACCAGCGCGTCATCCGCCATCCGCCGCACCTGCGCGGCGCTGTGGCTCACCAGGATCGCGGTCAGCCCGCCGCCGAGCAGCCCGCACAGCGTCTCCTCCACCGCGGTCGCGGCCTCCGGGTCCAGCGCGGATGTCGGCTCGTCCAGCAGCAGTACCTCCGGGCCCACCGCCAGTGTGCGGGCCAGGCACACGCGCTGGCCCTCGCCGCCGGACAGGCCCTCGGTCGGCCGGTCGTAGAACTCCTCCGCCAGCCCGACTCGCTTCAGCAGCCCCAGTGCCTCGTCGTCGGTCAGTGCCGGGGCGCCGACCCGCAGTTCCTCCGGCACTGTCGCCGTCACCAGGACCGGACGCTGCCCGACCAGGCCCACCCGCCGGCGCAGCGCGAGCACGTCGAGCGTCTCCAGCGGGGCGCCGTCCAGCAGCATCGTGCCGCTGCTGGGGTCATCGAGGCGGTTGAACAGTCGCAGCAGCGTCGTCTTGCCCGCGCCGCTGGGACCGACCAGGGCCGTGCAGCGCCCCGGGGCGATGGTCGCCGTCACCCGGTCGATGATCAGGTGCCCGTCGCGCTCGACGGACACCTCGCGCAGATCGAACCGGCTCACGCCTCGAACCTCCCGCTCGTCATCTGGTGCGTGGTGCGGAATCCGAGGCGTGCGTAGACGCGCCGCGCGGGTTCGTTCGGGTGCCAGTGGCCGAGGGCGCAGAAGCCGTCGCCGTTCGCCAGCGAGCGGCGGGTCAGCCAGGCCGACACCGCCTTCCCGAGGCCCTGGCCGCGCGCCTCCGGCCGGGTACCGATCGACGCCAGGTAGCCGTTGCCGCCGTCGCGCCGGCAGTACGCGCCGCACGCCAGCAGGGCCCCCTCCGCGTCGCGCACCACGCCCCAGGCCTGGATCGCCTCCCAGCCCGGCTTCGCCGAGTGCGAGGGGTTCGCGACCTTCAGGAAGCCGGCGATCTCGGCGTCGGCGGCGGGGGAGGGCAGCATCTCCGTCACCCGCTCCTCGCCGGGGACCGCCGGCAGCTCGACGCCCCAGGCCGGGTCGAACGCCATGAAGTCCCACGTCTCCGGCTCCGAGAAGGCGAACGCCGCCAGGTCCGTGCCGCGCGGCACGGAGAAGCCGTACGGCCGCCGCGGCAGCGTCTCCAGCGCCTGCCGCAGCAGTGCGCCGGCGGTCTCCGGCGTGCCGATCACGGTCAGCCAGTCCACCAGGCCGGGGCCGTCCGCCGACCCGCCGAAGGCGAAGCCGCCGTCGGATGCGACCCAGCCCACGCCCTGCTGCTCCAACGACTCCTCCGGGGCGGCGTCGGAGCGCAGCAGGTAGTCGCCCCCGGCGACCGCGAACAACTCCTCGGCCGACTCCACGCGCCGTATCACGGGTTCCGTCATGGCGATCATTGTGACGGACTGGTCTGACGGACGGCGCTGTCAGACCGGGGCGCTAAGGTCGTGACGTGGAGCAGCTGGACTTGTTCGAGGAGGCGGGCACCGAGAAGGCCAGGATCGCGGCCCCGCTCGCGGTGCGCATGCGCCCGCGCGTGCTGGACGAGATCGTCGGGCAGAAGCACCTGCTGCGCTCTGGCTCGCCGCTGTGGCGCCTGGTCAAGGCCGGTGACGGGGTCACCGTGCCGGCCTCGATCCTGCTCTGGGGCCCGCCCGGCACCGGCAAGACCACGCTGGCCTACGTCCTGGCCAACGCCACCGACCGCACCTTCGCCGAGCTGTCCGCGATCAACGCGGGCGTCAAGGAGGTCCGGGCCGTGGTGGACCGGGCCAAGCGCGAGCTCGGGATGTACGGCCGCGAGACGCTGCTGTTCCTCGACGAGATCCACCGCTTCTCCAAGGCGCAGCAGGACTCCCTGCTGCCCGCCGTGGAGAACCGCTGGGTCACGCTGGTCGCCGCGACCACCGAGAACCCGCACTTCTCCGTCATCTCCCCGCTGCTGTCCCGCTCGCTGCTGCTGACGCTGCAGCCGCTGACCGAGGACGACGTCCGCGAGGTCGTCCACCGCGCGCTCGCGGACGAGCGCGGCCTGGCCGGCAAGGTCACGCTCCCGCCGGACTCCGAGATCCACCTGCTCCGGGTCGCCGGCGGCGACGCCCGGCGCGCGCTGACGGCCCTGGAAGCCGGGGCCGCCGGGGCGCTCGCGGCGGCCAAGGGCGAGGTCCCGGCCGAGCTCACGCTGGAGATCCTGGAGCAGGCGGTCGACCGGGCCGCGGTCCGCTACGACCGCGACGGCGACCAGCACTACGACGTCGCCAGCGCCTTCATCAAGTCCGTGCGTGGCAGCGACGTGGACGCGGCGCTGCACTACCTGGCGCGCATGGTCGACGCCGGCGAGGACCCGCGCTTCATCGCGCGCCGTCTGGTGATCTCCGCCAGCGAGGACATCGGCATGGCCGATCCCAGCTCGCTCCAGGTCGCGGTGGCCGCCATGCAGGCCGTCTCCTTCATCGGCTGGCCCGAGGCGCAGATCACGCTGGCGCACGCGGTCATCCATCTGGCCCTGGCGCCGAAGTCGAACTCCGCCGTGAAGGCCATCGGCGCCGCGCTCGGGGACGTGCACAAGGGCCTGGCCGGCCCGGTGCCGCCGCATCTGCGTGACGCTCATTACTCCGGTGCCCAGTCCCTCGGGCACGGGAAGGGCTACCTCTACGCCCACGACGTCCCCGGCGGCGTGGCCGCGCAGCAGTATGCGCCCGACGCCGTGAAGGACCGCCGCTACTACGAGCCCACCAGGCACGGCGCGGAGGCCCGCTACTCCGACGTCTACGACCGTGTCAGGGCCATGCTGGACGGCACCGGCTCCGGCAGCGATCCCGCCCCCGGCGGCGAAGCCTCCTGACACGCCGACGGGGCGACGCCGTCGAGCCCCGTGCCGCAGAGCTGCCGCCGCGCGATAGGGTGCTGTCTCCAAACGTAAAGCGTTTCGTCAATACCTATAACAAACTTTCAGGGAGTCCCTGGTGTCCGCTGGCGCGATTGTCGGACTGGTGTTCGCGATCTTCTTCGCGATCGGAGTGTGCTTCTTCGCCTTCGTCCTGGTCCGCGTGGCCGAGGTGCTGAAGGAGACGACCAAGCTGGTCGCCGGCATCACCCAGGAGACCGTCCCGCTGTTGAACGAGATCACCGACACGGTCAAGAACGGCAACGCCCAGCTGGTGAAGGTCGACCACATCACCGACAACGTCGAGACGATGTCGAAGAACGTCTCCGGACTGGTCTCCACCGCCACCTCGGCGATCGGCGGACCGCTGGTGAAGGTGGCCTCCTTCAGTTATGGGGTGCGCGCGGCCATCACCTCGCGCAAGAATGAGGACGTGGCCAAGCGGGTCAAGGCCGAGCTGAAGGCGGACCGCAAGGCCCGTCGCGCCGACAAGAAGAAGGGATGACGGGCCGATGTTCACAGGAACTGTGCGCCGCCTCTTCTGGGTGTCCATGGGCGCGACCGCGGGTGTGCTGGTGTTCCGCAAGGTCACCGCGACCGCGAAGGAGCTGACACCGGCGGGCATCGCCGACCGGGCCGCGGTCTCCGGCGGCGGTCTGCTGGACTCGGTCAAGGAGTTCTTCGAGGACGTGCGCGAGCGGGCGCACGACCGCGAGGAGGAGCTGAACGTCGCGCTGGGCATCGACGTGCCCCCGACCACCGACCGTGACCCGGAAGGCGACGGTTTCTCCAAGAAGGCGCGAGCTATCTAGGGCCGGTCGCCGCCCTGCTCGGCCGAACCGGCCCACCCCGACGCCCCGTCATCACTCGCGGCGCCAGGGTCGTTGCCCGACTCGCGCCGCATTTCCTAGAAGGCTGACAAGCTCATGGAATCCGCGGAGATCCACCGCCGCTGGCTCGACTTCTTCCAGAAGAAGGGCCACACGGTCGTCCCGTCGGCGTCGCTCATCTCGAACGACCCGACCACCCTGCTCACCATCGCGGGCATGGCCCCGTTCAAGCCGTACTTCCTCGGCGAGCAGCCGGCGCCCTGGCCGCGCGCGACCTCGGTCCAGAAGTGCGTGCGCACGCTGGACATCGAGGAGGTCGGCAAGACCACCCGGCACGGCTCGTTCTTCCAGATGTGCGGCAACTTCTCCTTCGGGGACTACTTCAAGGAGACCGCCATCCCGATGGCGTGGGAGCTGTGCACCACGCCGGTCGACCAGGGCGGCTTCGGCCTGGACCCGGACAAGATCTGGGTCACCGTCTACCTCGACGACGACGAGGCCGAGGAGATCTGGAAGAAGGCGGGCTTCCCGGCCGAGCGTATCCAGCGCCTCGGCATGAAGGAGAACTACTGGTCGATGGGCGTGCCCGGGCCCTGCGGCCCGTGCTCGGAGCTCTTCTACGACCGCGGCCCGGAGTTCGGCGAGCCCGGCGGCCCGGCGGTGAACGACGAGCGCTACATGGAGTTCTGGAACCTGGTCTTCATGCAGTTCGAGCGCGGCGCGGGCGGCGACAAGGGCGGCTTCCCGATCCTCGGCGAGCTCCCCAGCAAGTCCATCGACACCGGCCTCGGCCTGGAGCGCCTGGCGACGATCCTGCAGGGCGTCAACAACCTCTACGAGATCGACACCTCGCGGGCGATCCTGGACAAGGCGGCGTCGATCGCGGGCGTCACCTACGGTGCCGAGACCAAGAACGACGTCTCGCTGCGCGTGGTCACCGACCACGTGAAGACCGCGACCATGATGATCGGCGACGGCATCACGCCGGGCAACGAGGGCCGCGGCTACGTGCTGCGCCGCCTGATGCGCCGCGCGATCCGCAACATGCGGCTGCTCGGCGCGCACGGCGCGACCATCAAGGACCTGACCGAGACCACCATCGAGGCGATGGGCCCGGCCTATCCCGAGCTGATCGCGGACTCCTCGCGCATCATCGCGGTCGCGGTCGCGGAGGAGACCTCCTTCCTGCAGACGCTGCGCACCGGCTCGGCGATGTTCGAGACGGTCGCGGAAGAGGCGAAGAAGTCCGGCAGCGCGGTGTTCTCCGGCGACCAGGCGTTCAAGCTGCACGACACCTTCGGCTTCCCGATCGACCTGACCCTGGAGATGGCGTCCGAGGCGGGCCTGAGCGTCGACGAAGAGGGCTTCCGCCGCCTGATGAAGGAGCAGCGGGACCAGGCGAAGGCGGACGCGCGGGCGAAGAAGACCGGCCACGCGGACATGTCGGCGTACCGGGAGCTGCTGGACGCGGCGGGCCCGTCGGCGTTCACCGGCTACCACGAGGTGTCCTCCGAGGGCCTGCTGAAGGCGATGCTGGTCAACGGCCAGGTCGGCAGCTCGGCGCAACCCGGCGACGAGGTGGAGCTGGTCCTGGACCGCACCCCCTTCTACGCGGAGGGCGGCGGCCAGCTCGCGGACCACGGTCTGATCCGGCTCGGCAACGGCGCGCTGGTCGAGGTCGTGGACGTGCAGAAGCCGGTCGGCGACCTGATCGCGCACCGGGCGATCGTGCGCGACGGCGAGGTCGTGCTGGGCACCGAGGCGTGGGGCGAGGTGGACACCGCGCGGCGCGCGGCGATCTCCCGCGCGCACACCGCGACACACATGGTTCACAAGGCGTTCCGCGAACTGCTCGGCGAGACCGCGACCCAGGCGGGCTCGGAGAACTCGCCCGGCCGCTTCCGCTTCGACTTCGCGTCCCCGGGCGCGGTGCCGCACTCGGTGCTGAACGACGTCGAGCAGCGGGTCAACGAGCTGCTGATCGACGACCTCACGGTCACCGCGCAGGTGATGAGCCAGCCCGAGGCCAAGGCGATGGGCGCGATGGCGCTGTTCGGCGAGAAGTACGGCGACCGGGTCCGCGTGGTCTCGGTCGGCGAGTGGGCGCACGAGCTCTGCGGCGGCACGCACGTGGACAACACCGGCCGCCTCGGCCTGGTGAAGCTGCTCTCGGAGTCCTCCATCGGCTCCGGCGTGCGCCGCGTCGAGGCGCTGGTCGGCACCGACGCGTACCACTTCCTGGCGCGCGAGCACGTCCTGGTGGCGCAGCTCGCGGAGGTCGTGAAGGCGCGGCCGGAGGAGCTGGTCGAGCGGGTCGGCGGCATCATGACCAAGCTGCGGGACGCGGAGAAGGAGATCTCCGCGCTCAAGGCGGGCCAGCTGCTGCAGATCGCGGGCTCGCTCGCGGACGGCGCGACCGACGTGCACGGCGTCGCGGTGGTCACGCACCAGGCGCCGGACGGCGCGTCCGCGGACGACCTGCGCAAGCTGGTGCTGGACGTGCGCGGCCGGCTCGGCACCCGCCCGGCGGTGGTCGCGGTGGCGGCGAGCGCGGGGGAGCGGCCGGTGGTGGTCATCGCGACCAACGAGGGCTCGCGCGGGCTCGGCCTGAAGGCGGGCGAGCTGGTCCGCTCGGCGGCGAAGACCCTCGGCGGCGGCGGAGGCGGCAAGGACGACGTCGCGCAGGGCGGCGGCACCGACGTCACGGCGATCCCGGCGGCGCTGGAGGGTGTCGGCCGCGCGGTGGCGGAGAAGGTGGCGGCGTAGGCTCCGGACACGCCAGTTCCAGGCCCGGGACCGGGATCCGGTCCCGGGCTCTGTCACCGACGGTGATTCGTACCTTGTCATGTGGTGTCCGGCAAATCGGTTTATCGGCGCCGGAGGCGACAGCGGAGGCCGGAACCGGGTACGGTCACGGACGCGTCACGGTTGGAGTGGGCCGTGCCCGGGCGGAAGGAGGACCGCGGATCATGGAACTGCCGGAGGTCCCGGAACCGTCCCCGCAGCGCGAGATGCGCCGCGGCGTGCGGCTGGGGGTGGACGTCGGCACAGTCCGGATCGGCGTCGCCTCCTGCGACCGCGACGGCCTGCTCGCCACCCCGGTGGAGACGGTGAAGGCCGAGCCGCGCCGGGGCTCCCTGGACCGCCTGGCGGCCCTGGCCGCCGAGTACGAGGCCTTCGAGGTCGTGGTCGGCCTGCCGCGCTCGCTGTCCGGCGGCGAGGGCCCGGCCGCGGCCAAGATCCGGGCCTACGCCCGGGATCTGGCCCGCCGCCTGGGTCCGCAGCGTCCGGTCCGGCTCGTCGACGAGCGGCTCTCCACGGTCACCGCGACACAGGGTCTGCGCGCCTCGGGCGTCAAGGCCAAGAAGGGCAGATCGGTGGTAGACCAAGCGGCCGCCGTGGTTATCTTGCAGAACGCACTTGATGCCGAACGGATGTCCGGACGTCCGCCCGGCACGATGGTCCAGCTGGAGGACGGCAACTGATGAGCGACGGCGATTGGCGATACGGGGGCGACGCGCCTCAGGGGCGGGGCCGCCGGAGGGCCGATGCACAGCCGTCGGATCCGTATGGGCAGGATCCGTCGTCGTACGACCAGGAGCAGGACCAGCAGGGTCAGCAGGGCCAGCAGCAGTCCGGTTACGACCGGGGCTACGGCCGGCAGCAGGGTTCGTACGGTCAGCAGGGGTACGGACAGCAGCAGGGTGCTTACGGTCAGCAGCCGGGCTACGGACAGCCGGGTCAGCAGGGCCAGCAGGCCGGGCAGGCCCCGCAGGGCCAGGCCGGCCAGCAGGACCAGTACGGTCAGCAGCGCGGCTACGGCCAGCAGCAGCGCGGGTACGGCCAGCCGGGCCAGCCGGCCGCGCCGATCCCCGGCCAGCAGGGGCAGCCCGGCGGCGGCACGCGCGGCTACGGCCAGCCGCCGCAGCAGGGGCAGTACGGCCAGCAGGCGCAGGCGCCGCAGGGCTACGGCCAGCAAGGGCAGCCGGGCCAGCCGGGCCAGCAGGCCCAGCCGGGTTACCAGCAGCCCGGCTACGGCCAGCAGGCGCCGCAGGGCTACGGCCCGCCGGCCGCGGCGCCGGACGCCGGCGCCCCGCGCGGCGGCCGCCGCGCCGCCCGCCCGGGCCCGAAGGTCGTGCAGAGCGAGGTCATCGACCCCTACGCGCAGCCGTCGCAGGACCCTTACGGCGCCGGCCGCGGGACCACCACGACCGCGGCGGACCCGTACACCGACGACGGCTGGGGCGACACCGGAACCTCGACCGCCGGCTCCACCCCCGCCGACGACGGCTACGCCGAGCACGGCAGCGAGGGCTGGGACGACGGCGGCCGGGCGAGCCGCTCGCGCGGACGCCGGGGCGGCCGGGGCCGTCGCGGCGCCGCCGAGGAGGAGTACGCGCAGAGCGGCTACGAGCAGGGTTACGACCAGGGCGGCGGCGACTGGGGCGACCAGGACGGCTTCTTCGAGGAGCAGCCCCCGCGCCGCCGCGGCGGCAAGCTGCGGGCCTGGGCGCCGCTGTTCGTGCTCGTCGGTATCCTGAGCCTGTTCGGCGGCTGCATGTACGCCGGCTACTCGTACTACAAGGGCAAGTACGGTCCGGCCCCCGACTTCACCGCGGCGGCGAACTGCGCGGCCGCCGCGAAGGTCCCGGTCGACATCCCCCGCGGCGCGACCGGATCGCAGATAGCGAACGCGCTGGTCACCGCCGGCGTGGTCAAGAGCGCGCGGGCCTACGTCAACGCGGCGAACCAGAACCAGGGCTCCTCCGGCATCACCGCCGGGACCTACTCGATCTGTCCGTCGATCTCCGGCTCCAACGCCGTGCTGGAGCTGTTGAAGAAGTCGAACCTGTCCGACGCCTCGCAGATAATCGTGACGTCGCACGAGTGGGCCAAGGACGTGGTCGCGAGCCTGATCGACAAGCGCAAGTGGAAGCAGGCCGACTTCGACGCGGCGGTCTCGGGCAACACGATCGGGCTGCCGCCGTGGTCGGTGGACTCCGGGACGCACCAGTTCACCATCGAGGGGATGCTCGAGCCGGGCACGTACTCGCTGACGTCGTCCGACACGCCCAAGAGCGTGCTGACACAGATGGTCACGAACCGCATGGCGTACCTGAACAGCATCAACTTCGTGGCCAAGTCCGCGACGCTGACCTGTGGCACCGCCAAGTGCACGCCGGAACAGGTGCTGACTGTCGCCTCGATCGCCGAGGGCGAGGTCACCGACCCGACCGACGGCGCCCGGGTCGCCGAGGGCGTCTACGCGCGTCTGAAGGCCAACGACTACCTGGGCGTCGACTCCACGGCGCTGTACATGATCGGCCACCTCGCCGGCGGCAAGCTCCCGAGCGCGGCCCAGGTCCAGGACCCGACCAACCGCTACTCGACCTACGCGCCGCACCACGGTCTGCCGCCGACGCCGGTCTACCTCACGTCGGACGACATGATCAAGGCCGCGCTGGCGCCGACGCACGAGGGCGACTACTACTGGTGCGTCACCGCGACCGGCACGAACTTCTACACCAAGTACGAGCAGTCGCAACGTGACAAGGCCTGCGCCGCTTCGCAGTGAGGACCTTCGCAGTGAGGAACCCGACCTGATCCGCCACGCCGCCGTCCTCGGCAGCCCGATCGCGCACTCGCTGTCCCCGGTCCTGCACCGGGCCGCGTACACCGCGCTCGGGCTGACCGACTGGACCTACGACGCGCACGACGTCGACGAGGCGTCGCTCCCGGACTTCCTGTCCGGCCTCGACGCCTCCTGGGCCGGCCTGTCCCTGACCATGCCCCTCAAGCGCGCGGTGATCCCCCTGCTCGACGAGGTGAGCGCGACGGCCCGCGCGGTCGAGGCGGTGAACACGGTGCTGTTCGCTGCGGACGGCTCCCGCACCGGCACCAACACCGACGTGCCAGGCCTCGTCAACGCCCTGGCCGAACGCGCCGTGACCGAGGCCGCCTCGGCGGCGGTCCTCGGCGCCGGCGCGACCGCGTCCTCGGCCCTGTCGGCCCTGTCGGGCATCGCCAAGAGCGAGGTCGAGGTCTTCATCCGCAACCGAGCCCGCGACGCCGAAATCCACGCGATCGCCGAAGCGGTCGGCACCCCGATCCGCATCCGCGACTGGAAAGACGCCCCGGCGGCGTTCGAGCACGAACTCGTGATCAGCACCACCCCGACCGGCGCGACCGACGACCTCGCCCAGGCGGTCCCACCGACCCCCGGCACCCTCTTCGACGTGCTCTACCACCCCTGGCCCACCCCCCTGGCCGCCGCCTGGACGGCCCACGGCGGCGCGGTCCTCGGCGGCCTGGACCTGCTGGTGCACCAGGCGGTGCTGCAGGTGGAGCTGATGACCGGCCGCGCGCCGGCGCCACTGGCCGCGATGCGGGTCGCGGGGGAGGCGGCGCTTTCGGCTCGCTGAGGGGCGATCGCGGCGGCTGCTCACATCGGTGCGGCGCGATGTTGGTGGGATGGAGCTGATGTCCGGCCGAGTACTGGCGCCGTTGGCGGCGACGCGGAGTACTGGGAAGCAGTGCTTTCAGCTGCTGGCCCGCACAGCGGTCACCGTGACCGTCGCGTACTCCACCACGAACTCCCCGCCGGCCGCGTCCACCTCCGCGCCGATCGCCTTCTGTAGCGCGGCTACCTTCTGGCGCGGCAGCAGCGCGTGGCCGCCGAATGTCGGGAACAGGTCCACCCACTCGGCGCTCGTGTATGTGCGCTGCCATTCGTCGCGCCACTGGTCGGCGGGTTCGAAGCCTGCTTCGTGCAGGCGGTCGGCGGTGCTGGCCAGGAGTGGTGCGTAGATGTCCTTGCTGAACTGGGCGCCGCCGGTCTGGAAGGTCGGCATCTCCGGCCGGAGTTCGGCGTAGACCTTCGCGAACGCCGTCGCGAGGTCCGGCGGCAGCTGGAAGGCGTTCCAGAACAACGCGATCCGGCCGCCGGGTCGCACGACGCGTGCCGCCTGCGCGGCGCCCGCCACCGGATCGACCCAGTGCCAGGTCATTCCGGCGGTCAGCGTGTCGAAGACACGGCCGGCCGGGTCCCAGTCCTCGAACTTCGCGATCTCGACGCGCAAGCCGCGTTCGGCCGCGTATGCCGCCATGCGCTTGTCCGGCTCGACGCCGGTGACCTCGCAGCCGGCGGCCTGGAACTGTCGGGCGGCGATGCCGGTGCCGCAGCCGACGTCCAGCACGGTGCGACCGGTCCGGCCGGCCACGATGCGGTCGATCAGCGCGCGCGGGTAGTCCGGCCGGGCGCGGTTGTAGCGCTCGGGGTCGTCGCCGAACGACTCGGCGATCGGCGTGCTCGGCTGCTCAGGCGGGGTGTCTCCGGCTATAGTGGTCATGCGCCCACTCTAATGGGCGCCCGCCCACTCCGCCAGGAAGGACCCGCCGTTGCCCACCGGCATCGCCATCCGCGACCCCCGCCGGCAGCTCTTCGACGCCGCCGAGCGGGTCCTGCTCGGGGCCGGCCCGGCCGCGCTGACCAGCCGTGCGGTCACCGACGAGGCCGGCGTGGCCAAGGGCGTGCTGCACCGGCACTTCGCCGACTTCGACGCCTTCCTCGCCGACTACCTCATCGAGTGCGCGCGCCGGGTCGCCGAGCAGGACGAGCGCCTGCGGGCCCGCGCCGGGCAGGGCGATCTCGCCGACAACCTGGCCGAGGCGCTGACCGACTTCTTCGGCTCGGTGGCGCAGCACGTGCTGGTGCTCGTGACCTTCCGCGACGGGCTCCGGGCCCGGCTGCGCGCGGCCGGCGTCCCCGGCCTGCCGGTGCTGACCGAGGGCACGCGCATGGTCGTCGGCTACCTGGAGGCCGAGCGCGCTCTGGGCCGGCTGCCGGCCGGGTTCGATCCCGAACTCAAGACGCTGATGCTGGTCGGGTCCACGCAGCTGGCCGCCGCCGGGCGCGACGACGGGCCGCCGTCCTTCGGCGAGGTCCGGCGGTTCGTCGTCGAGGCGTTGGGCCTGGGGTAGTTCAGAGTTCAGCTGGTGGTGCCGGTGCTGTTGCCGGTCGAGCTGGTGGGACCGGTCCCGGTCCCGCCGCCGCTCGGCGTGCAGGCGACGTCGACGGATCCGGCGCTGGTCGTGCCTCCGGACGTGCCCGGCGCGCTCCAGGTGATGTCGACCGTGCCGGACAGCCCTTTCTGGGCGCGCTGGTCGTCCCAGACCTTGAACTGATCCGACACGGAGCCGTCGTGCGCGGTGATCGTCGCGCCGCCCCCGACTGTCCCGCCCGCGGCGCCGCCGGCCCCGCCGCCGGCCAGGCGCCAGTGATAGGTGATCGGCACCGTGCCGCCGGCCGGCAGCCCCGCGACGGTGAACGTCACCGTCCCGGTCGGCAGATCAGCGGGCGGACACGGCCCGTGGTACTTGCCGTTCGCTATGGCCGCGTCTGCCGAGACGGTCACCGCGACGCTCGGCGGAGTCGTCGGCCCTGTGCTGCCGGGTGGCGTGCTCGGAACCGTCGTCGACGGCGGCGGCGGATAGCTGGGGCCCGGCCCGGTCGGGCCCGGGCTCGACAACGGCAGGCCGATCGGCGTCGCCGACGACAGTGGCGCCGTGACCGTCGTCGTCGCGGAGGTCGGCGAGGTCGGGCCGCTGGTCGCCGTCTTCGCCGGAGAACTGCTGTCCGCGCTGCTCGAACCGGGTGTCGGCGCGCCTCCCGCAGCCAGCCCCGGCGACGAATCGTCGGTCACCGACGACGAGTCGGTCGGCGTCACGACGAGCTGCCCCGACGGTCCGGTGGCCGCCGCCGCGTGCTTCCCGGGGGCGAACGCCACCGCCGCCACCACCGCGCCGATCACCGCGATCGCGGCCGCGGCGAGCCCGGCCTTGGTGCCGCGCCCCATCCCCTCGCCGTCCTCGTCCGACGAGTCCGACGAGCCGTCCTCCCGGTACCAGATGGTCTGACCGTCCGACGCCCCGGCGACCGCAGCCGCTCCGGCACCAGCCCCGGCCACCACCGGCAGTACGCTCGTCGGCGCCTCGGCAACGGCCTCTTCCTCAGGAATCGTCGCCACCGTCGCCACCGCCGCCACCGCCGCCACCAGCGCCGCCAACTCCCACCGCCCGCGCTCCTCCCACTCCATCCCGAACTCCACGACCGCGGCCGCTTCCAGCTCGGCGAGGAAGTCCGCCGTATCGGCCGGCCGCTCCACCGGCGTCTTGGCCAGCCCCTGCGCCAGCAGCGGCCGCACCGCGGCGGGCACGTCGGCCACGGGTATCGGCGCCGCGCGGTGCAGCGTCTGCAGCTCGAACACGGAATCCGCCGCGTACGGCACCCGTCCCGTCAGGCACTCGTAGAACGTCGCCGTGACCGCGTACATGTCGGTCACCGACCGCGGCGTCGCCCCCTCCCACAGCTCCGGCGCCATATAAGAAGGCGTACCGGCCGCCGGCATCATCGCCTCGGTCCGTACGGCGAGGCCGAAACCGCCCACCGCGCCGACCCCGTCGGTGCCGATCACCACGTTCGACGGCTGGTAGTCGCGGTGTACGACGCCGACCTCCTGCGCCGCGCCGAGCCCGGCCAGCGACGCCTTCAGCACCGCGAGCGCCGCCTCCGGCGTCAGCGGGGCCGAGGTCGCGAGCACCCTCCGCAGTGTCGCGCCCTCCACCGCCTCGCTGATCAGCGCGACCGCGGCGGCGGTCTCCACCAGCTCGCGCACCCGCACCACGTTCGGGTGCGCCAGACTCGCGAGCCGTTCCGCCTCGTCGCGGAAGCGCTCCCGGAACGCCGGGTCCGAGCACAGCTTGGCACCCGGGTACGTGATCGTGACCCGGTCGCCGCTCGCGTCGTGCACGGCCTCGACGATCCGGCCGGTCTCCCCAGTGCCGAGTACCCGGGTTTCGGTGTACCCGGGAACCGTCCATCCGGCCAACGCGCCTCCCAGTTGAATCGCTGCAGTTCACCAGCCACGCCCGAGATTGCGCGGTTACCGTATCAGCCTGTGTACAGGTTGCGAATAACTTCTTCGATGTCTGCGTCCCGGATGGAGACGTCGAGCAACTCGTAGCGCGCCGCGATCGCGGCCACCAGAGCCGCCGCGTTCGCCTCGGCGGGGAACGCCAGCCACTGCCGCGGGCCGTCCACGCGCGTCACCTTCGCCCCCGGCACGTCGATCGCCGGGCCCGGCGCGGCCAGGTCCACGACCAGCGTCCGGTCCGGGGCCACCCGGGCCCGCAGCGCGGCCAGCTCGCCGTCGTAGGCGACGGTCCCGTGGTCGATGACCACCACCCGGCGGCACAGGAGCTCGATGTCGTCCAGGTCGTGGGTGGTGAGCAGGATCGTCGTGCCCTGCTCCCGGTTCAGCTCGGACAGGAACTCGCGGACCACCGCCTTGCTGGTGACGTCCAGGCCGATCGTCGGCTCGTCCAGGTAGAGCACGGCCGGGTCGTGCAGCAGCGCCGCGGTCAGGTCGCCGCGCATCCGCTGGCCGAGGCTGAGCTGGCGCACCGGGGTGTCGAGCAGCGGCTCCAGTTCGAGCAGGCCGACGTAGCGCTTGAGGTTGGCCGCGAAGCGCGCGTCCGGGACGGAGTACATGCGGTGCAGCAGCGCGAAGGAGTCGCGCAGCGGCAGGTCCCACCACAGCGTCGTGCGCTGCCCGAAGACCACGCCGATGCGCCGCGCCAGCTGCTTGCGGTCCCGGATCGGCTCCAGCCCCGCGACGCGCAGCTTCCCGGCCGAGGGGGACAGGATGCCGGTGAACATCTTGATGGAGGTGGACTTGCCCGCGCCGTTGGGCCCGATGTAGCCCAGCAGCTCGCCCTCGGCGACGGACAGGTTCAGGTCGCGGACCGCCTCGACGGTGGTCCGCTCCCGTTTCAGGCGGCCGGCCTTCTTGCGCAGCGTGTAGGTCTTCGACAGGTTCTCGGCTTCGATGATCGGTTTGGAAACACAGATCACGGCGGTCAGCTCCCGGTGGATCGGTGGTGGCGCAGCGCGGCGCGCCAGGCGAGCAGGGCCAGGCCCCACAGGGCGGCGGCGAACAGCGGCCCGGCGAAGCGCAGGACCGAGGGCGTGCCGAGCGGGTCGGCGTGGCCCAGGACGTAGAGCGTGGGCTGCCAGTTCACGTAGGCCAGCGGGAGACCGAAGGTCAGGAACAGCATCAGGTTCCGGCCGTAGAGGGACAAGGGGTAGGAGGTCATGAACTGGCCGCCGTAGGTGACGCTGTTCATCACCTCCGAGGCGTCCGCCGCGACGATCTGGAAGGCCCCGACCAGGATCCACACCGCGCCGAAGACGGCCACCCCGACCAGCAGCGTGTAGGGCACCATCGCGACGCGCAGCAGCGTCCAGTGCACCGGCGCCTCGGCCACCCCGATCGCCAATGCGGCATACGCCGGGACCAGCGGTGCCAGGCGCCGCGGTGTGAACTGGTCGGCGAACACCTGCGGCAGCACTCCGACCGGCCGCACCAGCAGGCTGTCGAAGGTGCCCAGCCGGATGCGGTCGGCCAGATACTCGGTCCCGGTGAACAGCAGGTCGCTGGTGAAGAACGCGGCCTGCGCGGTCCCGTAGAGGTACAGGGCCTCCGACAGCGAGAAACCGCCGATCGAGCTGACGTTGCCGAACACGACCAGGATGCCGAGCAGCTCCAGGCTGGCGGTGACGCCGGAGTTCAGCATCGTCAGCACCATGGAGGCCCGGTACTGGAGCGCGGACCGGGCCCACATGCGCGCGGTCAACATATAGGTCGCCACGACTCCCGGCGGCCTCCGCTCGAAGCGGTTCTCGAACCGGTACTCGGCACGGGCATCGAAGCGCGGCTCCGGCTCCATCCGCGGCTCAAGATGCGACTCAGCCACCCTGGACCACCACCCGGTGCCGGGCCCGCCGCGTGACCAGCCGCCCGGCCAGCAGCAGCGCCACCGCCCACCCGGCCTCGAACAGGTACGCCCCGCCGACCGCGGCCCCGGTCCGCTTGCCGAGGAACACGTCCGCCGGCAGCTGCACCAGCGAGGCCCACGGCAGCATCCGCGCCAGGTGCCCCAGCCACCCGGGAAAGAGCACCAACGGCACGATCATGCCGCCGAGGAAGGAGGTGAGGACGTTGGCCAGCCCGGTCACGCCCTTCTCGTCGAGCAGCCAGAACGCGGACATCGCCGCGAGGTAGCGCAGCGCGAAGCTGACGACCGTCCCCAGGAACACCGCCACCAGGAACGCGGCCCAGACCCGCGGATCCTCGGGCACGTGCAGGTGGAACAGCAGCCCCCCGATCACGAAGGGCACGACACTACGCCCGAGCAGCGCGAACCCCGCACGCCCCAAATCGGTGGCCAACCAGTAGTTCTGGAAGTCGACGGGCCGGAACAAGTCGGTCCCGATGTCCCCGGAGCGCACGCGAGCGGGGATGTCGAGCCCATTGGCGAGCAGCGACATCGGCCCGATCATGGCCTGCGCGAGGAAGACATAGGTGAGCGCGTCGGCCAGGCCATAGCCGCCGATGGTCGCCCGCTGACGCCACACGGCGGTCATGATGAAGGCCTTGATGACACCGAACACAGTGTTGGCGAGCACGCCGCCGAACAACGCGCCGCGGTAGGTGAGGTAGCGCCGGAAAGCTTGTCGGGTGATCAGGGCATAGACGACCAAGGGTCCTGTCCTTCCGAGGGCGAACTTGGCACTGTGCCAGCGCCCGGCTGCGCTACGCAACGGGATTTGCCGGAGCGGAGCTACGGCGCCGGCCGCGAGGCCGCTGGTTTTCGCTTGTAGACCGTCAGCCAGCTGACAACGTCGCGCGGTGACCGGCGCCGCCGGCCCGGCTCCACGGCACCTCGTGCATGGTTTTCACACAGTGGGGGTTGTCCCGGATCCCTCGTCGCTGTCGGCGGTGCTTGCACAACCATCCCGGACTGGCGGGGTCAAGCCGGACGAAACCGGACCACAGCAGCGTGTGATGCGGCTTTACCCCGCCAGGCCGGGATGGTTCCCTTTAGGGCGACGTCAGCGACGAGGGATCCGGGACTCGGCGACCAACATTCGGACCGCCGCCGAGGCGGGGGGTTGGGGATCCCTCAGAGTCTCGAGTGCCCCCGCCGGAGGCGCCTGCTTTTGACTTCAGGCACCCACCACACGCGGCCGCCGCCCGCCCACCTGACGTGTGCGCAGTGACTCGGACCGGTGCGTGGTCGTGGACACGAACACCGCCGGCCGCCAGCGCAACCTGCGGCGCACCACCGAACTGCGTCCCCCCGCGAGGTCATCAAACCTTAGGCGAAGCCGTAAAAAGCCTCTAAAACCAAAGAACTAACCGCCGCCTGCCCACAAACCGCAGCACCGCCCGACCCGCCGGGTGCAAGTTAGACCACAACCACCCCTTCATATATGTATAGCGCGCGCCGCCGGCACCCTCCACCACCCCCGCCGCCTCCGCCCCACCCAACCCCCACCCCCGCCACCACCGCCGCCGACATCACCGCCCCTGCCACCACCGCCTCAGCGGCTCCCGACCCGACCCCCGCCGCGACCGCCACCACCGTCCCAGCGCCTGCCGACCCGACGGCCCCCCCGCCGCGCCCGCTGCCTCCGCCCCTCGCCACTGCCCCCACCACCACCCCAGCGGCTGCCGACCCCACCGCCCCCACCGCCCCCGCCCCACCCCCGTCCACTCCCCGAACCCCGTCCGGCTCGCCAATCGAGACGTGGAAGAATCGGCCCATGTCGCTACGCTGGCTCACCGCAGGTGAATCCCACGGCCCCGCCCTCACCGCGGTCCTCGAAGGACTCCCGGCCGGAGTCCAGACCTCCACCAAGGCCATCACCGACGCCCTCGCGCGCCGTCGCCTCGGCTACGGCCGCGGCGCCCGCATGAAGTTCGAGCAGGACCAGGTGACCATCCTCGGCGGCGTGCGCCACGGCCTCACCCAGGGCGGCCCCGTGGCGATCCAGATCGGCAACACCGAGTGGCCCAAGTGGGAGACGGTGATGGCCGCGGACGCGGTCGACCCCGAGGTGCTGGACGCGCAGGCCCGCAACGCGCCGCTGACGCGGCCGCGCCCCGGCCACGCGGACCTCGCCGGCATGCAGAAGTACGGCTTCGACGACGCCCGCCCGGTCCTGGAGCGCGCCTCCGCGCGCGAGACCGCGGCGCGCGTCGCGCTCGGCGAGGTGGCGCGCGAGTTCCTGCGCCAGGCCATCGGCGCCGAGATCGTCTCGCACGTCGTCGGCATCGGCGGCGCCGAGTCCCCGCGCGACGCCGTCCTGCCGCGCCCGTCGGACGTCGACAAGCTCGACGCCTCCCCGGTGCGCTGCCTGGACCCCGGTGCCGAGGCGGCGATGATCGCCGAGATCGACCAGGCGCACAAGGACGGCGATACCCTCGGCGGCGTCGTCGAGGTGGTCGTCTACGGCCTCCCGCCGGGCCTGGGATCGTACGTGCAGTCCGACCGCCGCCTGGACGCCCGGCTCGCGGGCGTGCTCATGGGCATCCAGGCCATCAAGGGCGTGGAGATCGGCGACGGCTTCCTGCTGGCGCGCATCCCCGGCTCGCAGGCGCACGACGAGATGGAAGCGGTCGCCAACGACCCCCTTGCCGTGCGCCGCCGCACCGGCCACAGCGGCGGCACCGAGGGCGGCATGTCCACCGGCGAGCTGCTGCGGGTCCGGGCCGCGATGAAGCCGATCGCGACCATCCCCAAGGCCCTGGGCACCGTCGACACCGCCACCGGCGAGTCGGCCGTTGCCCACCACCAGCGCTCGGACGTCTGCGCGGTCCCGGCGGCCGGCGTCGTCGCCGAGGCGATGGTCGCGCTGGTGCTGGCCGACGCGGTGCTGGAGAAGTTCGGCGGCGACTCGGTCAAGGAGACCCGCCGCAACTACGAGTCCTACCTCGCGAGCCTGCCGGTGCAGATCGCCGGCCCGCAGCACGGACCGGGGGCGCAGGCGTGAGCCCGGTCGTCGTCCTGGTCGGGGCCCCGGGCTCCGGCAAGTCCACCGTCGGCCGGCTGGTCGCCGACCGGCTCGGCGTCGCCTTCCGGGACTCCGACGAGGACATCGAGACCGCGGCCGGCCGGCAGATCTCCGAGATCTTCGTCGACCACGGCGAGCCGCACTTCCGCGCGCTGGAGAAGGCCGCGGTGCGGGAGGCGCTGGCCGCCCACGACGGCGTTCTGGCCCTCGGCGGCGGCGCGATCCTCGACGCCGACACCAGGATCCTGCTCAAGGAGCACCGCGTGGCCTTCCTGGAGGTGACGCTCTCCGACGCCGCCTCCCGGGTCGGCCTCAACCGCGACCGCCCGCTGCTGCTGGGCAACGTGCGCGGCACCCTGCTCAAGCTCATGGACGAGCGGCGTCCCCTCTACGAGGAGGTCGCCGTCCTGACCGTCCGCACCGACCGCGAGCCCGAAGAGGTCGCGGCGGAGATCGTCGACAGCCTGGAAAGCCTGGGGAAGCAGCAGTGAGCTCCGAAACGGCGGGCCCCGAGACCCGCATCAAGGTCGCCGGCGAGGCGCCCTACGACGTCGTCGTCGGCCACGGCCTGCTCGGCGAGCTGCCCGGCATGATCGGTCCCAAGGCCGCGCGGGTGGCGATCGTGCACCCGCGCGCGCTGGCGGCCACCGCCGAGGCGGTCCGCGACGACCTCATCGAGCACGGCGGCTACCAGGCGCTGACCGTCGAGGTCCCGGACGCCGAGGAGGCCAAGTCGGTCGAGGTCCTGGCCTACATCTGGGAAGTGCTCGGCAAGTCCAACTTCACCCGCACCGACGCCGTCGTCGGCCTCGGCGGCGGCGCCACCACGGACCTGGCCGGCTTCGCCGCCGCGACCTGGCTGCGCGGCGTCCGGGTGGTGCAGATCCCGACCACGCTGCTGGGCATGGTGGACGCCGCGGTCGGCGGCAAGACCGGCATCAACACCGCCGAGGGCAAGAACCTGGTCGGCGCCTTCCACCCGCCGGCCGGCGTGCTGTGCGACCTGGACACGCTGCAGACGCTGCCCGCCAACGACTTCGTCGCGGGCATGGCCGAGGTCGTCAAGTGCGGCTTCATCGCCGACCCGGAGATCCTGCGGCTGGTCGAGTCCGACATCGAGGGCGCCAGGCGCTTCGACGGGCCGCACACCCGCGAGCTGATCGAGCGCGCCGTCGCGGTCAAGGCCGACGTGGTCTCCTCCGACCTGAAGGAAGCCGGCCGCCGCGAGATCCTGAACTACGGCCACACCCTGGGCCACGCCATCGAACGCAACGAGCGCTACCGCTGGCGGCACGGCGCGGCGATCAGCGTCGGCATGATCTTCGCCGCCGAGCTCGGCCGGGTCGCCGGCCGCCTCGACGACCCGACCGCGGACCGCCACCGCGAGATCCTGACCGCCCTCGGCCTGCCGACCGGCTACGACGGCCACGCCTGGCCGAAGCTGCTGGAGACCATGCGCGTGGACAAGAAGTCGCGCGCGGACATGCTGCGCTTCATCGTGCTCGACGGCCTGGCCAAGCCCGGCGTGCTGGAGGGCCCGGACCCGGCGCTGCTGGTCGCGGCGTACAGCGAGGTCGCCGAAGAGCCGAGCGCCGGGGGAGTGATCGACCTGTGAGCGAGCAGAGCGAGCACAGCGCGCGACACGAGCCGAACCAGCCCCGCAAAGTCCTGGTCCTCAACGGCCCCAACCTCGGCCGCCTCGGCAGCCGCGAGCCCGACGTCTACGGCTCGGTCTCCTACGCCGGTCTGGTCAAGGCCTGCGAGGCGGCCGGCGCGGAGCTCGGCTTCGCGGTCGAGGTGCGCGAGACCAACGACGAGGGCGAGATCGTGCGCTGGCTGCACGAGGCCGCCGACGGCCGGCTGCCCGTCGTCATCAACCCCGGCGCGTTCACGCACTACTCCTACGCCATGCGCGACGCCGCCGCGCAGCGCACCGCGCCGCTGATCGAGGTGCACATCTCGAACCCGTACGCGCGCGAGGCGTTCCGGCACACGAGCGTCATCGCGCCGGTGGCCAGCGGGACCGTCGCCGGGTTCGGGATCAACTCCTATCTTCTGGCGCTAAGAGCCCTGTCTGAGCTGCCGGAGTGAACGGAGCTTCGTACTGTAGAGGGCATGACCGCTGACCGTACCGCCGCCGGACCCGCCGCCATCGCACCCGAGGCCTACGCCACCCGCCGCGAGCGGCTGCGGGCCCGGCTGGAGGCGGTGGACGCGGACGCCGCGCTGGTCACCAAGCTGGTGAACGTGCGCTACCTGACCGGCTTCACCGGGTCCAACGGCGCGGTGCTGGTCACCCGCGGCGGCGCGGTGTTCTGCACCGACTTCCGCTACGACACCCAGGCCGCCTCCGAGGTGCCGGACGTGGAGCGGATCATCGTCCGGCACTGCGCCCCGGCGCTGGTCGAGCGGGCGGCCAAGGACGGGCTGCGGCGGATCGCGGTGGAGGAGCACGAGATCACCGTCGAGGAGCACCGGCAGCTGTCCGCCGAGCTCACCGCGGCGGCGCCGAGCGCGCGGCTGGTCGGGCTCGGCCACGCGGTCGAGGAGCTGCGCCGGGTCAAGGACGAGAGTGAGATCGCGCTCATCCGCGAGGCCTGCGCCATCTCCGACCGGGCGCTGGCCGAGCTCACCGAGTCCATCCTGATCGGGCGCACCGAGCGGCACATCGCGCAGGAGCTGGAGCGGCGGATGACCGACCACGGCGCCGACGGCCGGGCCTTCGACACGATCGTGGCTTGCGGCCCGAACTCCGCGGTCCCGCACCACCGGCCCGGGGAGCGCCGGGTCGGCGAGGGCGAGTTCCTCAAGATCGACTTCGGCGCGCTCTACCAGGGCTACCACGCCGACATGACCCGCACCTTCGTGGTCGGCCGGGCCCCGGCGGACTGGCAGGTCGAGGTCTACGACCTGGTCTTCGCCGCGCAGAAGGCCGGCCGGCAGGCGCTGGCGCCGGGCGCGCGGTGCGCCGACGTGGACGCCGCGGCGCGCGCCGTGATCGAGGCCGCCGGCTACGGCGAGTACTTCGGCCACGGGCTCGGACACGGCGTCGGCCTGGAGATCCATGAGGACCCGAGGCTGGGCGCGGGTCTGCCGGGTACACTGGATGATCGCACTCCGGTGACCGTCGAACCCGGGGTCTATCTGCCGGGCCGCGGCGGTGTCCGCATCGAGGACACCCTGGTGGTCCGGCCGAAGGCCGAGGGCGGTCCGGAGCTGCTCACCATTACCACCAAGGAACTGCTGGTGCTGTAGGCCGCCGGAAGCGGTCTGACTCGCCGGGGCCGGCAGTCGGGAAGCAGGAGTACACACCGACGTGGCGTCCACAAACGAACTCAAGAACGGCATGGTCCTCAAGATCGACAACCAGCTCTGGTCTGTCGTGGAGTTCCAGCACGTCAAGCCCGGCAAGGGCCCCGCCTTCGTGCGCACGAAGCTCAAGGCCGTGCTCTCGGGCAAGGTGGTCGACCGGACCTTCAACGCCGGCATCAAGGTCGAGACGGCCAACGTCGACCGCCGCGACATGCAGTACCTCTACAAAGAGGGCAACGAGTTCGTGTTCATGGACACGGACACCTACGACCAGCTGCACATCTCCGGCGACACCGTCGGGGACGCGGCCAACTACATGCTCGAGGGCACCATGGCTCTGGTCGCCACCAACGAGGGCACGCCCCTGTACGTGGAGCTCCCGGCCGCGGTCGAGCTGGTCATCCAGTACACCGAGCCGGGTCTGCAGGGCGACCGCTCCACCGGCGGCACCAAGCCGGCCACGTTGGAGACCGGCCACGAGATCCAGGTCCCGCTGTTCCTGACCACCGGCGAGAAGGTCAAGGTCGACACCCGCGACGGTTCCTACCTCGGCCGCGTCAGCAGCTGATGGCCTCACCGCGCAGCAAGGCCCGCCAACGGGCCCTGGAGATCCTCTTCGAGGCGGATCTGCGGGGCATCGACCCGCGCACGGTACTGGCCGACACCCAGGCGCGGGTGCGCGCCCAGGGGCCCGAGGGCACGATCCCGGCCGTGCAGCCGTACGCGGCCACCCTGGTCGAGGGCGTGCTGGAGCACGTGGACAAGATCGACGACCTGCTCGACGAGCACAGCGAGGGCTGGGCTCTGGACCGCATGCCGACCGTGGACCGCAACGTCCTGCGGATCGGCGTGTACGAGCTGCTCTGGCAGGCCGACGTGCCCGACGCGGTGGTCCTGGACGAGGCGGTCTCGCTGGCGCGGCTGATGTCGACCGACGAGTCGCCGCAGTTCGTCAACGGGCTGCTCGCGCGGATAGCCGAGGTCAAGGACAGCTTGAAGCGGTAGGCAGGTCCTACTGCCTGCCGCCCGAACGATGGAGGGCCCGTCTCGCGAGGTTCGCGAGGCGGGCCCTTTCGTGATTTCAGACACGCCAGTCGGCGTCGAAGGCGCGCGCCGGGTTCCTTCGGAAGAAGGCGTCGGCGACGTCGGGGCCGAAATCCCGGAGCACGCGGGCCCTGATATCGGTGAGCAGATACGGGATGCCCGGTCCGCCGCCACTCGCGGCACGGGCCGCGGCGCTGGTGGTGTCGCCGCCGAGCAGGACGCGGTCGGCGTGACCCGCCTCGACCAGCGCGGCGAGGCAGTCGAACAGGCGCCAGTCGGTCGCGTGGTTGGCGCGCGAGGGGCCGTCGAAGCCGAGGAAGGCCCCTGCTTCGGCCGCTTCGCGGTGCGGTCCGAGGTCCGGGAAACGGTTCAGATGCCCCAGAATGAACGATGACGCGGGGACGCCGTCCAGCGCTTTCAACACTCCGAGCGGATGTGTGCCGCCTTCCAAGTGCACTGCGATCGGGGAGCCGGTGGCGTGGTGAGCGGCGGCCGCCGCCTCGAAGGTCGCGGAGGCGTGCCGGTCCACCTGGTGGAAGTCTCCGGCCACCTTGATCAGGCCGGCTCGCGCCGGCAGCGGCGGGCCGTCCGGGTCCTCATCGCGGCGAAGTCCTGCACTGAGCTCTGCGATGAACCGCCCGGCCAGGCCGTCGAGCAGGCGCGGCAGCTTCTCGGGCGGATAGTGCCCGGCCTGGTGCAGCCCGGTGGCGGCGATGATGTGGACGCCGGCCGACTCCGACAGCGCCGGCAGCGCCTCCGCGTGCCGTCCCAGGCCCATCGGCGTCCACTGGGCCAGTGCCTGACCGCCAGCCTTGGCGAACGCCCGCAGCTCGGCGTCGGCCGCCGCGACGTCGTCCAGCTCCTGACCGGGGAGCTTGGCCGAGGCGAAGAACAGATGGTCGTGCGAGTCGGTGATGCCCAGCGTGTCCGGGACGATGTCGCCGAGGACCGTGCGGATCACTTGTCCGCCGCCTCGAACGCCGCCGCGGCGGCCCGCAGCCCGGCCAGCGCCTTCGGCACGCCGACGTACGGCGCCAGGTGCACGAAGACCTCCACGATCTCCTCCCGGCTCATGCCGATCCGCTCGCTGGTCTTCACGTGGCCGACCAGCTGCGGCTCGACGCCGCCGAGCGCGGTCAGCGCGGCCAGGTTCGCGATCTGGCGCTCCCGCAGGCCCAGCGCGGGGCGCTGGTACGTGCCGCCGAACAGCGCCGTCACGATCCAGTCGGTGAAGCCCGGCGCCAGCTTCTCCACGCCGGGCAGTGCGGCGTTCTGCGTCGCCTCGTCCTGGAGCACGTCCAGCAGGGTGTAGCCGGCTTCGCGGTCGAGGGTGGCTGCTTCGAAGTCCATGGGTGGTCCTCCCGAATTCATGTAACGTCTCAAGCGTTACTTGAGCACGGTAGCAGCTGTAACGGTAGGAGCGTTACACTTTTCGGCATGGAGACCGTCCCCTTCCGCCTCGACACCGGCGCGACGTGGCTGAACCTGCTCGCCACGCGCGGCAGCGCCTTCGGCCGCCATCCGGAGGAGCGCATCCCGACGCCGGAGCGCTTGGCGGACTGGCTGGCGGCCGTGGAGCTGGTGCCGGAGGCGCCGGTCACCGGTGCGGATCTGGAGCTGGCCTGGCGGCTGCGCGAGACGCTGCGTCCGCTGGCGTTGTCCGCCGCGACCGGCGAGGATCCGTCCCCTGAGGCGGCGGCTGAGCTGATCGCGTTCCTGCAGGCCCACGACGACCCGCTGCGCCTGGCCGGCTCGGCCGCGCCGCCGGGGCTGGCCCGCGTGGTGCCGGAGAACGCCGCCGCCGCCCTCGGCCGCGTCGCACGCCAGGCCGCCGACCAGCTCACCGGGCCCGAGCGGCACGCGCTGAAGGCGTGCCCGGAGTCCGACTGCCGCGGCGTCTTCGCCGATCCGGACGGCCGCCGCCGCTGGTGTCCGTCGCCGGCCTGCGCCAGCCGCGGCCGGGTGCGGGCGCACCGGGCCCGTAAGGCGGCCGCGGCCGAGTAGCCGCTGAGCAGCCCTGACGGCCCGCTGTCAGCGGCTCGTCAGCGGTCTGCCAGCCGCCGGCGCGAAGCTGTGCCGTGGGACGGGAATCCGTCCGGCGAGCGGAGCGAGGGGAGCTGCCATGGGCGCGTACGTGGACGTCGACGGCCTGACCATGTACTACGAGGTCGCGGGGGAGGGCGAGCCGGTGGTGCTGGTCCACGGCACCGGCGGCTTCGCCGACAGCTGGGCCGCGCAACGGGACCTGCTCCCCGACTGGTACCAGCTCTTCATGCCGGAGTGCCGAGGCCACGGCCGCACCCCGGACGTCGAGGGCCCCTACACCTACGAGAACTTCGCCGACGACATCGCCGGCTTCATCGAAGCACTGGACCTGGGCCCGGTCCGCCTGGTCGGCTGGAGCAACGGCGCCAGCGTGGTCCTGCGCCTGGCGCTCCGCCGGCCCGACCTGGTGCGCCGCCTGGTCCTGCTCAGCGGCGGCGTCCTGGACCTCGCCGGCCAAACCGCCGAAGCCACGGCGCTGTCCGTCGAGCCCGGCCGCACCTGGCTGGCCGAGACCTGGCGCCCCCTCTACGAGGCACTGTCCCCGGACGGCCCCGAGCACTTCCCGGTGGTCGAGGAGAAGCTGAACCGCATGTGGCGCGAGGCGACCCCGGTCACAAGGGCCCAGATAGCGGCCCTGCCGATGCCCCTGCTGGTCCTCCAAGGCGACGACGATTGCGTCGAGATCGCGCACGCCGCAGCCCTGGCCGGCACCGTCCCGGACGGCCGCCTGGCCGTGGTCCCGGGCACCTCGCACATCGCGCCGATGGAGAAGCCGGAGCTGGTGAACCTGATCCTGCTCGACTTCTTCGAGGACAAGCCTGCCGCGCGCCTCTTCCCGCTGGGCTCGCTGCGCTCGGCGGCGGAAGCGGCCGACACGCCCACCGCATCCGCCGACTCCCGCCCCGGCTCGATCCCGCGCGCAGCCTGAGAAAAATGCCTTACCCGCGCCCAGATTCTTAGCTTTCACCTTCGTCCGAACAGCCTAAAGCCCGCCGCGCATCACAGCGTGGCGGGCTTAGAGCTGTATGAAGGTGTCCGAGGCTGTCAGGGCCGTGAAGCCCGCTCAGACCTCGTCGTCCTCGGCGAAGCCGCCCGGGAAGGCGCCGGCCTCGCCGTCGCCCTCCTCGTCGTTGTACGGGCGCGCCGCGGCCGGGTTCAGGACGTCCCACTCGGTGAGCATCTTGACCAGCTCCGACGGGGCCATCTCGTAGATGACGCCGAGGGTGCGCAGGTCCTCGCCGCGGATCGTCATGACGCGGCCGTTCCAGTCGCCGCGCTGGCTCTGGATGCTGCCGACATAGCGCAGCAGCGGGCCGGCCTGGTCGACCGGGAGGGCCTTCAGGCGCTCCAGGTCGAGGACCAGCTTTCCGCCCTGCTCGTGCGCCGACGCCGGGGCGCCGGTGCCGGGCAGCAGTTCGTGGACCGGCACGCCGTAGAACTCGGCGAGCTCGGACAGACGCTGCACGGTGACAGCGCGGTCGCCGCGCTCGTACGAGCCGACGACGACGGCTTTCCAGCGCCCCTGCGACTTCTGCTCGACGCCGTGCAGGGACAGGCCCTGCTGGGACCGGATGGCGCGCAGTCGGACGCCCAGCGCTTTCGCGTACTCGGTGGACATGTAGCTCCCCATAGACACAACTGCGGCCTCACGTGTTCCCCTCGCCACACGGCTTGGCCCAGTTCAGCGGATCGGCAGTTTTCTCGTATGACCCGTTGGTGACTTAGCGTGACGGTACGCGCAGCAGAGATTCTGCGCAAGTCCCGTCGTTGTCAAGGAAACCGATGACTGCCGGTGGTCTGGTCCAATCAGCTTATGTCACTCACAGCAGTGCTCCGCACTCGGATGGCGGAGCGCCCGTGACGATCAAGGGTGATCGTCCTGGTAGAGTCGTTGCCGACCGAGTCCTTTAACGATCTGTCCCGTGAGGCAGAGAAGGGGGTCTTTTTCGTATGTCCGCAATACCGCAAGGTGCGCGGCCCGTTCTCGATGAGGCCGACATCTCCCGGGCTTTGACCCGGATAGCGCACGAGATCCTCGAACGCGCCAAGGGCGCCGAGGACGTCATGCTGCTGGGCATCCCCACCCGCGGCGCCACGCTCGCCAAGCGCTTGGCCGCCCGCATCGCCGACGTCGAGGGCACCACCGTCCCGGTCGGCTTCCTGGACGTCACCATGTACCGCGACGACCTGCGGATGAAGCCGGCCCGCGCGCTGGAGCGCACCGAGATCCCCGACGAGGGCGTCGACGGCCGCCTGATCGTCCTGGTGGACGACGTCCTGTACTCCGGACGCACCATCCGCGCCGCCCTGGACGCCCTGAACGACCTCGGCCGCCCGCGTGCCGTGCAGCTGGCGGTCCTGGTCGACCGCGGCCACCGCGAGCTGCCGATCCGCGCCGACTACGTCGGCAAGAACCTGCCGACCTCCCAGCGCGAGAGCGTGAAGGTCCGGCTGCGCGAGCACGACGGTGTGCAGCATGATGCCGTTTACCTGGGGATTGAGAGCGAGACGGCCATATGAAGCGCCACCTGTTGTCCACCGCCGACCTCTCCCGCGACGACGCGGTGCTGATCCTGGACACCGCCGAGGAGATCGCCCGGCTGGCGGCCCGCCCGATCAAGAAGCTGCCGACGCTGCGCGGCCGCACCGTGGTCAATCTCTTCTTCGAGGACTCCACCCGGACCCGGACCTCCTTCGAGGTCGCGGCCAAACGGCTCAGCGCCGATGTGATCAATTTCTCGGCCAAGGGCTCCAGCGTCTCCAAGGGCGAGTCCCTGAAGGACACCGCGCTCACCCTGGAGGCCATGGGCGCCGACGCCGTCGTCGTCCGGCACAGCGCCTCCGGCGCCGCCTACCGGCTCGCGAACGCCGGCTGGAGCTCCAGCCACGTGGTCAACGCCGGCGACGGCACCCACGAGCACCCCACGCAGGCCCTGCTGGACGCCTTCACCATGCGCCGCCACCTCGGCGGCTTCGACGGCCGCCGGGTCACCGTGGTCGGCGACGTCCTGCACTCCCGGGTCGCGCGCTCCAACGTCCACCTGCTGGCCACCCTCGGCGCCCGGGTGACGCTGGTCGCCCCGCCGACCCTGCTCCCGGTCGGCGTCGAGAGCTGGCCCTGCGACGTCTCCTACGACCTGGACGCGGCCGTCCCGGGCAGCGACGCGATCATGATGCTGCGGGTCCAGCGCGAGCGGATGAACGGCGGCTTCTTCCCCACCCAGCGCGAGTACAGCCGCCGCTACGGCCTGGACGCCCAGCGCATGGCCAAGCTGCCGGACAAGGCGATCGTCATGCACCCGGGGCCGATGGTCCGCGGCATGGAGATCTCCGCCGCGGTCGCCGACTCCGACCGCTCGGTCATCGTCGAGCAGGTCGCCAACGGCGTCAGCGTCCGGATGGCCGTGCTCTACCTGCTGCTCAGCGGCAGCGAGTCCGCGATCGGCAGCGACGAGGGCCAGGGTCAGGGCCAGGCTCAGGGCCAGAACCAGCACCAGAACACCGAATCGAAGGGCGCCGCCGCGTGAGCACCACCTACCTGATCAAGAACGCGAGCGTCCTGGGCGGTGACCCGCAGGACCTGCTCCTGCGCGACGGCATCATCGCCGAGGCCGGGGCCCTGGGCCCGGTCCCGGGCACCGTGGTGGTCGACGCCGGCGGCCTGATCGCGCTGCCGGGCCTGGTCGACCTGCACACCCACCTGCGCGAGCCGGGCCGCGAGGACGCTGAGACCGTCGACACCGGTACCCAGGCCGCGGCGCTCGGCGGCTTCACCGCCGTGCACGCCATGGCCAACACCGACCCGGTCGCCGACACCGCCGGCGTGGTCGAGCAGGTCTGGCGCCTGGGCCGGGAGGCCGGGCACTGCGACGTGTTCCCGGTCGGCGCGGTCACCGTGGGCCTGGCCGGCGAGCGGCTGGCCGAGCTCGGCGCGATGGCCGACTCCGCGGCCCGGGTCCGGGTCTTCTCCGACGACGGCAAGTGCGTCTCCGACGCGAACCTGATGCGGCGCGCGCTGGAGTACGTGAAGGCCTTCGACGGCGTCATCGCGCAGCACGCGCAGGAGCCCCGCCTTACCGAGGGCGCGCAGATGAACGAGGGCGAGCTGTCCGGGATCCTGGGCCTGACCGGCTGGCCGGCGGTCGCCGAGGAGGCGATCATCGCCCGCGACATCCTGCTGGCCGCGCACACCAAGTCCCGCCTGCACGTCTGCCACGTCTCCACGGCCGGCTCGGTGGAGCTGATCCGCTGGGCCAAGTCCAAGGGCTACCCGGTCACCGCCGAGGTCACCCCGCACCACCTGATCCTCACCGAGGACCTGGTGAAGAGCTACGACCCGATCTACAAGGTGAACCCGCCGCTGCGCACCGCCGCGGACGTCGAGGCGCTGCGCGCGGGCCTGGCCGACGGCACCATCGACGCCGTCGCCACCGACCACGCCCCGCACCCGCAGGAGGACAAGGACTGCGAGTGGGCCGCGGCGGCCATGGGCATGCTCGGCCTGGAGACCGCGCTGTCCGTGGTGCAGCAGACCATGGTCGACAGCGGCCTGATGAGCTGGGCCGACGTCGCGGACCGGATGTCCGTGCGCCCGGCCGCGATCGGCCAGGTCGACGACCGGCACGGCCGCCCGCTGGCCGTCGGCGAGCCGGCGAACCTGGTCCTGGTCGACCCGAACGCGAAGCGCACCGTGGACCGCACGGGGCTGGCCTCGCTGTCCCAGAACACCCCGTATCAGGGCATGGAGCTGCCGGGCGCGGTCGTGGCGACGTTCCTGCGCGGGACCGCCACCGTTCTGGACGGGAAGCTCGCATGAACACCCTGATCTCAGCCGCGGGCGAGCACTCGGCCCCGGTCACGCACATCGGCCAGCGGATCGTCTGGACCATCGTCACCCTGGCCGCGATGGGCGGCATCTACCTGCTGATGTGGCGGGGCTGGAAGAAGCGCAAAGCCCGGCAGTCCGACCTGCAGCCGCTGAACGAGGTCCCGGCCGGGGCCTTCTCCGGCGAGGGCTTCGAGACCGTCTACGTGTCCACGACCTCCGAGGGCGACTGGCTGGACCGGATCGCCGTGCACGGCCTCGGCCAGCGCAGCAACGCGCAGGTCCACGTGGCCGAGGCCGGCGTGCTCATCGACCGTGAGCCGACGGCCGTCTTCATCCCGGCCGCCGCGATCCGCGGCATCCGCCTGGCCTCCGGGATGGCCGGCAAGTATCTCCGGGGTGAAGGCCTGGTGGTGATCACCTGGCAGCACGGTGACCGCACGCTGGACACCGGCGTCGACCCCCGGCACGGGACTGATGAACTGATGTCGGCCCTGGAGGCCCACTTCGCAGTAAGCGCAACAGAAAGGCCGTCCGCATGAGCAATCGACCCCCGGCGATCCTCGTCCTGGAGGACGGACGGACCTTCCGCGGCGACTCCTACGGCGCGCTCGGCGAGACCTACGGCGAGGCCGTCTTCACCACCGGCATGACCGGCTATCAGGAGACCCTGACCGACCCCTCCTACCACCGCCAGGTCGTCGTGATGACGGCCCCGCACATCGGCAACACCGGCGTCAACGACGAGGACCCCGAGTCCCGGCAGATCTGGGTCGCCGGCTACGTGGTCCGCGACCCCAGCCGCGTGGCCTCCAACTGGCGCTCGCAGCGCACGCTGGACGAGGAGCTGGTCTCGCAGGGCATCGTCGGCATCTCCGGCGTCGACACCCGCGCCATCACCCGGCACCTGCGCGAGCGCGGCGCGATGCGCTGCGGCGTGTTCTCCGGCGACCTGGCCGCCCTGGACCCGGCCGCGCTGGTCGAGAAGGTCAAGGCGAGCCCGGAGATGGCCGGTGCGGACCTGGTCGGCGACGTCACCACCAAGCAGGGCTACGTCGTCGAGCCGATCGGCGAGCACAGGTTCACCGTCGCGGCCTACGACCTCGGTATCAAGTCCATGACACCGCACCGGATGGCCGAGCGCGGCGCCCGGGTGCACGTGCTGTCCGCCTCCGCGACCCTGGAGGACGTCCTGGCGCTGGCGCCGGACGGCTTCTTCATGAGCAACGGCCCCGGCGACCCGGAGACCACCGAGGAGACGATGGTCCCGATCGTGCAGGCGGTCCTGGACCGGAGGATCCCGGTCTTCGGGATCTGCTTCGGCAACCAGATCCTCGGCCGGGCCTTCGGCTTCGGCACCTACAAGCTCAAGTACGGCCACCGCGGCATCAACCAGCCGGTGCAGGACCGCGCGACCGGCAAGGTCGAGGTCACCGCGCACAACCACGGGTTCGCCGTGGACGCGCCGCTGGACAAGGTCAGCGACACCAAGTACGGCCGGGTCGAGGTCAGCCACGTCTGCCTGAACGACGACGTGGTGGAGGGCCTGCGGGCCCTGGACGTCCCGGCCTTCAGCGTGCAGTACCACCCGGAGGCGGCGGCCGGCCCGCACGACGCCGCCTACCTGTTCGACAGGTTCACGGATCTCATGGCCGAGACGAAGAACAACCAGAAGAGCGAGGCCTGAGATGCCGAAGCGTGAAGATCTGAAGTCCGTCCTCGTCGTCGGCTCCGGCCCGATCGTCATCGGCCAGGCCGCGGAGTTCGACTACTCCGGCACCCAGGCCTGCCGCGTGCTGCGCGCCGAGGGCCTGCGGGTCATCCTGGTGAACTCGAACCCGGCGACGATCATGACCGACCCCGAGGTCGCCGACGCCACCTACGTCGAGCCGATCACCCCGGAGTTCGTCGAGAAGATCATCGCCAAGGAGCGCCCGGACGCGCTGCTGCCCACGCTGGGCGGCCAGACCGCGCTGAACACCGCGGTCGCGCTGGCCGAGAACGGTGTCCTGGACAAGTACAACGTCGAGCTGATCGGCGCGAACATCGCCGCGATCCAGTCCGGCGAGGACCGCGAGAAGTTCAAGCGCATCGTCGAGACCATCGGCGCAGAGTCCGCGCGCTCGGTGATCTGCCACTCGATGGAGGACTGCCTGGCCGGCGTCGACGAACTCGGCGGCTACCCGGTCGTGGTCCGGCCCTCCTTCACGATGGGCGGCGCCGGCTCCGGCTTCGCGCACGACGAGGCCGAGCTGCGCCGCATCGCCGGCACCGGCCTGGCGCTCTCGCCGACCACCGAGGTGCTCCTGGAGGAGTCCATCCTCGGCTGGAAGGAGTACGAGCTGGAGCTGATGCGCGACAAGAACGACAACGTCGTCGTGGTCTGCTCCATCGAGAACTTCGACCCGATGGGCGTGCACACCGGCGACTCGATCACGGTCGCGCCGTCGATGACCCTGACCGACCGCGAGTACCAGGAGCTGCGGGACATCGGCATCGCGGTGATCCGCGCGGTCGGCGTGGACACCGGCGGCTGCAACATCCAGTTCGCGGTGAACCCGGCCGACGGCCGGATCATCGTGATCGAGATGAACCCGCGCGTCTCCCGCTCCTCGGCGCTGGCCTCCAAGGCCACCGGCTTCCCGATCGCCAAGATCGCCGCGCGCCTGGCCGTCGGCTACACGCTGGACGAGATCCCGAACGACATCACCCAGGAGACTCCGGCGTCCTTCGAGCCGGCCCTGGACTACGTCGTGGTGAAGGTGCCGCGGTTCGCCTTCGAGAAGTTCCCGGCCGCCGACAGCACCCTGACCACGACGATGAAGTCCGTCGGCGAGGCCATGGCCATCGGCCGCTCCTTCCCGGAGGCTCTGCAGAAGGCTCTGCGTTCTCTGGAGAAGAAGGGCTCGGAGTTCACCTGGGTCGGCCCGGTCCGCGACAAGGCGACCGTGCTGGCCGAGGCCGCGCGGCCCACCGACGGCCGGATCAACCTGCTCGTCGAGGCCTACCGGGCCGGCGCCTCGATCTCCGAGCTGCACGAGTCCACCAAGATCGACCCCTGGTTCCTGGACCAGGTGCTGCTGATCCACGAGACCGCTTGCGAGCTGCGCGACGCAGAGCGCCTGTCGCCGGAGCTGCTGCACCGGGTCAAGCGGACCGGCTTCTCGGACAAGCAGATCGCCGACATCCGCAGCCTGACCGAGCCGGTGGTGCGCGAGCTGCGGCACTCGCTCGGCGTGCGGCCGGTCTACAAGACCGTCGACACCTGCGCCGCCGAGTTCGCCGCGCGCACGCCGTACCACTACTCGTCCTACGACGAGGAGACCGAGGTCGAGCCGCGCGACAAGCCGGCCGTGATCATCCTGGGCTCGGGTCCCAACCGGATCGGGCAGGGCATCGAGTTCGACTACTCCTGCGTGCACGCCTCGTTCGCGCTGCGGGACGCCGGCTACGAGACCGTGATGGTCAACTGCAACCCGGAGACCGTCTCCACCGACTACGACACCTCCGACCGGCTGTACTTCGAGCCGCTGACGCTGGAGGACGTGCTGGAGATCGTGGACGCCGAGCGCGCCGCGGGCCCGCTGGCCGGCGTCATCGTGCAGCTCGGCGGCCAGACCCCGCTGGGCCTGGCGCAGTCGCTGAAGGACGCCGGCGTGCCGGTGGTCGGCACCTCGCCGGAGTCCATCCACCTGGCCGAGGACCGCGGCGCCTTCGGGCGGGTGCTGGCCGAGGCCGGGCTGCCGGCCCCGAAGCACGGCACGGCGTTCTCCTTCGCCGAGGCCAAGGCCATCGCCGACGAGATCGGCTACCCGGTGCTGGTCCGGCCCTCCTACGTGCTCGGCGGCCGGGGCATGGAGATCGTCTACGACGAGGCCATGCTCCACGACTACATCGAGCGCGCCACCCAGATCTCGCCGGAGCACCCGGTGCTGGTCGACCGGTTCCTGGACGACGCGATCGAGATCGACGTGGACGCCCTGTTCGACGGCGAGGAGCTCTACCTCGGCGGCGTGATGGAGCACATCGAGGAGGCCGGCATCCACTCCGGCGACTCGGCGTGCGCGCTGCCGCCGATCACCCTCGGCGGGCACGACATCAAGCGGCTGCGCGCCTCCACCGAGGCGATCGCCCGCGGCGTGGGAGTGCGGGGCCTGATCAACATCCAGTACGCGCTGGCCGGCGACATCCTGTACGTGCTGGAGGCCAACCCGCGCGCCTCGCGCACGGTGCCGTTCGTGGCCAAGGCCACCGCGGTCCCGCTGGCCAAGGCCGCGGCGCGCATCGGCATGGGCGCCACGGTGGCCCAGCTGCGCGCCGAGGGGCTGCTGCCCAAGGAGGGCGACGGCGGCACGCTGCCCTCGGACTCGCCGATCTCGGTGAAGGAAGCGGTCATGCCGTGGTCCCGGTTTCGGACCCCGGACGGCCAGGGCGTGGACGTCATCCTCGGCCCGGAGATGCGTTCGACCGGCGAGGTGATGGGCATCGACGCGGACTTCGGCAAGGCCTTCGCGAAGTCCCAGGCCGGGGCCTACGGCTCGCTGCCGCTGAAGGGCAAGGCGTTCGTCTCGGTGGCCAACCGGGACAAGCGCTCCATGGTGTTCCCGGTCAAGGCGCTGCACGACCTCGGCTTCGAGATCCTGGCCACCGACGGCACCGCCGACGTGCTGCGCCGCAACGGGATCCCGGCGACGACCGTGCGCAAGCTGTCGCAGGGGACCGGCCCGAACGGCGAGCCGACGATCGTGCAGATGATCGTCGACGGCGCGATCGACCTGATCGTGAACACGCCCTTCGGCGTCGGCTCGCGGCTGGACGGCTACGAGATCCGGACCGCGGCGGTGCAGGCCGGCAAGCCGTGCATCACCACGGTCCAGGGCTTCGCGGCGGCCGTGCACGGGATCGAGGCGCTGCAGCGCGGCGAGATCGGGATCGGCTCGCTGCAGGAGTACGCGGACAAGATCAACGCCTCGCGCGCCGCGGGCTGAACACCTCGGCGCCGAGGTATCTCGTTCGCGAGGTATATCGGCGCCGAGGTATACCGATTCGAAATATATCGACGCCGAGGTATCTCGGCCGCGAGGTACCTCGGAGCCGGTGTCGGCGGCCGTGGCGGTAGGGAATCAAGGAAGGTGCCTGCGATGCGGATCTATCCGAAACTGTTCAACCTGGTGTTCCGTCGGATGGACGCCGAGCAGGCCCACCGTCTCGGCTTCGGCGCGATCAAGGCGGCCGGCGCGCTGCCGGCCGGCGCCGGCCTGGCGCTGCTGGAGCGGCTGTTCCCGGTGCACGACCCGGTGCTCAAGCAGACCGTGTTCGGCGTGGAGTTCCCGGCGCCGTTCGGCCTGGCCGCCGGCTTCGACAAGAACGCCGAGGGCATCGACGCGCTGGCCGCCCTGGGCTTCGGCTCGGTGGAGATCGGCACGGTCACCGGCCAGGGCCAGCCCGGCAACGAGCAGCCCCGGCTGGCCCGGTTGATCGCCGACCGCGCGGTGGTGAACCGCATGGGCTTCAACAACGGCGGCGCCGAGGAGGTCGCGCGGCGGCTCAAGCGGCGGGTGGCCAAGCCCGAGCGCTGGGACAAGGTGCCGCCGGTGGTCGGCGTCAACATCGGCAAGACGAAGATGGTGCCGGAGGACGAGGCCGCGACCGACTACGTGGTGTCGACCAAGCTGCTGGCGCCGTACGCCGACTACCTGGTGGTCAACGTCTCCTCGCCGAACACGCCGGGGCTGCGCAACCTGCAGGCCGTCGAGGTGCTGCGGCCGCTGCTGAAGGCGGTGCGCGCGGCGGCCGACGAGGCGGTCCCGGGGCGGCACGTGCCGCTGCTGGTGAAGATCGCCCCGGACCTGGCCGACGCCGATGTCGACGCGGTCGCCGACCTGGCCCTGGAACTGCACCTGGACGGCGTCATCGCGACCAACACGACGATCGGCCGCTCGGGGCTGAAGTCCTCCGAGGAGAAGGTCTCGGCCGCCGGCGGCGGCGGCCTGTCGGGCGCGCCGCTGAAGACGCGGTCGCTGGAGGTGCTGCGCCGGCTGCGCGCCCGGACCGGGGGCAAGCTGGTGCTGATCTCGGTCGGCGGCGTGGAGACCGTGAACGACGCCTGGCAGCGCCTGGTCGCCGGCGCCGACCTGGTCCAGGGCTACACCGGGTTCATCTACGAGGGACCGGGCTGGGCGTCTCGGATCAATCGCGGGCTCGCCGAGAAGGTGCGGGCCGGCGGATACACGAGCTTGCGCGACGCCGTCGAGGCGGCACGCGTTTCTTAGGACTCATATATAAGGAGAGTTGTCATGGCTGCTCGACCGGATTCCCCGTTCGGCGCACGGTTGCGGACCGCTCTCGACGAGCGCGGCCCGCTGTGCGCCGGCGTCGACCCGCACACCGCGCTGCTGGCGCAGTGGGGCCTCGACGACGACGTCGCGGGGCTGGAGCGGTTCTCGTACACGGTGGTCGAGGCGCTGGCCGACCGGGTCGCCGTCCTGAAGCCGCAGTCGGCCTTCTTCGAGCGCTACGGCAGCCGCGGCATCGCGGTCCTGGAGCGCGTCGTCGACGACGCCCGCTCGGCCGGCACCCTGGTGATCATGGACGCCAAGCGCGGCGACATCGGCTCCACGGTCGCGGCCTACGCCGACGCCTACCTGGAGCCCTCCTCGCCGCTGTTCTCGGACGCGCTGACCGCGAACCCGTACCTCGGCTTCGGCTCCCTGGAGCCGCTGTACGCGCTGGCGGAGAAGAACAACGCCGGCGTGTTCGTGCTCGGACTGACCTCGAACCCCGAGGGCGCGCAGGTCCAGGGCGCGGTCGGCGCGTCGGGCCGCAGCGTCGCGGAGGAGATCATCGCCGCCGCGGCCGCCCGCAACGCCGACGCCTCCCCGATGGGCCCGATCGGCGTGGTGGTCGGCGGCACCGTCGAGACCCCGACCTTCGACCTCGGCCGCCTGAACGGCGCGTACCTGGTGCCCGGCATCGGCGCCCAGGGCGCGACCGCCGAGGACGTGAAGCGCATCTTCGGCGCCGGCGCGCACAACGTCGTACCGGCGAGCAGCCGCGAGATCCTGCGCGGCGGGCCTTCGGTGGCCGGACTGCGGGACGCGGCTGCTCGGGCGGTGGATGAGCTGCAGGGGATCTTGGACTAGGTCCCGTTCCGGCCGGAGCTACCCTGCCCGGCAGAGCTCCTTGTCGACCAGCGCGTTGGTGGCCAGCTGGATGGCCTCGCTGCCGTCGCCGGTGCTGGAGACCACGACGCTGCGGCCGGTGTCCGGCGCGACGGCGTCCCAGGTCTGGTAGCCCGGCACGCCGCCGGGGTGGCCGAAGTAGCCGCCGCCGCAGGAGAGCGGGAACCAGGCCAGCCCCAGGCCGTAGCGGGCGTCGGGCCAGAAGACGCTGAGCTGGGCCGCCGGGATGGTGGTCTCCATGGCGGCGAGTTGGGCCGGGGCCAGCAGGCGGCCGCTGGTCAGGGCCGTGTAGAAGCGGCCCAGGTCGCCGGTGGTGCTGATGATCGAGCCGGCCGCGTCGATCATGCTCGGGTTGAGCACGGTGACGTCCACCGGATCGGTGCCGCCGAAGGTCGAGTAGCCCTCGGCGTGCGGGCCGCGGATGTACGGGACCGTGCCCGGGATCACGGTGTGGCGCAGGCCCAGCGGCTTGATGATCCGGGCCTCGACCTCGTGCGCCCAGGTCTGGCCGGTGACCTGCTTGATGATCATGCCGAGCAGGACGTAGTTGGTGTTCGAGTACGAGATTCCGGTGCCCGGCGCGAAGGTCGGCTCGTGTTTCATCGCCAGCGCCACCAGCTGCGCCGGGGTGTAGACGTCGAAGCGGCCGGTCTGGTAGCCGGCGGCGGTGGCGATCTCGGGCAGGTCGTGGGCGAAGTCGTAGATGCCCGAGGTGTGCTGGAGCAGCTCGTTGACGGTGATCCGGCTGCCGTCGTTGCCGTTGCCGGCGACCACCCCGGGCAGCCAGTGGCCGACCGTGTCCGACAACGACAGCCGACCCTCGCCGACCAGCTGGAGCACGACCGTGGCGACGAAACTCTTGGTCGCGCTGCCGATCCGGAACCGGGCGTCCAGCGGCACCGGCGCTCCGGTGGCGGTGTCGGCCACCCCGGACCGGACGGTCTGCCGGCCGTTCGGCGTGGTCACCGAGACCAGGACGCCGGGCGCCCCGGCGGCGCGGATCGCGTCGGCCTCTTGTTGCAGCCGGCCGGCATGCTGCGGGCCTGCCGGGGTCGCGCCGGTGTCGGCGCTGGCAGGCGCGGCGGCGGCCAGCCCCACTGCCGCCGTGAGGAGGAGCGCGGGCACGGTGTGATTCAGCGTTTTCCAACGCATGGTCGATCTCGCTTTCTGGTTGTCGGCGTCTCGCTGGCAGGGACGCTAGTGAGATCGCGGACCGAGACCGTCCCCCTGTCGGGGACACCGTCCGTACCCCCGTGGGGGGACGGCTGCGGCAGCACAGGTGTTTAGAGTCTGGAGAGTGTTGATCCAGACGGTGGACCCGATGGGTGCCGCGACGCGCGCTCTGCGCAGAGTCCCCGAGGACGTCGCCGACGTGGCGCTCGCCGCCGCGTTCCTGGCCGCGATGGTCGTCGAGCGGGCGCGGATGCTGTCGGGGGAGCGGTTGGCAGCCGCGATCGCGCTGAGCGTGGTCATGGCCGGCTGCGTGGCGCTCCGTCGCCGAGTGCCCTACGCGGGCTACATCGTCGGCTCGACGGCGCTCATGGCGGAGGCGCTGTGGATCGCCCCCAGCCCGATCTCGCCCTACGCGAACCTGGTCTGCCTCTACTCCCTCGGCCTGTACGCGACACGCAGCCGCGCCCGCTGGGGTCCGCTGATCCTGATCCCCGGCGTCGTCGCCTACTTCGCGAAGTTCCCGTCCGCCACCCTCACCATGCCCGCCGGCGTCCTGTTCACCTGGTGGCTCGCCTGGGCCGTCGGGTACGGCGCGGCCCGGCGGCACGAGGAGCAGCGGGCGGCCCGGCAGGCGGTGCGGCGGGCGGCGGTGGCCGACGAGCGGCTGCGGCTGGCGCGCGAGCTGCACGATCTGATCGGGCACACGGTCAACGTGATGGTGGTGCAGGCCGGCGCGGGCCGGCGGGTCCTGGACCGGGATCCGGGGAAGACCCGGGAGATCCTGACCGGCCTGGAGCACATCGGCCGGGACGCGCTCACCGAGCTGGACCGGGTGCTCGGCCTGCTGCGGCGGCACGAGCCGGGCGGGCTCGGCGACCTTCTCGACACCTCGCCCGGCATCGCGGAGCTGCCCCGGCTGGTCGAGCGCATGGCGCAGGCCGGGGTCCGGGTGACGGTCCGGATGGATCCGGCCGTGTCGGACGTGATCCCGAGCGTGGACCTGTCGGCCTACCGGATCGTCCAGGAGGCGCTGACCAACGCGCTGAAGCACGGCGGCGCCAGGTCGGCGAGCGTCACGGTCCGCCACGACGGCCGGGCCGTGGACATCGAGGTCTGCGACGACGGACGCGGCAGCCCGGCCGGCTACCTACCCGGGCGCGGGCTGCTGGGCATCGCCGAGCGGGTCGCGGCGTTCGGCGGCAGCGTCGAGCACGGCAGCGTCGAGCGCGGCGGAGGCGAGCACGGCGGCGAGCACAGCGGAGGCGACCGGGGCGGCTTCCGGCTGCGGGCCGTGCTCCCGGTCCCATGACCGTCCGGGTCCTGATCGCCGACGACGACGCCCTGCTGCGCGCCGGCGTCACCGTCGTCCTCGGCACCGCGGACGGCGTCGAGGTGGTCGGCGAGGCGGCGGACGGCCTGCGCGCCGTCGAACTCTGCCGATCCCTGGAGCCGGACGTCGTCCTGATGGACGTGCGCATGCCCGGCGTCGACGGCATCGAGGCCACCCGCCGCATCGTCGGCGCCGCGCTGCCCACGCGGATCCTCGTGCTCACCACGTTCCACCACGACGAGTACGTCTGGGGCGCGCTCCGGGCCGGCGCCAGCGGCTTCCTGCTCAAGCGCTCCCCGCCTGAGCGGCTGATCGACGCCGTCCACACGGTGGCGGCCGGCGACGCGCTGCTCGATCCGGCGGTGACGCGGGACCTCGTGCGGCGCTTCGTCGAGCTGAGCGCGGCCGGCTCGGCGCGGGAGACGGCTCCGGCTCAGGCGTCGGCGAAGCGGAGGCGGCGCGAACTGGACCGCCTGACCGAGCGCGAGAAGCAGGTCCTCCGGCTCGTCGCCGAAGGCTACGCCAACGCGGAGATCGCCGGCCTGCTGGTGATCGCGGAGTCCACCGCGAAGACCCATGTGAAGCGGATCCTCGCCAAGATCGGTGCGCGCGACCGGGCCCAGGCCGTCGTCATCGCCTACCAGGGCGGCTTGATGAGCCCTTGGACGTGAGATCAGCCGGTCTCGAGAACGCGCTTGAGGCGGTTGAGCGAGACCTTGAAGAAGAGCCTGGTCGTCGGCCCGATCGCCAGCCAGCCGATCTTCCCCAGCACCCCGAGCGGCAGGTCTACCCGCTCCCACCACGTGACCCGGCACCGATCCGCACCGAGCGCCGCCACCTCGAACCCGCCGGTGCCGCGCACCACGTGCCCGGTGTGCAGCACCGCGCAGCTGCGCGGCGGGTCCCACGCGGTGACCGTCATCGTGTCCAGGAAGCCCAGCGGGCCGATCCCGGTCCAGCCCTCCAGCTTCTCGCCGACCGCGCTCGCCGTCCCGCGCACCCGCGTCGCGACCATCCACGTGCCCTGAGACGGCCAGTCGGCGATCGCCGCCCAGGCCCGCTCCGCCGGGACCGCGACGCCGACCGACACCCTCAGCTCAGCCAAGGCGCGCCGCCAGCGTTTTGGGCGCCACCTTCCGGTACGCGTCCCGCACGATCTCCTCGACGTCCTCCCAGTCCGGGTCGTCGTCGAGGTTCACGCCGAGCCAGCCCCGGACGCCCACGTACGGCGGGCTGTAGAACGTGTCCGGGTCCTGCTCGATCCGCATCTCCTGCACGCCGTCGGCGGCCGGGCACCAGAAGCCCAGGCGCTTGCCGTGGTGGTGGTTGCAGAACATCACCAGGGTGCGCTTGCCGCGGATGAACCAGGTCGGCTCGCCGTGGCTCAGCCGCTCCTCGACCTCGGGGAGGTCCAGGCAGATCCTGCGGAGTTCTTCGAGCGCGACGATCTCCTCGGGCAGCATCGCTTCTTCGGGCGGCACGGCTTCTTCCGGTGGCATGGCCTTCTCGCGCGGCATGGCTCCATCCTCACGGTTCGCACTGACAGCGTCGAGCCGGGCCCGGCCGCCGCTCGTTGAGCGAGCGCTCAACGAACCCTTGTGCGATCCGGTAGCGTCGCGGCATGAGCACCGACACCCGGGACCGGCTCCTGCGGGGCACGATCGACGCGCTGCGGACCCAGGGCATCGCCGGGGTGTCGGCCCGCACCATCGGCGCGGCCGCCGGGGTGAACCAGGCGCTGGTGTTCTACCACTTCGGCAGCGTCGACGAGCTGCTGGCCGCGGCCGCCATGTGGTCGACGGAGCAGCAGGTCGCGGAGTACCGGGAGCGGTTCGAGCGGGTGCGCTCGCTGCGGGAGCTGCAGAAGGTGGGCCGGGATCTGCACGCGCGGGAGAGCGCGGCGGGCAACGTCACGGTGCTGGGCCAGATGCTCGCCGGAGCGCAGACGAACCCGGCGTTCGCGACGGCCACGCGGGACGCGCTGGCGCTGTGGACCGTGGAGATCGAGCGGGTGCTGAGCCGGGTGCTCGCGGACTCGCCGCTGGGGGAGGTGGCCGACGTGCCGGGGCTGGCGCGCGCGGTGACGGCCTCGTTCATCGGGATGGAGCTGCTGGCCGCCGTCGACCCCGAGGGCGACAAGGCGGCGTTCCGCGCCCTGGACCAGCTCGGCGCGCTGCTGGAGTATCTGGACGATCTGGGCCCGGCCGCGCGGGCGGCGGCGCGGCGCGCGGTGCGGACCGCGGTGCGGCGGTCGGTGCGCGCTTAGGGCGGTGCTTGCTTAGGGCGGTGCGCGGTGCGCAGTGGGCGAATATGCCTTTCGATGTGCGCGTAGGCGGCGGCGCGGAAGCGGAGCCGCCCAAACGTTTCGCCGATGCGGCGTCCGGGTCAGCCCTCGCCGAACAGGTGCGCGTTGGCGGCCTTGACCAGCGGCTCGAACTCGGGCATCTCCACGACTTCGATGCCGGCGTCCCGGAGCAGTTCGACGCCCCGGCAGTCCTCGACCAGCAGCGCGGGCTCGCGCCAGGCGAACACCACGCGTCGGATGCCGGAGGCGATGATCAGCTGGGTGCAGGTGGCCGGCCGGGACTTGCGGACCGAGCAGGGCTCCAGCGAGGAGTAGATGGTCGCGCCGGGCAGCCGCGGGTGGTTCGGGGCCAGGCGGGCCAGCGCGGACTCCTCGGCGTGCACGTGCTCGTCGGTGTCGCGGGACCAGCCGCGGGCGAGCTCGCGGTCGTCGGCGTCGACGATCAGCGCCCCGACGTTGAACGCCCGCGGCGACGGCGGGCAGCGCCAGGCGAGGTCGACGGCGGTGCTGAGCCATTCACGGTCTTCCCCGCGGGTGCGGTCGGAGAAGGAATGGGAGAAGGAAGCGGAGGCGGCGTCGGTGGTGGTCACTTTCCAAAGCCCTCGGTTCTGATCGGGTCCGGCGGGTGGGTGGTCCGCGCACGGCGCCAGTGGCACTGCCGCGTCGCCGGCGCGGGGGAGGCACGCAGGGTGGGGGAGGCGGGTCGGGCGGAGAAGTCCGGACGGCCGGGACGCCGACGGCGTCCGGGACGGTCCAGGGTGGCCGGGACCGTCCCGCGGCGACGAGCGGAGCCGGAACTGTCTGTGGTCACAAGTCCCAACAGTAGTCGCGGCGGGCCGGCGTTTCTCGGGTTCGCCGCCAAGCCGCCGTCGGAAGGGGGGAAAGAGCCCCCGCGCGGGTTGGTATCTTGATCGGCATGCTCCACCCCATACCGCCGGCCGCTGTGTTCTTCGACATGGACGGTCTGCTCATCGACTCCGAGCCCACCTGGTTCCAAGCCGAAAAGGACATGCTCGCCGGTTACGGGTACACCCTGGGACCCGAGCACTATCCCCACGTGCTGGGCAAGCCGATAGAGGTCTCGACGGCGTACCTGCTGGAACTCACCGGCCACCCGGTCACCGCGGAGCAGTTCGCCGACGGCATCGAGACGGCGATGGTCGAGCGCCTGCGCGACGGCGTCCCCATGATGCCCGGCGCGAAGAACCTCCTGGTGGAACTGGAGGCGGCGGGCATCCCGCTGGCCCTGGTGTCGGCCTCCTCCCGCCGCATCGTGGAAGCGTGCCTGCCGCTGATCGGCCGCGACCACTTCCGCGTCACGGTCTCCGGCGACGACGTCGAGCACAGCAAGCCGAACCCGGACCCGTACCTCCTGGCCGCCCAGCACCTGGCCGTCGACCCGGCGCACTGCGTGGTCCTGGAGGACTCGCCGACCGGCGCCGCCGCAGGCCACGCGGCGGGCTGCCGCGTGATCGCCGTCCCGCACGCCGCCGAGGTGCCGGCCCGGGAGCGGGTGACGGTCGTGGACTCGCTGCAGCGGGTGGACCTGGCCTTCCTGCGGCGGCTGTTCGACGAGAGATAACTGGCCCCAAGGGACACCAATGGCTCGGAGCACGGTGCTCCGGGCCTTGCTGTTTTCCCGGCGCTCGCTTGCGGGATTGTCCCCCCGCACAATGCTCGGGCTCTTGGCCTGCCTGTCACGGCGGACCGACGATCTTCCTGGCACCTGCCGAACCAGCTCATCAGATCGGCGCTGGATATGCCCGAGCACGCGCCAGAGCCAAACGCCTCTTGCCGGACTGGCCCGGCGTGATTCTCCGCCGCTGTGCCGCCGGATTCCCGCCGGATCGGACCTGCGGCGGGGGCCAAGCGCTTCTTGCCGGGCTGGCTGGGCGTGCAAGCCGCCGGTGCTTGTCTCTTGCCGGCTCAGCTCATCGCGGCAGCAGCACAGCCGAGTGGAGTGGCGTGATTCTCCGCCGCTCTGCCGCCGGATCGCACCTGCGGCCGGGGCCAAGTGCTTCTTGCCGGGCTGGCCCGGCGCGCAAGCCGCAGGTGCTTGTCTCTTGCCGGCTCAGCTAATCGCGGCAGCAGCGCAGCCGAGTGGCCCGGCGTGATTCTCCGCCGCCATGCCGCCAGCTCCCCGCCGAATCAGCCCTCTGCCTCGTCTGAGCCAGCTCCAGCCCCGCCCCCAGCCACCACCGCCGCAGCTCGCCCCCGCTGCCCCGGCACCGCCTCCGAAGCCTCGACCACCTCCACCGGCCCCAGCGCCGGCGGCGTCCCGCCGTAGGCCGGGCACAGCGCCTTGTGGTCGCACCAGTCGCACAGGCGCGAGGGGTTCGGGCGCCACTCCCCGCGCTCCGCAGCGGCGCGGATCGCGGTCCACAGTGCGGCCAGTTTGCGTTCGGTGGCGCGCAGGTCGCCTTCGTCGGGGTCGTAGGTGACGATCTGGCTTTCGCCGCCTAGGTACATCAGCTGTAGGCGGCGCGGGACCACGCCTCGGGTCTTCCACAGCACCAGTGCGTAGAACTTCATCTGGAACAGGGCTTTGCCTTCGAAGGCGGGGCCCGGCGCTCGCCCCGTTTTGTAGTCCACCACGCGGATCGCGCCGTTCGGGGCCACGTCGATGCGGTCCACGAAGCCGCGCAGCAGCAGGCCTTCGGTGGTGCGTGCGTGGACGAACAGTTCCCGCTCGGCCGGTTCCAGGCGGTTCGGGTCCTCCAGGCGGAAGTAGCGTTCCAGCAGGTCCACCGCGCCGGCCAGCCAGGCCTCGTCGCCGCCGGCCTCCTCGGCGAGTGCCTTCAGTTCCGGGTCCGCCTCGACCATGCGCTCCCATTCGGGGGACAGCATGCTGCTGGCGGAGGTCGGGGTGCGCTCGCCGGTCGGGAGGTCGAAGAGGTGCTCCAGGACCGCGTGGACCAGTGTGCCGCGGGTGGCGGCGGCGCTCTTGCGTTCCGGGAGCTTGTCGATGACGCGGAAGCGGAACAGCAGCGGGCACGTCATGAAGTCCGACGCGCGGGACGGCGAGAGCGCCATCGGCAGTGTCACCGTCACAGGGCTCGTCGTCGCCGGAACGGGGAGAGCGGTGCCGGGTGCGTCCATCGCGTCCATGGGCCTCGACCCTACTCGGCGGTACCGACATCGCCGCCGAGGGGCACGCGCAAGCCCCCGTGTGGCGCCCCGTGTGATGAGATCGCCCGCGCGGTGAGTGGTCTTGCAAGTTCGCCTGCGCATAGAGTCGAAGACGTGGCGGACGACGAGGGCAGGCAGAGCACCGGTAATGGTGGCTCGGAAGGCGACGGCGGCAAGTCCGGCCGGGCGCAGGTCGTCCGTGGCCCCGGCCTGCGGCTGGGCCGGCCGTTCGGCATCCCCCTGTACGTCTCCCCGTCGTGGTTCGTGGTCGCCGCGTTCATCACGGTGCTGCTCGCCCCGCAGTCCGGCGACGTCACGGACCCCTCCAACGACTTCGGCAACGAGCTCGGCGGCTGGCGTTACGTCCTGTCCCTGGCCTACGCGATCTTCCTCTACGCCTCGGTCGTGGTCCACGAACTCGCGCACTCCGCCCTGGCCAAGAAGCTGGGGCTGCCGGTGCGCCGCATCGTCATCCACTTCCTCGGCGGCGTCTCGGAGATCGAGAAGGAGTCCGACGCCCCCGGCAAGGCCTTCTGGATCGCCTTCGTCGGGCCGCTGACCTCCGCGGCCCTGGCCGGCATCGGCTTCGCGATCTACGAGATCATCCCGCACGACGACAACGTGAGCCTGACGCAGAAGGTCGCCGCCACCCTGGTCTTCGGCTTCTGGGCCTCCAACCTGCTCGTCGCCCTGTTCAACCTGCTCCCGGGCCTGCCCCTGGACGGCGGCCAGATGCTGCGCGCCGCGGTCTGGAAGGCCAGCGGCAAGCCGATGACCGGGACCGTCGCGGCGGCGTGGGCCGGACGCGTGCTGGCGATCGCGGTGTTCATCGTGATGAACCTGGTCTACGTCCGCAACGGCACCATCCAGCCCTTCGGCCTGGGCCTGGCGGTCTTCATGGCGATGTTCATCTGGTTCGGCGCGACGCAGGCGCTGGTCGTGGCCAAGCTGCGGGAGCGCATCCCGGGCCTGTCGGCGCGCAAGATGACCCGCCGCGCGGTCAGCGTCGAGGCCCGCACCCCGCTGGCCGAGGCGCTGCGCCGGGCGCACGAGGTCAACGCCCGCGGCATCGTCCTGGTCGACGGCAACGACAAGCCGACCGGCCTGGTGAACGAGGCCCAGGTGATCGCCACCCCCGAGCAGCGCCGGCCCTGGGTCGAGGCCGGGGACGTGGCGCGCCCCCTGGACCCGAACCTGATAGTGGCCGCCGACCTCACCGGCGAGGACCTGCTGGACGTGCTGCGCGCCAACCCGGCGCCGGAGTACCTGGTGGTCGAGTCCGGCGGCGAGATCGTCGGCGTGCTGGCGGCCTCCGACGTCCAGGCCGCGTTCCTCGGCAAGCCTCCGGGGCCGCCTCCGCCCCCTCCGGCGCAGCGGCGGATGCCGGTTTAGCGCGGTCCGGAGGGCCCCAGCAGCGCCGGTAGGCTGAAGGGATGGACAGCACGCCCTCCCCGACCGCTCCCGAGCACGAGCCGATCGTCCCGCTCGCCGACGACGAAACGGTCGCCGACGAGCCGATCGCCCCGCTCGCCGACGAGCCGGTCGTCCCGACCGGCGCGGAGCACCGCCGCGGCCTCCTCAAGCCCGGCGACCAGGTTCAGCTCACCGACGCCAAGGGCCGGATGAGCACCATCACCCTGCAGCCGGGCAAGCAGTACCACACGCACAAGGGCTCCTTCGAGCACGACGAGCTGATCGGCTCGCCCGAGGGCGTGGTCGTGAAGACCTCCGGCGGCAACGAGTACCTCGCGCTGCGGCCCCTGCTGTCCGACTTCGTGCTGTCCATGCCGCGCGGCGCCGCCGTGGTCTACCCCAAGGACGCCGGCCAGATCGTGCAGATGGCCGACATCTTCCCCGGCGCCCGCGTCGTGGAGGCCGGCGTCGGCTCCGGCGCGCTGACCTGCTCGCTGCTGCGGGCCGTGGGCGATGCCGGCAGCGTGCACTCCTACGAGCGCCGCGAGGAGTTCGCCGAGATCGCGGCGAAGAACGTGCGCTCCTTCTTCGGCGCCGAGCACCCGGCGTGGGAGCTGACCATCGGCGACCTGGCCGAGAAGCTGGTCGACGAGGAGGTCGACCGCGTCGTGCTGGACATGCTGGCGCCGTGGGACTGCGTGGACGCGGTCGCCAGGGCGCTGGTGCCCGGCGGCGTGCTCATCTGCTACGTCGCCACCACCACGCAGCTGTCCCGGACCGTGGAGACCCTGCGCTCGCACGGTGCCTTCACCGAGCCGCAGCCGTGGGAGTCGATGGTGCGCGGCTGGCACGTCGAGGGTCTGGCCGTGCGCCCGGACCACCGGATGATCGGCCACACCGGCTTCCTGGTCACCGCGCGCCGCCTGGCCGACGGCGTCACCCCGCCGCTGCGCCGCCGCCGGCCGTCCAAGGGCGCGTACGCCGCCGACTACGTCGCCGAGGGCGCCACGCCGGCGGCCGGGAGCGTCGCCGATCCGGAGTTCAACGAGGACGGGACCGTGACGACCTCGGCCATGGCGCGCCGCGTCCTGCCGTAGCGGCACGCGCCGCGGACGCGGGCCGTGACCGCCGTCGTGGTGACGACGGCGGGCACGGCCGCTGGGATCGGCCGGTCCACCGGGTTAGGGACTGGCCAACATTTCAGGACATCACAAGATCTCGAATATAAGAAGCCTTGTAGTCGATTGTTCACCGAAACGTCGCGGGAATGACATCCACGCCCGCGACAGTCTCATGCCGTGACCGCAACGACCGACGCCGCCACCGCCGTCGCCGCCCCGCCCGGCCCGGCGCGCCGCAGGCCCACCCGCGACTTCCGCGCGACCCGCTGGGGCTGGGCGTACTCGGCCCCGGCCGTGCTCGTGTTCCTGGCCTTCGTGATCATCCCGACCGGGTACACGTTCTACGTCTCGCTGTGGAAGTGGAACGCGCTGAACCCGGCGCTGTCCAAGTTCAAGGGCCTGGGCAACTACACGCGGCTGTTCCAGGCGAACCAGCCGACGTTCCTGAGCAGTCTGTGGCACTCGCTGTACTTCACCGGCGCGATGGTGATCGGCGGGACCGCGATCTCGCTGGCCCTGGCCCTGCTGCTGCAGCGCGGCGGCGCGCTGCTGAACGGCACCCGGGTGGCGCTCTTCCTGCCGCACGCCACGCCGGTGATCGCCACCTCGATGATCTGGACCTGGATCTTCAACTACAAGTTCGGCCTGGCCGACTGGATCCTGCACAGCCTGCATCTGCCGACCTCGCAGTGGCTCCAGTCCTCGTCCTCGGCGATGCCCGCGGTCGTGATCTACAGCCTGTGGCATGAGGTCGGCTTCACCACCGTGGTGTTCCTCGGCGGGCTGGCGACGCTGTCCAACGAGCTGTCGGAGGCCGCGCGGGTCGACGGCTGCTCGGGCTGGCAGGAGTTCTGGCACGTCACCTGGCACCAGCTCAAGCCGGTCACCGTCTTCGTGATCGCCATCACCGCGATCACCTCGCTGCAGGCCTTCACCCAGTTCTACCAGCTGGCCAGCGGCGGCCCGGCGTACGCCACCACGACCCTGAGCTACCTGGTCTACCAGGAGGCCTTCCTGTTCAGCGACACCGGCTACGGCGCGGCGCTGGCCGTGGTCCTGTTCGCCATCACCGTCTTCTTCACGCTCGTCCGGCGCCGCACCGCGGCCAACGGCGAGTCGCACGCTCTCGTCTGATCCGCAGTACCGCACACCGAGCTCCACCTCTCGTTCCAGTTCCGCACTGCCACCGAAAACCCCTCAAATCGGGAGACCTGAACCATCATGCGCAAGCGCATCACCGCGGCCGCCGGGCTGGCCGCTCTCGCCCTCGCCACGACGGCGTGCGCCGGCGGCGGCACTTCCACGCCGAAGTCCGACGCCGGCACCTCGGCCAAGGCCGGCGGCTCCGGCACCGAGCTCGCCGTCCCCACCGGTCCGGTGACCATCACCTTCGAGGAGGCGATGACCATCGGCACCCTGAAGCCGGCGATGGACAAGCTCGTCTCCGACTTCCAGGCGAAGTACCCGAACATCACCGTCAAGCTCCAGGGCGACCCGGACTACGGCACGATGTACACCAAGGAGAAGGCCGAGGTGCAGGCCGGGAACGCCCCGACCATCGGCCAGGCCTACGAGAGCTGGGCCTCCTACTTCCAGTCCGCCGGCAAGCTGGTCCCGATCAGCGAGCTGGCCGGCACCGACTCCCCGGCCGAGATGTCCACGTTCTACAAGGGCATCCAGACCGACATGAAGCTGCCGGACGGCAAGACCTGGATGTGGCCGTTCAACAAGAGCGTGCTGATCCTGTTCGCCAACGCCGACCTGCTGGCCAAGGACGGCCAGAGCGAGCCCAAGACCTGGGACGACTACGCCAGCGTGATGAAGGCGGTCTCCACCAACGGCGTCACCGGCTCCACCATCGATCCGGGCTCGGCCACCGGCGCCACCTTCGGCACCCAGTGGTTCGAGATCCTGGCCCGGGCCAACGGCGCCACCCTGTACGACACCGACGGCACCCCGCACCTGACCGACCCCGGCGTGGTCAAGGCCCTGCAGTACATGAAGGACCTGAAGGACGCCAACGATCTGGCCACCGGCAAGAACTACCCTGGCGAGACCGCCCTGGGCGCCCAGAAGGGCGTCTTCGACATCTCCTCGGCGGCCGGCTACGGCTTCGAGAACAAGACCGTCGGCGGCAAGTTCAAGCTGGACATCACCGCGCTGCCCTCCGGCCCTTCCGGCGCCGTGAACGAGCTGACCGGCACCAACATCGTGATGTTCTCCGGGGCCAGCGCCGACCAGAAGGCCGCGGCCTGGGCCTTCATGAAGTTCATCACCAGCCCGGCCGAGCAGGCGCAGTGGGCCGCCACCTCCGGCTACCTGCCGGTGACCAGCCAGGCGCTGAGCGACCCGGTCATGCAGGCCTTCGTGGCCAAGAACCCGTACGAGACCGCGGCCGTCTCCGAGCTGGACACCGCCTTCGCGCTGCCCGGCTTCTCCTGGATCTTCAAGTGCCAGGGCTTTGAGTCCACCGCGATCCAGGAGGCCCTGGAGAACGGCAAGCAGCCCGCCGACGCCCTGAACGCCGCGCAGTCCGGCTGCGCCGCCGCGAAGGCGCAGGGGTGAGCAAGCCCTCCGTATCCCGCGGCATGGCGGGAGGGAGCCGCGCCGGGCGTTGGGCCCGGCGCGCGCTCGCCGCCGCCATCGGCCTGGCGTTCGTCTTCCCGTTCTACTGGACGGTGGTGATCTCGCTCGGGCATCCCGGCGAGTTCAGCAACTTCCCGCCGCTGCTGGTGCCGCACTGGGACTGGTCGAACTGGTCGCGGGCCTGGCACGCGGCGCCCTGGGTGCGGCTGTTCGCGAACACCATCCTGATCGCCTCCTGCACCATGGCGCTGTGCCTGGTCACCTCGCTGCTGGCCGGGTTCGCCTTTGGCGTGCTGCGCTTCCCCGGTCGCAAGGTGCTGACGCTGGTCGTGCTCTCCGTGCTGATGATGCCCGGCACGGTGCTGATCATTCCGGACTACGTGCTGGCCAACGACCTGCACCTGCTGAACACCTACTGGATCCAGATCATCCCGTGGGGCGCCAGCGTGTTCGGGATCTTCCTGGTCCGCCAGTTCTTCCTGACCATGCCCTCGGAGATCCTGGACGCCGCGGCGCTGGACGGCGCCTCGCGGCTGCGCTTCCTGCGCTCGATCGGCGTGCCGATGGTGCGCCCGGCGCTGGTCATCATCGCCATCAACGTGTTCCTGGGCTCCTGGAACTCGTTCCTGTGGCCGGTGATCATGACCAGCTCCAACATGGAGTCCTCCAGCACGGTGCAGCCGGTCGAGGTGGGGCTGTCCACGTTCGCCAACGCCGAGGGCACCGACTTCCCCGGCCTGGCCGCGGCGGTCACCTTCACCACGCTGCCGGTCATGGTGTTCTTCCTGCTGCTGCAGCGGCAGTTCATCCGCGGCGCGCTGTCCGCGGCCGGAGGCGTCCGTGGCTGATTCGAGCACGATTTCCACAAGGCCGGACTCCAGGACGCCGGACCGCCGTCCGATCCTGGTCGTGGACTTCGACGGGACCGTCTACCGCGACGACGGTCCGGTCCGCTTCTACGCCGAGCACGCCGCCGGCAGCCTGCCGAACGAGTGGCGCGGTCGGTTCCTGGACCTGTTCGAGGCCTACCTCGAACAGGGCGTCGCCGCCGCGGACCGGGTCGCCGACGAGTCGGCGGCCGCGGTCCTGCGCAGCTCGGTCGACGCCTGGGGCGCGGCGGCCGGGCTCGCGGCGCTGTCCGGGGTCGGCCCGGCCGCGACCGAGCAGGCCTTCCTGGCCAGCCGGCAGTACATGCTGACCGCGTCCTGCCGGGTCACGGCGGTCCCGGCGCTCGTCGAGGCCTTCGAGAAGCTGCGCGGCGACGTGCGCATCGTCCTGGCCACCAACAGCCCCGCCGGCGGCCTGGCGCCGCTGCTGGACCGGCTGGGGGTCACCCCGCTGTTCGAGGAGGTCGTCTCCGGAGCGAACAAGCCCGAGGGACTGCGGCGCTGGATCGCCGCGGAGCTGGCCGACCGGCCGGCCGCCGAGCTCTTCTCGCTCGGCGACCACTACTTCAACGAGATCGAACCCGCGATGGCGGTCGGCGCGTGCGCCGGCTACATCGACCGGTTCGGCCGCGCCGACGGCCCCGCGACGGTGATCGCCCCGGTGGTCGAGGACATCCTGCCCGGCGTCTTCGCCTGGGTTCGTGCGCTTAATTCATAGGAAGAGAACACGTATATACATGGCAGCATCCGTCGAGTTCTGGGGCGGGGTCGGCGTCATCGGCTCCAGCAAGGTCCTGATCACCGAGGGCGACCACCGCGTCCTGCTCGATTTCGGGCTCGACATCCCCCGAGGCACCGACTTGTTCCGGCCCCCTGTCGTGCCCAGGGCGCACCGCTATCTGGCCGACCGGCTGCGGGTCGGCGCGGCACCGAGGCTGCCCGGCGTCTACGACCCGGCGATGGTCGAAATGGGGGACCCACTGGGGGAGGAGGGGCCGGCGACGGCGGTGTTCGTCAGCCACGCGCACATCGACCACTGCGGTCTGGTCGGAACCCTCAGGCCGGGAATTGAGGTTCACGCCTCCCCGGAGACCATCGCAGTGATGCGCGCGCTGAGCGCCGCCGGCGACGGCCTGCCCGGCGGCGACCCGGACTGGCGGCCGCTGGCCGACGAGCAGCCGCTGAGGTTCGGCCCGATGACCGTGGAGCGGATCACCGTGGACCACGACGTGCCCGGGGCCAGCGGCTACCTGGTCACCACCTCCGACGGCGTGCTGGCCTTCACCGGCGACATCCGGTTCCACGGCCGCGCCCCGGAACGTGCCTGGCGGCTGGCCGAGCGTGCTGCGGGCTGTGAGATGTTCGTCACGGAGGGTACGGCTCTGGGGCTGCCGGTGTTCCCGGGGCCGGTGCGCACCGAGGACGACGTCGTCCGGGACTTCGCCGCCGTGCTGGACGAGGCGCGCGGGGACCTGGTGCTGCTCGCGATGTACCCGCGCGACCTGGAGCGGGTCCGGGAGTTCGTCGAGGTGGCCGACGCCGCCGGGCGCCGCGTGCTCTGGGGCGACCCGGTCGCGGCCTTCCTGCGCGAGCTCGGGGTCGAGGGCGTGGTGGCCTACTCCGAGGTCGGCCTGGAGGCTCTGAAGGCCGATCCCGGGGCCTTCGTCTACCAGCCGGACCTGCGGGACCTGCGCGGCATCCCGGACCTGGCGGACCTGCCGGTCGGCGAGCGCACCGTGTGGCTGCACGCCAACGGCGAGCCGCTGGGGCCGTTCGAGTCGCGCTGGGCGCTGTTCATGGAGTGGCTGGAGGTCCTGGGCATCCCGCTGCGCCGGATCGGCTCCTTCGGCCACGCCACCGGCGACGACCTGCACACGCTGGTGCACCGGGTCGCGCCGCGGACCGTCGTCCCGATCCACACCGACGCGCCCGAGCGGCTGCATCCGGTGGCCGGCCCGACCCGGCTGATACCGGTGTTCGCCCAGCGGTACGACCTGGGCGGTCACCCGATTGAGCGAACCTGGGCCTGACCGGCAACCTGGACGGCCGGTCATGCGTCTGGGTTAGCGATTGAGGGAAAGGTTCGATCGGGCCGCGAGGAGCACGACGGCGGCCGAGACTGGTGCCGAGCTGGGGCGGAACTGGTCTCCCGCCGTCCAGCTCGCGCCTCAGGCCGCTTCGGCGTCCGGGCCGGCGACGACCACCTGGTCCGAGGCGCGCCGGACGTGGATGCACTCCCCGGGGCACTCTTGGGCCGAGTCGATCACCGCCAGCACCAGATCCACCGGGACCGGGACCCGGGCCTCCGGTCCGGTCAGCAACTCGGCGTCCGGGCCGTTCTTCACATAAGCGACACCGTCGATGTCGAGTTCGAACACGTCCGGTGCGTACTGGGCACAGATGCCGTCACCTGTGCACAGATCGTGATTGATCCATACCTCTAGAGCATCCGTGTCAGTGGTAACGGTCATAGTTTCCAGACGCTACCAAGCCGCCGCGGCGAACCATCCGGGGCCCCCGGTCGTTGATCGATTGTCCTCGACAAAGCATCACCTGTGGGCAAGGATCGGGATCACAACTCCGGGCCGGCTCCACATAACCAGCCGAGTGAGGGGGAATCGTGATGACGACAGGCCTTGTTGTTCCTACGAAGAGCACCCGAGTTCCGGATACGCGGGGTGTGCCGTGTCCGGACCCGGTGGCGGCAACTGCACAACATTCAGCGGTTTCAAGAACGCTTCCGCTAGGCAGGACAGCAGCAAGGAAGTTCTTGAGCATCGCAGCTTCCGGCGGGAGGTGAGGACCGTGCCAGCACACGACGACGACATCCGCGAGGGCGCCGGCCGCTCGGCGCGCGGGTCGGATGACCTCTCTGCCCAGGTCACGTACCTGGAGCAGGAGATCGCCGTCCTGCGGCGCAGGCTCCGCGACGCCGCGGACGCCCCGAGGGGCGGCCGGGCCGTGGAGGAGCGGATCAACGAGTTGCAGGCCACTGTGGCCGGGCTCACGAGCCAGAACGAGCGCCTGGTGGCGACGCTGCGCGAAGCGCGCGACCAGATCGTGGCGTTGAAGGAGGAGATCGACCGCCTCGCACAGCCGCCCAGCGGCTTCGGGGTGTTCCTGGAGGACGCCGGCGAGGGCAACGCCGACATCTTCACCGGCGGCCGCAAGATGCGGGTGTCGGTGAGCCCGTCCATCGAGCCCGGCACGCTGCATCCCGGCCAGGAGGTGATGCTGAACGAGGCGCTCAATGTCGTCGCCGCGTTCGGCTTCGAGAGCGTCGGGGAGATCGTCAGCCTCAAGGAGATCCTGGAGGACGGCAGCCGCGCCCTGGTCACCGGCCGGACCGACGAGGAGCACGTGGTGCGCCTGGCCGAGCCGCTGCTGGAGCCCGGCGTCAAGCTGCGCCCCGGCGACGCCCTGCTGATGGAGCCGCGCAGCGGCTACGTGTACGAGGTCATCCCCAAGTCCGAGGTCGAAGACCTCGTGCTGGAGGAGGTCCCGGACATCTCCTACCTGGAGATCGGCGGCCTGGACGGCCAGATCGAGCTGATCCGGGACGCCGTCGAGCTCCCGTATCTGCACCCTGACCTGTTCAAGGAGCACAAGCTCCGGCCGCCCAAGGGCGTGCTGCTGTACGGGCCTCCCGGCTGTGGCAAGACCCTGATCGCCAAGGCGGTGGCCAACTCGCTGGCCAAGAAGGTCGCGGAAGTGACCGGCTCGGACAACGTGAAGAGCTACTTCCTCAACATCAAGGGCCCTGAGCTGCTCAACAAGTACGTCGGCGAGACCGAGCGGCACATCCGCCTGGTCTTCCAGCGGGCTCGTGAGAAGGCCAGCGAGGGTGCCCCGGTCATCGTGTTCTTCGACGAGATGGACTCGCTGTTCCGCACCCGCGGCAGCGGCATCAGCTCGGACGTGGAGAACACCATCGTCCCGCAGCTGCTCTCGGAGATCGACGGCGTCGAGGGCCTGGAGAACGTCATCGTCATCGGCGCCTCCAACCGCGAGGACATGATCGACCCGGCGATCCTGCGGCCGGGCCGGCTGGACGTCAAGATCAAGATCGAGCGTCCGGACGCCGAGGCGGCCAAGGACATCTTCGGCAAGTACGTCACCGCCGAGCTCCCGCTGCACGCCGACGACCTCGCCGAGCACCACGGGGACCGGCAGGAGACGGTCACGGCGATGATCCAGGCCACCGTCGAGCGGATGTACAGCGAGATCGACGAGAACCGGTTCCTGGAGGTCACCTACGCCAACGGGGACAAGGAGGTCATGTACTTCCGCGACTTCAACTCCGGTGCGATGATCCAGAACATCGTCGACCGCGCGAAGAAGTCCGCGATCAAGGACTTCCTGGACCACAAGCAGAAGGGTCTGCGCATCTCCCACCTGCTCGGCGCCTGCGTCGACGAGTTCAAGGAGAACGAGGACCTGCCGAACACCACCAACCCCGACGACTGGGCCCGCATCTCCGGCAAGAAGGGCGAGCGGATCGTGTTCATCCGCACGCTGGTCACCGGCAAGCGGGGCGGTGACACCGGCCGCTCGATCGACACCATCGCGAGCACCGGCCAGTACCTGTAAACCCGTCAAGGCCTGTGCGCCGCCCGCGGGCTGTCGAATGCGACAGCGCGCGGGCGGCGCGTGCTTTGTCCGGGCCTGTAACCCGGCGTCCGCCCACGATTCATTGATCACCCCCCGGGTACACACACCGAGTGGCAACCCATCACCCCAGCAAAAACCGTGCACAAGGCACTGCCACACGTCACCCCCGCGGAATAAGGTGGCCGGTATGAGCGTGTGGCGAATCATGGGCACCGAGACCGAGTACGGCATCTCCGTACCAGGGAACCCCGGCGCCAACGCGATGCTGATCTCTTCTCAAATCGTCAACTCCTACGCGGCGGCCATGCACCGGGCCCGCCGCGCGCGCTGGGACTTCGAGGAAGAGAACCCCCTGCGTGACGCCCGGGGGTTCGACCTGGCCCGGGACATCGCCGACGCCAGCCAGCTCACCGACGAGGACGCGGGCCTGGCCAACGTGATCCTCACCAACGGCGCGCGCCTGTACGTCGACCACGCGCACCCCGAGTACTCCTCACCCGAGGTCACCAACCCGCGCGACGCGGTGATCTGGGACAAGGCCGGGGAGTGGATCATGGCCGAGGCCTCGCGCCGGGCCGCCGAGATCCCCGGCACCGCCCCGATCAACCTGTACAAGAACAACACCGACAACAAGGGCGCCTCCTACGGCTCGCATGAGAACTACCTCATGCAGCGCTCCACCCCGTTCGCCGACATCGTCCGCAACCTGACCCCGTTCTTCGTCTCCCGGCAGGTGGTCACCGGCGCCGGCCGGGTGGGCATCGGCCAGGACGGCCGCGCGCACGGCTTCCAGATCTCGCAGCGCGCCGACTTCTTCGAGGTCGAGGTGGGCCTGGAGACCACGCTCAAGCGCCCCATCATCAACACCCGCGACGAGCCGCACGCCGACCCCGAGCGCTACCGCCGGCTGCACGTCATCATCGGCGACGCCAACCTGGCCGAGATCTCCATCTACCTGAAGATGGGCACCACGGCGCTGGTCCTGGCGATGATCGAGGAGCGCTTCATGTCCACCGACCTGTCGGTGGACTCCCCGGTCCGCACCCTGCACCAGGTCAGCCACGACCCGACGCTGCGGCAGCTGGTGACGCTGCGCAGCGGCCGCAAGCTCACCGCGGTGCAGCTGCAGATGGAGTACTGCGAGCAGGCGCGCAAGTTCGTGGAGGACCGCTACGGCGTCGACGTGGACGACGTCACCAAGGACGTGCTGGAGCGCTGGGAGTCGGTGCTCACGCGGCTGGAGTCGGACCCGATGTCGCTGTCCCGGGAGCTGGACTGGGTCGCCAAGTACGAGATCCTGCAGGGCTACCGCAAGCGCGACGGCCTGGAGTGGGACTCCTCGCGGCTGGAGCTGGTCGACCTGCAGTACTCCGACGTCCGGCCGGAGAAGGGCCTGTACCAGCGCCTGGCGGCCCGCGGGCGGTTCGAGCGCATCACCACCGACGCGCGGATCCGGCAGGCGGTGGACCACCCGCCGGAGGACACCCGGGCCTACTTCCGGGGCCGGTGCCTGGACAAGTACGCGGACTCGGTGGCGGCCGCGTCGTGGGACTCGGTGATCTTCGACGTCCCCGGTCGCGAATCGTTGCAAAGGGTGCCGACACTGGAACCGACGCGCGGAACCAAGCAGCACGTCCAAGCGTTGATCGATCGAAGCCGTACCGCGGAGGATCTGGTACGGGCACTGACCGAAGGCTGAGACAGAACGTATCGCGATCTGGGACCAGCGCCTGTCGGCGCTGGTCCCGCAAGTTTCACCGGTTGTAATTAAAGAGCTCCTGGGATCGCGAGTGGAATACCCCCGTTCGGGGGAAGTTGAAGCTAGAGTGAGGAAGATCGGCAACCTTGCCGAGGAGTGGGAGAGGGCTGAGATGGCAGCGGACGAACGCGGCGGCCAGCAGCACGCCAGCCGGGACAAGCAAGAGGTCGAGGAAACCGCCACCGAGGCGAGCAGCGACCTGCAGGAGCGCCAGGAGAAGCTCTCCGAGGACGTGGACTCGATGCTGGACGAGATCGACGAGGTGCTGGAGGCCAACTCCGAGGACTTCGTCCGGGGCTTCGTCCAGAAGGGTGGCCAGTGAGGTTCGCGATCTACTAGGGTCGCACCACATCAAGGTCCGATTGCGTACGAACCTTAATAGAAGGGGATTGCTGAAGTGGAATCCAACGCGGACTGGGGCTCTCGGGGCGGTCTGCCGCAGGCGTTCCTCACGCCGGGCATCTCCTCTTTCAGCGAGTTCTTGAAGGGCTTCGCCCCCGAATTCCTGCCCGGCGGGCGCTCCCTGCCGGCCGGCGCCGCCGGCCCGATGTCCGCTCAGGACATCGCGCCGCACGGCACCACCATCGTGGCCATCACGTTCCCCGGCGGCGTGCTGCTGGCCGGCGACCGCCGGGCCACCATGGGCAACTTCATCGCCCAGCGCGACATCGAGAAGGTGTTCCCGGCCGACGAGTTCTCCGCGGTCGGCATCGCCGGCAGCGCCGGGCTGGCCGTGGAAGTGGTCCGGCTGTTCCAGCTGGAGCTGGAGCACTACGAGAAGATCGAGGGCGTCACGCTCTCCACCGACGGCAAGGCCAACCGCCTGGCCACCATGATCCGCGGCAACCTCGCCATGGCGATGCAGGGCCTGGCCGTGGTCCCGCTGTTCACCGGGTACGACGAGGAGACCGGCGAGGGCCGGATCTTCAGCTACGACGTCACCGGCGGCATGTACGAGGAGCACGACTTCTACTCGGTCGGCTCCGGCTCGATGTTCGCCCGCGGCGCGCTCAAGAAGCTGTTCCGCCCGGACTTCAGCGCCGAGGACGCCGCGGTCGCGGCCGTGCAGGCGCTCTACGACGCCGCCGACGACGACTCGGCCACCGGCGGCCCCGACCTGTTCCGCAAGATCTACCCGGTCGTCGCGGTGGTCACCGAGGACGGTTACCGGCGGCTGCCGGACGAGGAACTCTCCGCGCTCATCGAGGGCATCATGGACGCCCGCCGCGCGGTTCCCGACGGTCCCCGCTCCCCGCTGCGATAGTTTCGGTTCGCAGCACACCGAATCAATTGTCTTGCAGACCTCGGTCCGAAGTCAGGAGTGACCCGTCGTGACGACGCCGTTCTACGTCTCGCCCGAACAGATCATGAAGGACCGGGCCGAGTATGCCCGTAAGGGCATCTCGCGTGGCCGGTCCGTGGCAGTCATCTTCTATGACAAGGGCATCCTTTTCGTCGGGGAGAACCCGTCGCGGGCCCTGCACAAGATCTCCGAGATCTACGACCGCATCGCCTTCGCCGCGGCCGGCCGCTACAACGAGTACGAGCAGCTGCGCATCGCCGGCGTCCGGCACGCGGACATGCGCGGCTACGTCTACGACCGCCGCGACGTCACCGGCCGGGCCCTGGCGAACACCTACGCGCAGGCCCTGGGCACGATGTTCAGCGAGGGCGCGGGCAAGCCGTACGAGGTGGAGCTGGCCGTCGCCGAGGTCGGCGAGAAGGTCGCCGACGACCAGGGCTACCGGGTCACCTTCGACGGCCAGGTCACCGACATCCGCGGCTTCCAGGTGCTCGGCGGCGCCGCGGACGCGGTGAACCAGGTGCTGGAATCCTCCTACGAGGAGAACGCCGCGCTGGAGACGGTCCTGAACGCCGCGGTCGACGCCCTGGGCCGGGACGGCACCGAGCCGCGCACCCTGGCCCCGAACCAGCTCGAGGTCGCGGTCCTGGACCGGAACCGCAGCCAGGTGCGCAAGTTCCGGCGGATCACCGGGCCCGCGCTGTCCCGGCTGCTCGGCGTCGAGGGCGACGGCGCCGACGGCGGCAAGAAGGGCGCCGAGGGCGCCGGCGACAGCGGCGAGACCGGCACCACGAACCCGCCGGCCGCCAAGTCCGTGCCCGCCGACGACGGCGACGTGCTCGGCGCGGTCGACGACATCCTCGGCGAAGAGGACTCCTCGGAGTCCTGACAAAGCGGCAGTCGAACGACGGCGCAAAGGGCTGACGCAGATTAAAGTCCAACGCGGCAAAAGGTGGTCATCATGGACCGGCGGATCTTCGGGCTAGAAAACGAATACGGGGTCACCTGCACGTTCCGCGGACAGCGCCGTCTGTCCCCGGACGAGGTCGCCCGCTACCTGTTCCGCCGCGTCGTGTCCTGGGGGCGCTCCAGCAACGTCTTCCTGCGCAACGGCGCGCGGCTGTACCTGGACGTCGGCTCGCACCCGGAGTACGCCACGCCCGAGTGCGACTCCGTGCGCGAGCTGATCGTCCACGACAAGGCCGGCGAGCGGATCCTGGAGGGGCTGCTGGCCGACGCCGAGCGGCGCCTGCACGAGGAGGGCATCGCCGGGGACGTCTACCTGTTCAAGAACAACACCGACTCGGCCGGCAACTCCTACGGCTGCCACGAGAACTACCTCGTGGGCCGGCACGGCGAGTTCTCCCGCCTGGCCGACGTCCTGATCCCGTTCCTGGTCACCCGGCAGCTGATCTGCGGCGCCGGCAAGGTCCTGGCCACCCCCCGCGGCGCGGTCTACTGCGTCTCGCAGCGCGCCGAGCACATCTGGGAGGGCGTCTCCAGCGCCACCACCCGCTCCCGCCCGATCATCAACACCCGGGACGAGCCGCACGCCGACGCCGAGAAATACCGCCGCCTGCACGTGATCGTCGGCGACTCGAATATGTCCGAGACCACGATGCTCCTCAAGGTCGGGGCGACCGACCTGGTCCTGCGGATGATCGAGGCCGGCACCACCCTGCGCGACATGACCCTGGAGAACCCGATCCGGGCCATCCGCGAGGTCAGCCACGACATGACGGGCCAGAAGAAGGTCCGCCTGGCCAACGGCCGCGAGATGAGCGCCCTGGAGATACAGGAGGAGTACTTCACCAAGGCCCGCGACTTCGCCGAGAAGCGAGGCCTGCGCACCGGCGCCGTCGACCGCATCCTGGACCTCTGGGAGCGCACCCTCACCGCGGTGAACACCGGCGACCTGGACCTGATCTCCAAGGAGATCGACTGGGTCATCAAGTACAAGCTCATCGAGCGCTACCGCGCCAAGAACAACCTGGCGATGTCCGCCCCCCGCGTGGCCCAGCTCGACCTGGCCTACCACGACATCTCCCGCAACCGAGGCCTGTACTACCTGCTGGAGAAGCGCGGCATGGTCGAGCGCACCGCCACCGACCTGGAGATCTTCCAGGCCAAGTCGGTGCCCCCGCAGACCACCCGCGCGCGCCTGCGCGGCGAGTTCATCAAGCGGGCCCAGGAGCAGCGCCGGGACTTCACGGTCGACTGGGTGCACCTGAAGCTCAACGACCAGGCCCAGCGGACCGTCCTGTGCAAGGACCCGTTCCGGTCGGTGGACGAGCGGGTGGAGAAGCTCATTTCGTCGATGTGAGTCCCCGTGACCGGGGACCAGGTGCACTGACGGCACGGCTGGGGCTGGCGGGCTTGGTTGCGCGCGCCGGTGCCGGCCGTGCCGGTTGTCTTTGAGGTGCGACGCCGCCGGCGACCCCCTGTCCAGCCCCACTGTCCTGGTTTTGCGTATTCGTGGCCTGCTCCCGGCTCCGGTCGGGCGCGGGCCGCGCTACTGTGGTGCGGTCCCATGGACATGTGTTCGTCGTATTTCCATCTCTACGTGCCGATTCGAGGTTTCCCGTGCGCCGTCCCGTGGCCACCCGCCGGACCCAGACCGCCCTCGCCGGGCTCGCCGCCGGCCTGGTGCTGTTGGCCGGCTGCTCGTCGTCGTCGAGCAAGCCCGCAGCGCCGAGCGGTTCCTCGGCCGGCTCCACGGCCTCTTCGGGGGCCTCGTCCGGTGCGCCGGCCGCCGCCGCGTTCGGGGTGCGCCCGAGCATCCAGGTGCCGGCCGGGCAGCCGGACGGCAAGCTCGGGGTGAAGGTGAAGATCCCCGGCGACGGGGCGAAGGTCACCGACGGCAGCGCCGTGGTGCTGCAGTACACCGCCAAGCTCTGGCGCGACGGTTCGGACCTGGGCAGCAGCTACGACCAGGGCCAGCACCCGGTCACCGCCGTCGAGGGCCAGGGCCAGATGCTGCCGGGCTGGGAGCAGGGGCTCAAGGGCCAGGCCGCGGGCAGCCGGGTGGAGCTCACCGTGCCGCCGGCGCTCGGGTTCGGCGCCAAGGGCAGCACCGACGGCAAGATCACCATCACCGGCACCGACACGATCATCTTCGATCTGGACATCGTCGGCGTGTACCCGTCGGCGCAGGCCGACATCCCGGCCGGCACCGGCGTGCTGAACGACCCGACGCTGCCGACCGTGGGCACCGCCGTGGGTACGGCCGACCCGAAGGTGACCATCCCGGCCGGCAAGCAGCCGCCGGCCGGCGCCGTCTACAAGCCGGTCATCGTCGGCAAGGGCCCGCAGGTGAAGAAGGGCCAGACCCTCGTGGTCCAGTACGAGGGCCTGGTCTGGCGCACCGGCCAGATCTTCGACTCCTCGTTCAGCAAGGGCAAGTCGATCTTCGCCACCCCGATCGGGGTCGGCGCGGTGGTGCAGGGCTGGGACGAGGGCCTGATCGGGCAGACCGTGGGCTCCCGGGTCCTGCTGGTGATCCCGCCGGACAAGGGCTACGGCGCGCAGGGCCAGCCGAGCGCCGGGATCCAGGGCACGGACACGATGGTGTTCGTCGTGGACATCCTGGACGCCCGGTGACGCGGCGGTGACCGCCGAAGACGCCCTGATAGCGTAACGAGAAGTCCACCCCCGAGCAGGATTGGGAACAGCAAGCCCATGAGTCTTGAAAAGCCTGAGATCGACTTCCCCGACTTCCCGGTCCCCGCGGACCTGGTCATCGAGGACATCACCGTCGGGGCCGGCGAGGAAGCCAAGGCCGGCCAGCAGGTGAAGGTGCACTACGTCGGCGTCGCCTACTCCACCGGAGAAGAGTTCGACGCCTCCTGGAACCGCGGCTCGGCCTTCGAGTTCCCGCTCGGCGGCGGCCGGGTCATCGCCGGCTGGGACCGCGGCGTGGCCGGCATGAAGGTCGGCGGCCGGCGCAAGCTCGTCATCCCGCCGCACCTGGGCTACGGCGACCGCGGCGCGGGCGGCGCGATCAAGCCGGGCGAGACGCTGATCTTCGTGGTCGACCTGCTCGGCGTGAGCTGAGCCAGCCGTTCTCGATGGCCGTCCCGGGCTCCGGGACGGCCATCGGCGTGTCCGGCGGCGTGTCCGGCGGCGGTGCGCCCCACCAGGCCAATCCGCGGCGAGTGGCCCGGGACCAGCCCTCCGACCTGCCCCGCGGCGCTCCCGGCGTGGCAGCATCGTCGGTATGCCTGTCGCGTCCTTCGCCGCGTTGCTGACCGTCTGGACCCTGGCCCTGCTGATCCCCGGCCCCGACTTCCTCGCCGTCTCCCACGCCTCGGTGGCGCGCTCCCGCCGCGACGCGGTCTTCGTCGGCCTCGGCGTCGCCGCCGCGATGGCGGTCTGGGCCACCACCAGCCTGGTCGGCCTGACCGTGCTCCTGGTCCGCTTCCAGCCGGTGTTCGAGGCGGTCCGCGTGGCCGGCGCCGCCTACCTGCTGTGGCTGGCCTTCCAGCTCCTGCGCTCGGCTGCGCGCCGCCGCGTGCACGGCCCGGCCGCCGGCGCCGCCGGCATCCGTCCCCGGGGCGCCGTGTCCGCCTTCCGGGCCGGCTTCCTGTGCAACATCGGCAACCCGAAGGCCGCCGTCTTCTTCTCCAGCGTCTTCGCCGCGCTGCTCCCGCCGCACGTGGACTGGGAGTACCGCACCGCGATCGGCGTCGCGATCCCGGCGATCGGCGTGGCCTGGTACGTGCTCGTGGCCTGCCTGTTCTCCGCCAAGCGCATCGCGGCGGCGTATGCCAGGGCGCGCCGGGTCGTGGACGCGGTGACCGGGACGCTCTTCGCGGTGCTGGCCGGCGACCTGCTGATCGCCGAGTAGCGGCACCGGGCCGCGTCAGCGGCCGGCAGCACCCGCGCGGCCCCGCACTACCCCAGCGTCAGCTCGGCGATCGGCGTCCCCGACAGCGTGTGCGCGCCGCCCGAGGGCTCGACCGACACCACCAGCGAGGCGGCGGGCGCCGGGATCGACACCACGACGATGTCGTTCTGCGGTGCGTCGAAGCGCGAGGTGCCCGCCTCCAGCGGCGGCTGGCCGGCGCCGGTGCGGTACCAGAACTCGTAGGTCCGTCCCGTCTTGAGCGCGGGCAGGTCGTGGCCGGTGATGGCGAACCGGTGGAGCTTGGGGGAGTAGAACGCGGTCACCGAGCCGCCGCCGGCCGCCGCCTGCTCGGAGGTCTGCAGGCCCGGCGTCCCCAGCAGGAACGCGACCGCCTTCTCGTTCGCCTCCGCCGACATCTGGCGGTCGTGCACGCGCAGCGTCGTCCAGGCGAACGCCGCGGCCGCCAGGCCGAACACGACGCAGCTCAGGATGAGGACCGGGACCGCCCGGAGCTTGCGCTCGACCGGCGTCACGCTGTGTTCCTCGTGGCCCGCGCCGCCGGCTTCCCCGATGCTGATACTGACTTCCCCGACGCCTTCTTCGGCCTGATCGTCGTCGATCCTGCCTTCTCCGACGCTCTCTTCCACGGACAACGTCCCTCCCGGGTCTCGCCATTCAGGAGTGCAGCATCCCATAGTGCTGACAGCGCGGTGCAGGTGGCTAGACCGCCAGTCGGCCTGCGCACGCCGAGGCGAGGAATGCCGCGTAGTCCTCGTCCAAGCCACGGCCCATGGTGCTCAGCTTTACCGGACAGGAACGCAGGGCCGCATCCAGTCCGTCGACCGGTACGCGAATCACCGCATGCCTCTGCTCCAACTCCGCAGTCTGCGAAGCGACGCTGCTCCAGAAGGGGTCGTCCAGGTCCGGGAGCGCTACCTCTGCGCGTGCCAACGCGACCTTTCCATACGCGGTGAGACTGTGGTGGCTCAGCCCTTGGTGCCGGTCGCGCTTATCCCCTGAGGACACCCGCAGTGCGGCGATCGGGCGGCCGTCGAGTACCGCCGCGGCATTGATGGCCTCGCCACACGCGATCCCTGAGAACCCCCACTCCGTTCCGGTTCCGAGGTTCCCAGGTCCCTGCGTGACGATCGCGACGTCTGCCTTTAACACGTGGCGCGCCGCGAGGAGGCCGCTGTGCACCGTCACGCACTCCAGATCCCCGCCGAACGCCTGCCCGACCGTGACGGTCCCCGCCGCGAGCCACCCTGCCGAACGCAGTGCGTCGACACTTCGTGAGAACCACAGGGGGAGCGCCCCTCCGTCAGTCATCACATAGGCGACGCGCGCAGAGGGGCGTTCAGCGCGGATCCCTGCGAGTACCGCAGGAAGAGCCGAGTGCAGATCCGCTACTACTACCGGCATCCCCTCCAGAGAAGACGCCGTCGCTAGCTCTGGGTAGCGCTCCTCAGCGCCGTCCGCAACGGTCTGCAACGGCGTATAGCGCGCCTTCACCATGTGTCCCTGTAGAGGGGCGTCCTCAGGGAGCCGTGCCGGGATCGCCACGACCAGCGCATAGCCGCCGGTTCCCAACCCCAGCTCCAGCGCCGTGACCGACAGCAGTACGTCGTCGCCGACCTCAGGCCGTCCGACAAGCGCTGGATAAGCGAGCGCGCGGAACATCTGCCCGTCTGCAGCCGTTACATCTACCTCTAGAGAACCGTGCCAGGCGCGGCCCACTACTGCCACCACCCCACGTCGCCACCGGATCACCCGCCCCACGCTACCTGTCCGGTGACCCTCTGTTAGCCGACCCGTCGTCACCCGCCCACCCGTCGCCCACCACCGCCCGTTGTGGGGACGCTTCGCGTCGCTGGTTCACTCGTTTGTGTTCGTCAATGTGTGCGACGCTGCGCCGTCCCACCGATTAGCGCTACCGTTCACGCGTAGCCGAGTTGTTGTAGGAGAGCGTCGATGCCCGCCACGAAGACCGAGCGGTTGGTGAACCTGGTCATCTGCCTGCTCGCGTCCAAGCAGTACGTGACCAAGGAGCGCCTGCGCGCCACCCTGGAGCCGTATCGGGAGTGCCCCACGGACGACGCTTTCGAGCGTATGTTCGAGCGGGACAAGGACGAGCTCCGCGAGATGGGCATCCCGCTGGAGACCGGCACCAACAGCGCGCTGTTCGAGGACGAGATCGGCTACCGCATCCCCAAGGACTCCTACAACCTGCCCGAGATCCGCCTGGAGCGGGACGAGGCGGCGGTGCTCGGCGTGGCCGCGCGCTTCTGGCAGCAGGCGGTCCTGGCCTCGGACGCCTCCTCGGCGCTGCTCAAGCTCAAGAGCGCGGGCATCGAGGTCGGCGACATCAGCCAGTCCGGCATCGAGCCGCGGGTGCGCACCGAGACCGGCGCCTTCGAACCGCTGCTGCAGGCCATCTGCGACCGGCGCCCGGTGTCCTTCCGCTACCGCAAGTCCGGCGAGGTGGACCCGGCGCTGCGCAGGGTCGAGCCGTGGGCCATCGACTCCTGGCGCGGGCACTGGTACCTGGCCGGCTACGACCGCGACCGCGGCGCCGACCGCATGTTCCGGCTGGACCGGATCGTCGGCGAGCCGGTGCTGATGGCCGGGCACCTGACCGAGCCGGTGCCCGACGACATGGACGTGCACGCCAAGGTCGCCGACTTCGCCTGGAAGCAGAACCGCAACGTCGGCACCGCCCGGCTGCGGCTGCGGGCCGAGACCGGCTTCCTGCTCCGCCGCCGCGCGACCGAGTGCGAGCAGGAGCTGCTGGACGGCGAGCCGACCGGCTGGGACGTGCTGACCGTGCCGCGCAACACCGGCATGGCCGGCTGGCTCGCCGAGTTCGGCCCCGACGTGCAGGTCCTGGAACCCCCGGAGCTGCGCGCCGCGGTGATCAACCGGCTGCGCGCCGCCGTCGAGGGCAACGCGCTGGCCGCCAGCGACGAGATGACGCACCCCGGAGCCCGGATCGGTACCCGTTCCAAGACCAGTACCCATTCCAAAATCGGTGCGCAGGCCGGCGCCGACCGCTCCGACACCGGCGAGATGACGGGAGCCACCCGATGAGCGGCGCCGCGGCCCAGGTCCGCCGGCTGTTGAACCTGGTGCCCTACCTGCTGGAGCACGAGGGCGCGAAGCTGACCGAGGTGGCCGGCGAGTTCAACGTCTCCGAGAAGCAGCTCCGCAAGGACCTGGAGACGCTGTGGATGTGCGGGCTGCCCGGCGGCCTGCCGGACGACCTGATGGAAGCGCACATCGGCGAGGGCGGCACCATCCACCTGGAGAACGCCGAGGCCATCGTCCGGCCGCTGCGCTTCTCGGTGCGCGAGGCGGTGGCCCTGCTGGTCGCCCTGCGCGCGCTGGCGCAGCTCCCCGGCGTCGCCGACCGCGACGCCCTGCTGCGCGCCATCGCCAAGCTGGAGGAGGCCGCCGGCGAGCGCGGCGCGGAGGCCTCGCAGCGGGTGACGGTCGCCTTCGAGGCGCGCGCCACCGTCCTGGACCGCATCCGCCAGGCCCTGGACTCCGGACGCCGCCTGCGGCTGGAGTACTTCGTCCCCTCGCGCGACCAGGTCACCGAGCGCGACGTGGACCCGATGCGCGTGATCCTCTCCGACGGCCACGCCTACCTGGAGGGCTGGTGCCGCCGCAGCGAGGCGGTCCGCGTCTTCCGCCTGTCCCGCATAGTGGCCATCGACGTCCTGGACGTCGCCGCCGAGATCCCGGAGTCCGCCGAGCCCCAGGACTTGGACGACGGCGTCCTCCGCCCGGCCGCGGACGACCCGCTGGTGACCCTGGAGGTCACCCGCTACGCCCGCTGGGTGGCGGAGAACTACCCGAACGAAGGCGTCGAGGAACTGCCCGAAGGCGGCCTGCGCATCGCCCTGCGAGCCCCCGACCAGGGCCGCATCCTGCGCCTGGTGCTCCGCCTCGGCGCCGACGGCCGCATCGTCGACCCCCCGGCCCTGGCCGACCAGGTCCGCAAGACCGCCGCCGAGGCGCTGGCCCTGTACGGAGACGCCGAGGACGCGGCGTGAGCGGAGCGGGGGAGCCGCACGACTGGTTCGGCGGGGCCCGGCCGGAGACGGCCGACCGTGCGCCGACTCCGGTCGCTGAGGCGTTCGGGCACCTGCGCAGGACGGACGAGGACGCGGCCGGCGAGTCGGACTGGTTCGCCGCGAGCGCCGCCGAGCAGCCTCCCGCCGCGAGTGTGCCCGCCGGACTCGCCGAGGTTTCCGCTGCGAGCGCGCCGGAGCGCATGCCCGCCGCCCCGGCTGCCAGCGCGCTCGGTGACTTTGCCGCCGCCGAACCCGCCGCCGAGCCAAAGCCTGAACCGGCAGCCCCGCCAGCTCCGGCCCCCGCTCCCGAAACCGACCCCCGCGTCCGTCTCCGAGCCCTGACCGGCGGCCTGGCCGACCTCTCCGACGCGATGGCCGCCATCGGTATCGAGTCCGTCGCCCTGCGTAGCGGACCCGAGCGCCCCGCCGCGCCGGCCCCCGCCCCGGCCGCCGACTTCCGGGTCCGCTGTCCGGACTGCGGACCGCAGTACGTCGCCGTCGCCGACGTCCGCTTCGTCGAGACCGGCGACGGCGCCGACGCCAACCGCTACCTGTTCACCTGCCCCGCCTGCGGTGCGCGGGTGCGCCGGCCGGCCGGGCCGGAGCTGGCCGAGATCCTGAAATCCGCCGGTGTGGCCACCCTCGCCCTGCGTCGCGGGCCCGGCCAGGCCCTATAGTTTCCTCACATGTACTGGGTCCTGCTGATCACGATCACCGCCGTCGTCGTCCTGGTGATCACCGCCGCGTTCGGCTGGCGGGTGTTCGCCGCGGCCAAGGGTCTGATCCGGGAGCTGAAGAAGACCTCCGCGGTCCTGAACGACGCGAGCGAGACATTGCGCGGTGTTCAGGAAATGGAAGGCGTCAAGGCGATGCGTGCACGGGCCCAGCACGATTAGTCTTCGCATCGTGGCCGTGTTCATATCCGTGACGCCCTTCTGCCCGGGGCGTGTCGCACTGAAGGGGGTCGGCCCGTGTTCATGAGGCTGATCGAGATCGGTCTGATCGTGGTGGCGGCCTGGGCGCTGTTCGGGCGCAAGCGGCTGCCCGATTCGGTGCGCAACATCCGCAAGTCGGCGCAGATCATGAAGTCGGAGATGCAGGCCGCGGCGGATGACGTGGAGCTGCCCGAAGCCAAGGTGATCCCCGGCTCGATCGTCGACGGCGGTGCCAAGCGCGCCGACAACGCCCAGAACTGAAGGACCTCCGAGACCATGACCACGCAGGCCAGCGCCAACGGGACCCGGCCCAAGGGCAAGAGCAAGCCGCCGAAGTCCGTGAAGGTCCCCAAGGACCCCGAAGGCCGGATGCCGCTCGGCGAGCACATCCGCGAGCTGCGCACCCGGCTGTTCCGCTCCTCCGTGGGCATCGCGCTGGGCGCGGTCGCCGGCTGGCTCGTCCACAAGCAGGTCATCCACGCCCTGACCCGCGCGGTCTGCGACACGAACGTCAAGGGCGTCGCCTACAACGTGACGAGCACCTGTAAGAGCGGCGTGCTGACCTCCTCGGGCACCACTTCCGGCATCGCGGTCGACTTCAAGGTCTCGCTGATGGTCGGCATGATCCTGGCCAGCCCGGTCTGGCTGTACCAGCTGTGGGCGTTCATCGCGCCTGGCCTGCACAAGAACGAGAAGAAGTACAGCCTGGGCTTCGTGGCCGTCGCGGTGCCGCTGTTCGCCGGCGGCGCAGCGCTGTGCTACGTGCTCGTCCCGCACGTCATGAGCGTGCTGCTCGGGTTCACCCCGTCCGAGTCGCCCAACGCGATCCCGCTGACCGACTACATCGGCTTCTTCCTGCGGATGGTGCTGGTCTTCGGCGCTTCCATGGAGGTGCCGCTGATCGTCGTGGCCCTGAACCTGACCGGCGTGCTGTCCTCCGAGCGCCTGAAGAAGTCCTGGCGTTACGTGACCTTCGGCATCTTCATCTTCGCCGCCGCCGCGGTCCCGACCGGCGAGCCGCTGGGCATGACGGCCCTGGCCGTCCCGATGTGCCTGCTGTACTACTCGGCCATCGGCATCGCGATCATGAACGACAAGCGCCGCGCCGCGCGCAACATCAACGCGAACCTGTCCCCGGACGAGGCCTCCGACCTCGACCTGAGCCCGGTCCCGGTGGACCAGGCGCGGCCGGTCGAGCAGGTCCGGCGCAGCTTCGACGACGACTACGACGACCTGACGTAGGCCCGGCGGCCGCCACCCGGCGCACGCCCGGGATAACGCGCCGGTCACGGCGCCATGACGGACGGGGCCACGCGCTGCTAGCGTTCGCGCGTGCCTAGCCCTTCCAGCCAACCTAGCCCTTCCAGCCAACACAGACCCGAACACGTCGTCGCCCTGATCAACCCCACGTCCGCCAAGGGCGCGGGCGCCGAAGCCGGCCGGCGCGCCGTGGCCGCGCTGCGGGCCGCCGGGATCGAGGTGACCGACGTCGTCGGCCGCGACGCCTACGACGGCGAGCAGCGGGCGAGCGACGCGCTGCTGAAGAACCACGAGGCGGCCCTGGTGGTGGTCGGCGGCGACGGCATGGTCTCGGCCGGCCTGCGGTTGCTGACCGACCACCCGGAGACCGTGCTCGGCATCATCCCGGCCGGCACCGGTAACGACACCGCGCGCAGCCTGGGCATCCCGCTGAAGGACCCGGAGGCCGCGGCGCGCGTCATCGCCGCCGGCGAGGTCGGCCGCATCGACCTCGGCGAGGCCACCGTCGGCGCCGGCACCTCCGCCGAGGTGGTCCGCCGCTTCTCCACGGTGCTGGCCTGCGGCCTGGACTCCAAGGTCAACGACCGGGCCAACCAGATGCGCTGGCCGCGCGGCAAGCGCCGCTACGACCTGTCGATGCTGCTGGAGCTGCCCCGTTTCAAGGCGCCGCGCTTCGGCATCCGGCTGGACGACCTCGAGCTGACGGACGAGTGCATGCTGATCGCGGTCGGCAACGGCCCCTCATACGGCGGCGGCATGCTCATCTGCCCCGAGGCCCGCATGGACGACGGCCGCTTCCAGCTCACCGAGGTCCGCAAGATCTCCAAGCCGACCCTGCTGACGATCTTCCCGAAGGTCTTCAAGGGCCGGCACGTGAACCACCCCAAGGTCGAGGTGCATCACGCCGCCGAGATCGAGCTGCACGCCGAGGGCGTCAGCTGCTGGGCCGACGGCGAGCGGATCGGCGCGCTGCCGGTGGCGCTGCGGACGCTGCCGGCGGCATTGCGCGTCTTTCGTCCCGCAGGGTGAGCACCGTCCGGACCGCCTCACAAACCTGAGGCGCAGCGATCAAGCTTGCGGTTAGGGTGGAGACATGTCATCGCCCGCTGAGCCCCTGCGGGCTCCCGATGTGCCTGCCCTCTCCGAGTTCCAGCGCTTCCGCGGCGGCTACGACTTCGACCTCGACGGGTTCCAGATCGAGGGCTGTCGCGCGCTGGAGGCCGGGGACAGCGTCCTGGTCGCCGCCCCGACCGGTTCGGGCAAGACCGTCGTGGGGGAGTTCGCCGTCCACCTGGCCCTCGCGCAGGGCGTCAAGTGCTTCTACACCACCCCGATCAAGGCGCTGTCCAACCAGAAGTACACCGACCTGGTCGCCCGGCACGGAGCGGCCAACGTCGGCCTGCTGACCGGCGACAACACGGTCAACGGCGAGGCGCCGGTGGTCGTGATGACGACCGAGGTGCTGCGCAACATGCTCTACGCCGGCTCCGGGACCCTGTCCGGACTCGGCTACGTGGTCATGGACGAGGTCCACTACCTCGCCGACCGCTTCCGCGGCGCGGTCTGGGAAGAGGTCATCATCCACCTGCCGGAGTCGGTGCGCCTGGTGGCGCTGTCGGCGACGGTGTCGAACGTGGAGGAGTTCGCCGGCTGGCTGCGCACCGTGCGCGGCGACACGAAGTCCATCGTCTGGGAGCACCGGCCGGTCCCGCTGTGGCAGCACGTGCTGTCCGGCAAGCGGATGTTCGACCTGTTCGCCAACGGCGCCGACGGCGAGGCGATGCCCGGCGCCAACGGCCAGGGCGGCATCTCGGCGGCCCGCGAACTGCGGGTCAACCCCGAGCTCGTGCGCCTGAACCGCGAGGGCTCGGAGTCCCTGTACAAGCGGGGCGGCCCGCGCGGCGGAGGCGGTGGCGGCGGTGGTGGCGGCAACCACGGCAACCGCGGCCAGCGCGGCCGGGTCAACCGGCGCGGCCGCGGCGGCTGGGTGCCCAGCCGGGTCGACGTGATCGAGAAGCTGGACAGCGAGGGCCTGCTCCCGGCCATCACCTTCATCTTCAGCCGGGCCGGCTGCGACGCCGCCGTCCAGCAGTTCCTGCACGCCGGTGTCAGGCTCCTGAACTCCGACGAGCGGGCCCGGGTCAAGACGCACGTGCTGGAGCGGACCGGCAGGATCCCGTCGGAGGACCTCAACGTCCTGGGCTTCCACGACTGGTTCGACGGCCTCCAGCGCGGCGTGGCCGCGCACCACGCGGGCATGCTGCCGACGTTCAAGGAGATCGTCGAAGAGCTCTTCGTCCAGGGCCTGGTCAAGGCGGTGTTCGCGACCGAGACGCTGGCGCTGGGCATCAACATGCCGGCCCGCACCGTGGTCCTGGAGGCGCTGACCAAGTGGAACGGTGAGAACCACGTCGACCTGACCGCCGGGGAGTACACGCAGCTCACCGGCCGCGCGGGCCGCCGCGGCATCGACATCGAGGGGCACGCGGTCGTGCTGTGGCGCCCCGACCTGGACTCCAAGGCGCTGGCCGGGCTGGCCGGGACGCGCACGTACCCGCTGCGCTCGTCGTTCAAGCCGTCGTACAACATGGCCGTGAACCTGGTCGGGCAGTTCGGCGCGGAGCGGGCGCGCAACCTGCTGGAGACGTCGTTCGCGCAGTACCAGGCCGACCAGGCCGTCGTCGGCCTGACCCGCCAGGTCCGCAAGAACAGCACGGCGCTGGAGGGCTACTCCGAGGCCATAACATGCCACCTCGGCGACTTCGACGAGTACATGGCGATGCGCCGCCAGCTCTCCGAGCGCGAGGCCGACCTGTCGCGTCAGGGCGCTGCGAACCGCCGTGCCGCGTCCCTGGAGTCCCTGGAGAAGCTCCAGCCGGGCGACATCATCGTGGTCCCGGCCGGCAAGCGCGCCGGCGTCGCCGTGGTCCTGGACCCGGGGATACCGGCCTCGACCGCGGGGCGCCCGAAGCAGGTGACCGGCGACGGCCCGCGCCCGGTGGTGCTGACCGTCGACCGCCAGGTCGTGCGGCTGTCGGTGACGGACTTCCCGAGCCCGGCGGAGCCGCTGGACCACATGCGCGTCCCGAAGTCCTTCAACGCCAAGTCCCCGCAGTCCCGCAAGGACCTGGCGGCGGTGCTGCGCAGCAAGGCCGGCGACAAGGAGATCCCGCCGTACCGCAAGACCCGCTACCGCGCCGAGGCGGCGGACGACACCGAGATCAGCCGCCTCCGCAAGGCGATCCGCGCGCACCCCTGCCACGGCTGCCAGGACCGCGAGGACCACGCGCGCTGGGCCGAGCGCTTCCACAAGCTGGACCGCGAGACCAAGCAGCTGGAGCGGCGCGTTGCCGGGCGCACCAACAGCATCGCCAAGGTCTTCGACCGCGTCTGCGGCCTGCTGGAGCAGCTGGGCTACCTGGACGGCGACGAGGTCACCCCGATCGGCAAGCGCCTGGGCCGCCTCTACACCGAGCTGGACCTGCTGACCGCGGAGACCCTGCGCGCCGGCCTGTGGGAGGGCCTGACCCCGCCGGAACTCGCCGCCTGCGTGTCAGCGCTGGTGTACGAGGCACGCCGCGCGGACGACGCGGGCCCGCCCCGCCTGCCGGGCGGCGCCGTCCCGAAGACCCTGGACGAGATGGTCCGCCTCTGGGCCAAGCTGGAGGAGCTGGAGACGGACCACCACCTGGAGTTCCAGCGCGAGCCGGACCTCGGCTTCGCCCTGCCGGCGTTCCACTGGGCCTCCGGCAAGGCGCTGGAGGAGGTGCTGTGGGACGTGGAGATGCCCGCGGGCGACTTCGTCCGCTGGTGCAAGCAGCTCATCGACCTGCTCGGCCAGGTCGCCAACGCCGCCGCGGAGCTGAAGGCCACCGGCGGGAAGACGAGCACGGTACGCGCCGCGGCCCAGGAGGCCATCGACGGCATGCGGCGCGGCGTGGTCGCGTACTCGATGATGAACGGCTGACGCGGGCGGCCGGGGGTGTGACCGAGGCCATGGCGACGGTGAACTCCGTCGACATATGTGTGGAGACATTCGGCGAACCGGCCAGCCCGGCGATCCTCCTGATCGCCGGCGCCGGCGGTTCGATGGACACCTGGGACCCGGACTTCTGCACGGCACTCGCCGCCACCGGCCGCCTCGTCATCCGCTACGACCACCGCGACACCGGCCGCTCCACGCACTACCCGCCAGGCGCCCCCGACTACAGCTTCTACGACCTCCTCGCCGACGCCACCGCACTGATCGACCGCTTCGCCCACGGCCGAGCGCACGTGGTCGGCATGTCGATGGGCGGCACCATCGCGCAGTACCTCGCCGTGGACCACCCGGACAAGGTGGCCGCCCTGGCGCTGGTCTCCACCAGCCCGATCTTCCCCGCAGGCCTGCCCCCGCTGACCCAACGCCTACTCGACGCCTACGGCCACATGCCCACACCGAACTGGGCCGACAAAGAGGCGACACTCGACCACCTCGTCCAAGGCGCCCGCATCCACGCCGGCCGCACCACCTTCGACGAGCACTCGGCGCGCGCCACCGCCCGCCGCATCATCGACCGCAGCCTCGACCTCCGCACCGCGGGCAACCACAACGCGATGAGGCAGGAGGCACGCCCGGAGCGCGACTTTCGGGCCCTGCTCGCCGAGGTGGCGGCACCGGCGCTCGTCATCCACGGCACAGACGACCCGATGCTGCCGCAGGAGCACGCGATAGCCCTGGCCGCCGCCATCCCGCACGCCGAGCTGATGTTGCTGGAGGGAGTCGGGCACCAGGCGCCGCCCCGCTCCAGCTGGGATCAGGTGATCACGGCACTGACCCGCTGACGCGACGCCCGGCAGCCTCGCATTCGCGACGATCGCAGGACTGTGGCACCGGGATGCCGGCGCTGTCGGTGGCCAACGCTATAAATGCGTATAAGGGGCGATAATTCCCTAACAAAATGGGCGCCCTTGCTTGATGTGTGGGTGTGGGTGGCTGGGGTGTGGTGGGTGCAACGGGTGCGGTTTGTTGGTGGGTTTTAGGAGCTTTTTACGGCTTCGCAGGGTTTTAAGAAGGATCCGCTGGGTGGCGCAGTTCGGTGGTGTGCCTGGGGATGCGTTGGCGGCCGGCGGTTGTTCATGTGCACGACCGCGCGCGGGTCCGGGTCACTGCGCACGCGTTTGGTCTGGCGGCTGGCGGCCGCGTGTGGTGGGTGCCTGAAAGTCAAGGGCAGGGCCTCCGGCGGCGCCTGCGCGGCGAGCGGCACTCGCTCCGGGGAGGGGGGCCGCGCTGTCTGCCGGCGGACACTGCTTGTGGTCGCCTATGTCCCGGGTTCCCCGTCGCATCGTCGCCTCACGGAAGCAGACCGGTCCGGTGGTATCAAGTCGGATCACACGCTGCTTGGGTCGGGTTTCATGCGACTTGACACCACCGGCCCGGTCAGCTTGGCTACGCCCGCCGACGCGACGGGGAACCCGGGACAACCCCGGCCTGTGGTGTGGACATGGTCCACTCGGGTGCGCACACCTGCGGGTGGTGACGTGGCGCGCCCAAGGGCGCGGGAATCCTTCCCACAGGTGGGGTTGTCCCGGATCCCTCGTCGCTGTCGGCGGTGCTTGCACAACCAGCCCGGACTGGCGGGGTCAAGCCGAACGAAACCCGACCACAGCAGCGTGTGATCCGGCTTTACCCCGCCAGGCCGGGATGGTTCCCTTTAGGGCGACGTCAGCGACGAGGGATCCGGGACGAGGTGACCAACACTCGAACCGCCGCCGAGGCGGGGGGTTGGGGATCCCTCAGAGTCTCGAGTGCCCCCGCCGGAGGCGCCTGCTTTTGACTTTCAGGCACCCACCACGCCCGACGATCGCCGCCTACGCAACGCATGCGCAGTGACTCGGACCGGTGCGTGGTCGTGCACAAGAACAACCGCCAGCCGCCAGCGCAACCAGCGGGGCACCACCGAACTGCGTCCCCCAGCGAGGTCACCAAACCTTAGGCGAAGCCGTAAAAAAACGCCTTTGACTGTCAACCCACAAACAAACCGCAGCCGCCACCAGCACCCACACATAGGTCAGCAGCGCCACAAAATGCCGCCGCCGAGCTCGCAGACCACGAGCCCCGCGCCACGACGGTCCGGCCAGCCCGCCAAGCGAGTACCGCCGGTCCCAACCGCGCCGCCGACCTCGCACACTGCGAGTCCGGCGCCGCCTCTACCGCCCGGCCATTCCCGACCGCGCCGCGCCGCCCCCTACCGCTCCGCCATCACCCGCGTCACCCGAGCCATCGCCGCCTTCACCCCGAACTTCTCCGCCAGCATCGTCGCCATCACCGGGTCCTTCGGCTCGCGCGGCAGCACGTCGTCGTGCTCCACCACCGGTGCGTCGCGCACGACGCGCACCACCGTCGGTGCCGCGTCCAGGTAGGCCACCGCCTCCGCGATGCGCTTGCGCTGCGCCGGCTTGAGCGTTGACGCCGGGTCCGTCGCCGCCGCGCGTACGCCTGCCAGGTCGCGGTACTGCGAGATCAGTGCGGCCGCCGTCTTCTCGCCGATGCCCTGGACGCCAGGGAGGCCGTCGCTCGGGTCGCCGCGCAGCGCGGCGAAGTCCGCGTACTCGCCGCCGCTGATGCCGTACTTCTCGCGGAGGACCGCGTCCGTGACCGGCTCAAGCTTGGTCACGCCCTTGCCGATGTTCAGGACGCGGATCTCGCGCGTGTCGTCGACCAGCTGGTACAGGTCGCGGTCCATCGTCACGACGTCCACCGGGCCGCGGCCGTCCCAGCGCTCGGCCAGGGTCGCGAGCACGTCGTCGGCCTCGAAGCCCGGTGCCTCGGCGCGGGCGATGCCCAGGGCGTCCAGCGCGGCCTCGATCACCGGGACCTGGGGGCTCAGCAGGTCCGGGACTTCTTCGACGTCCACGCCCGCCTCGCCCGCCGGCGCCTCCTCCAGTACCCGGTGTGCCTTGTACGACGGGATCGCCTCCACCCGGAACGCCGGGCGCCAGTCCGCGTCGAAGCACGCCACCAGCCGGTCCGGCTTGTACGTGGCGATCAGGTAGCTGACGGACTCCAGCGTGCCGCGTACCGCGTTCACCACCATCCCGTCGGGGGAGCGGATGGTGTCGGGGACGCCGAAGAAGGCGCGGAAGTACAGCGTCGGGGTGTCGAGCACCATCAGCCGCTCGGGGTTCTTCGCCATGGGCCGATCCTAGAGGGCCGCGCTGACTTGACCGGCCCGAAACCCGCGCCTCGGCCCGCGCCTCGGCCCGCTCCGATCGACCCGGTCCGATCGACCCGGTCCGATCGGCCCGGTCCGATCGGCCCAAAACATCTTTCAACCCCGCCACCCCGGAACATCACCACCCCATGGACTTCGTCAGGGAGCAGTTCATCGACCCGGTCAGCCACTTCCTGTACACCTACGTCCTCATCTACCTCCTCATCGGCGCCGGCCTCTACTTCACCGTCCGCACCCGAGCCGTCCAAATCCGCCTCCTCAAGCCCGCCCTCAAACTCCTCGTCGGCGACTCCTCCCGCACCCACTCCGAGAACGGCGTCTCCTCCTTCCAGGCCTTCGCCATCGGCCTGGCCTCCCGCGTCGGCACCGGCAACATCGCCGGCGTCGCCGTCGCCCTGACCGCCGGCGGCCCCGGCGCCGTCTTCTGGATGTGGGTCGTCGCCGTCGTCGGCATGGCCACCGGCTTCGTCGAGGCCACCCTCGCCCAGCTCTTCAAGCGCCCCGCCCCCGGCGGCGGCTTCCGCGGCGGCCCCGCCTACTACATGGAGACCGGCCTCGGCTCCCGACGCTCCGGCGCGGTCTTCGCCGTCCTGCTGGTCTTCACCTTCGGCATCGCCTTCACGATGGTCCAGGCCAACACCGTCGCCGACGTCCTGGCCGGCTCGCACGGCGTCTCCGCGCACTGGACCGGCCTGATCCTGGTCGTCCTGTCCGCCCCCGCGCTGTTCGGCGGGGTGCGCCGGGTCGCCAAGATCGCCGGCCTCGTGCTGCCCGTCATGGCCGTCGCCTACCTCCTGCTCGCCGTGGTCATCGTCGCGAGCAACCCGACCCGCGTCGTCGACGCCCTCGGCTGGATCTTCCGCGACGCCTTCGGCTTCGGCCCGGCGGCCGTCGGCGGCGCCTCCGGCCTGGCCGCCGCCATGCTGAACGGCGTCAAGCGCGGCCTGTTCTCCAACGAGGCCGGCATGGGCTCGGCGCCGAACGCCGCCGCGACCGCCGACACCACGCACCCGGCGAAGCAGGGCCTGCTCCAGTCCCTCGGCGTCGCGGTCGACACGCTGGCCGTCTGCACCGCGACCGCCATGATCATCATGCTCGCCGACCGGAGCGTCTACGACCCCGCGCACCCCGGCGCCGCCACCGGGGCCTCGCTCACCCAGGCCGCCGTGGTGAACCAGTTCGGCGACTGGAGCAAATGGCTGATGACCGTCATGGTCTTCGTGTTCGCCTATTCCTCGGTCCTGGGCAATTACGTCTACGCCGAGGTGAACCTGGACTACCTGCGCGTCTCGCGCACCGCCGTCCAGGGCTTCCGGGTCGTGGTCCTGGCCGCGGTCGGCCTGGGGTCGCTGCTGAGCCTGCAGCTGGTGTGGGAGTTCGCTGACGTCGCCATGGGCGTCATGGCCTTGATGAACCTGGCCGCGATCGCGCTGCTCGGCCGCTGGGCGTTCGGGGCGCTGCGTGACTACGAAGCGGGCGCCGCGCGCGGCGTGGATCCGACGTTCCACGCCCCCGGCAACGCTTACCTGCCAGAACCCCTACGCACTGATGTTTGGGTCTGAGCGGATCCAGCCCTTTTCATACGCTCCCTGATTCTCTACTGACCATGCGATCGTGTAGTGTGCAGCGCGTCGCGTACGGTCGCGTGCCGTCCGTGTCCCCCCACGCAAGGCTCTGGCATGACAAGCGACGAGTGACAGAAAGCGCCCCGGTCTATGGCGATAGTGCGGTCGGTGTCCCCTGGACGTCGATACGGGTCCATCACGGCGCGCCTGGCCGCGGTGACCGCCGCCGTGGCGCTGGTCGCCGGCTGCTCCTCCGGGCCGGGATCCGGCACCGCCGGCGCCTTCGTGCCCCCGCCGGTGCCGATGGCCGAGCCCGGCGCGGTCTCCGAGGGCGACCTCTACATGGTGGTGTGGGACGGCTACGCCGAGCCCCAGTGGGTCCAGCCCTTCGAGCACCAGACCGGCTGCACCGTGCACGCCGACAGCGCCGGCAGCTCCGACGAGATGGTCGCCGACGTCAAGTCCGGCCGCTACGACCTGGTCTCCGCCTCCGGTGACGCCAGCCTGCGGATGATAGCCAGCGGAGACGTGGCCCCGGTCGACGTCTCCAAGGTCCCCAGCTACGCGCAGATCAACACCACGCTGGAGAACAAGCGCTGGAACTCGGTGAACGGCGTGCCCTACGGCATCCCGCAGGGCCGCGGCGCCAATGTCCTGATCTACAACAAGGACAAGGTGGCCGCGCCGACCTCGCTGGGCGCGGTGTTCGAACCCGATCCCTCGGTGGCCGGCCACCTGTCGGTGTACGACTCCCCGATCAGCATCGCCGACGCCGCGCTGTACCTCATGCACAGCCAGCCGTCGCTGGGCATCAAGGACCCTTACTCGCTGCACCCGGCCCAGTTCCAGGCCGCCGTCGCCCTGCTGACCAAGCAGCGCGCCGCGGTCGGCGACTACTGGCCGAACACCGCGGCCCAGCAGGCCGCCTTCGCCAAGGGCGCGGACAGCATCGGCATCGGCTGGCAGGCGGTGGTGAACGGCCTGCAGAAGTCCGGGCACGCCGACATCGCCACCGCCAAGCCGGTCGAGGGCAGCACCGGCTGGTCGGACACCTGGATGGTCACCTCCACGGCGAAGAACCTGTCCTGCGCCTACAAGTGGCTGGACTACATCACCTCCGCCCCGATCAACGCCGAGGTCGCGGAGTACGTCGGCGAGGCCCCGGCGAACACCCAGGCGTGCACCAAGACCGCCGACCCTGGGTTCTGCGCCACGTACCACGCCGATGACCCGTCGTACTGGGCCAACGTCTACTACTGGGCCACGCCCACCGCGCACTGCCTGGACGGCACCGGCGACGACTGCGCGTCCTACCCGCAGTGGGTCGCGGCTTGGAACCGGATCAAACAGCAATGACCGCTCGGGGCAAGGGAGGCGGTGCGGACGTGACGCAGGGCTCGGGCGCCGATGTCGCCAACACCGGCACCACGGCCGGCACGACGGCCGGCAGCACAGCCGCGGCCACGGCCAAGCCGGTGGCGTTCCGCGGCCGGCTGCCGTTCCGCCGCCGCATGGACCTGCTGGTCGTGCTGCCCACCGTGGCCATGGCCGCGCTGATGACCCCGGTGGCGGTCCACGAGGTCAACGTGGCCGGGCAGTGGAACTCGGCGGCGGACTTCCTGTCCTCCTCCAAGTCCGTCAGCCAGCTGATCCAGGACCTGTCGCTGGAGCGCGACAAGGCCCAGGCGGCGATGAGCGGCGACCCGGACAAGGACCGCGAGTACCAGAGCGCCATCGCGGCCACCGACGCCCAGGTCGACCAGGTCACCCGGGACTTCGGCCAGACCGCCACGCCGACGCTGAAGGCCGCGCTGGCCGCCGTCTCCGACCTGAGCTATGTGCGTGAGCTGCCGGCCAGCGAGGGCATGTCGCAGAACTATGTGCTGCAGGCGCACGTCCAGCAGCTCGTCGACACCGTGTACGGCGCCATCGACTCGCAGATGGTCTCGGCCCTGGACTTCGGCGGCCACGCGGCCGCCGGGGGCCCGGCCGCCTCGCTGGAGTCCGAGCTGTCCGCGCTGTACTCCGGCGACATGGCCGAGAGCCAGCGCGAGGCCTCGCTGACCGCCTTCGCCTCCGGCCCCACCGAGTACAACGCCGGCGAGCAGTACGCCACCGCGCTGCGCTGGGACCAGGTCGCGCAGGTGCAGTTCGGGCTGGTGCAGCAGTCCACGGCCGCCTCCGACCGCGACGCCATCGCCGCGCTGCTGGACTCCACGCAGGCCCAGGTCTTCCGGAACTACCAGGGCAAGGCCGAGGCCCTGTACGGCCAGGCCTTCGACCCGGTCCGCGGGGTCAACGGCAACACCCAGGTCAACCTGCAGGACATCCAGACCCTGAGCGACCGCACCTCGCTGACCGCGGCCTTCGAGACCGCGAGCAACCAGCGCGAGGCCGCCGAGGCCCAGATCACCGACCGCATCATCGGCCTGGCCCGGGACAACGCCCGGCAGGCCGAGTTCACCGTCGGTCTGCTGATCGGGGTCGGCGTGCTGGCCGCCGGGGCGCTGATGGTGCTCTCCGCGCTGATCCGGCGCTCGGTGGTGCAGCCGGTGGTGGCGCTGACCGCGGCCGCCACCCGGGTGGCCCGGGCCGCCGCGGCCGACCTGGAACGCGTCACCGACGAGGACCTCGGCGCCAACGGCGAGCTGCCGGACTTCGAGGCCATCCCGGTGCCCACCGACGACGAGCTCGGCGACCTGGCGCTGGCGTTCAACAAGGTGCAGGAGACCGCGCTGCTGATGCTGGAGCGGCAGGTTACCATCCGGCGCAACACCGCGGAGATGTTCGGCAACGTAGGGCACCGGATCCACAACCTCACCGGGCGCCAGCTCTCGATCATCGACCAGGTGGAGCGCACCGAGACCGATCCGGTGCTGCTGGACCGGCTCTACCGCATCGACCACCTCGCGGTGCGTCTGCAACGCGGTGCCGACAGCCTCATCCTGCTCTCCGGCGAGCGCGAGGCGAACATCTCCGGCTCGCCGATGCGCCTGACCGACGTGGTCCGCTCGGCCGTCGGCCGGGTCGAGGGCTACCAGCGCGTGGTGCTGATCGCCGAGGACGACGCCATGGTCGCGCCGTCCGCGGTCGGCGACATGACGCTGATGGTCGCCGAACTGGTCGAGAACGCGGTGTCGTTCTCCCCGGCCAGCCAGCGGGTGGAGATCGCGGTCGGGCTGTCCGCGCGCGGGTTCGTGATCGAGATCGTGGACCGCGGCATGGGCATGTCCCCGGAGCAGATGGCGCAGGAGAACGCGCGCCTGGTGCGCCGCGAGCGCCTGGACCTGGCGCCGACCCGGGTGCTGGGGCTGTTCGTGGTGGGCCGGCTGTCGGTGCGCACCGGCGCCGCCGTGGAGCTGTCGCCGACCACCGGCGGCGGGACCACGGCGCGGGTGTACGTGCCCGGATTCCTGCTGGCCGGGCCGGTCACGGAGTCGGCCTCGACGCGGGCCCCGCGCGGGGACGCCGCCGAGGCCGCCGCGACCGGGGTGCCGGCCGCGGCGCCGGCGCCGCCCGCCAACGGGGTGCCGGCGCTGCCGTCCAGCCCGGCGCAGGCCCATGCTCAGGCCCTGGAGATGCGCGGGCGGCCGCCGCTGACGCCGGCGCAGCCGTTGCACGCGCCGCCGCCTTCGCGGCCGCGCGCGAATCCGGGCCCTGCGGCCGCGCTGCCGCCGGGGGCCGAGGGGCTGCCGCGCCGGGTGCCCGGGGCGTCGCAGCCGGGGGAGGCTTTCAGCCTGCCCACGCCGACTTCGGAGTTCGACGCTTACGCCACGCCGGGGAGTGCTGCCGGTTCGCCGGCCGCTCCCACCGCTCCCACTGTGCCCTTCGGGCCCGCCGGATACGCCGCCGACCAGGCCGGGCCGTACGCGGCTCCGTCGTATCAGCCTGCTCCCGTCGACTCTGCCGAGGCCGCCGCAGCTGCGGCCGCAGCCGCTGAAGGTGCCGCCGGATTTGTTGACGGCCAGCCAGGCGAGTTCGGCCAGAACAGCCAGCCGGGCCAGCCCGGGCAGCCCTCGTTCCAACGCTTCGAGCGCCCGGCGAACCCTGCCGAAGGCCAGTCGAAGTCGCCCTCGTTCCAGCAGTTCGACCGGACCCCGAACGCCGCCGAAGGCCAGTACGCACCGCCTTCGCCGGCGCCGGCAGCGTCACCCTCGCCCGCACCCTCGTATCAGCCGATCCAGCCCCAGGCGCCGGCGGGCCACCAGCCCCACCAGCCGCCGGCCGCCGGACCGGACGGCTCGTCGCTCCAGGCGTCCGGACTCGACGCGCTCGGCCGGCCCGGCGCGCCGGACGCCCCCGGAGCCCGGTACTCGCTCGGTCCGCTGGCCCCCGTGCCGCCCGAAGGCCTCGGCCGCCGGCGCGCGCTGGCCGGCGGCGAGACGCAGCACCTGCCGCACCAGCCCGTGCCCGAACCGCGCCGGGAGACCGGGATGCTGCCGGTGCGCCGGCCGCCCACGGTCCCGGCGCCGCCGCCGGCACCCGCTCCGGAAGCGCCTGGAATGGTTCCTCCCCACCAGCCGGCGCCGGAGCCGCCGCGGTTCGCCGCCGGCTCCGCCCCGGCCGCCCCGGCTGCCCCGCCCGGCGCCGTCACGCCGCCGAGCGCCACCACCCCGCAGCCCGCCGACGGGGCCCTGCCCCGCCGGGTCCGCAAGACGCCCTCGCATCCGGACTGGCCGACCAGCCAGATGCCGGTCGTGGGCGCCGACGGACCGGCCCAGCCGCAGGACGCGCGGGCCGTGCGGGACGCTTTGGAGGAGTTCGAAGCGGGCGTGGAACGAGCGAACCGCGACAGCGCCGACCAGATTCCGACCCGACGGCAGGCGGCCCGCCACGCGGGCCCGACCACGCCGGAGCGGGACGGGGAAGACCAATAGGAGGACGACACTCATGATCGGTTCTAACAGTGCCGCCCCGTGGGAGAGCGATGAACAGCGGCTCGCGGCCGACGCCGCGGACTTCACGTGGATGGTCGCCCGCTTCGCCAACGAGACCGCCGGCGTGGTCGACGCCATCGCGGTGTCGTCTGACGGGCTGTTGATCGCCGTCTCGCGCCCGCAGGACCCGGGGTCCTCCGAGCGGCTGGCCGCCGTGGTCTCCGGGATGACCTCGCTGGCCGCCGGCGCCGGCGGCAACTACGGCCTGGGCGCGCTGAACAAGGTCATCATCGACATGGAGGGCGGCTACCTGCTGATCACCCGGATCGGCAACGGCGCCGTGCTCGGCGCGGTCACCACGGCCGACGCCAAGCTGGCCAACGTCGCCTACGAGATGACGCTGTTCGCCAACCGCGTCGGCGCCGTCCTGAGCCCGGCGCTGATCATCGAGCTGAAGAACACCGTCGGCATGGGCGTCCCCGCGCGCAGACCGGGCGGTGGGCAGGGGTGACCGAGGCAGGCGGGGCGGGCCCCGCCGAGCAGCAGCAGGGCGACGCCGCCGAGCAGGTCTCGGCGGTGCGCCCGTTCCTGCTCACCGAAGGACGCGTGGTCGCCGAGGAGCAGTCGCTGCCGATGGAGACCCAGCTGGTCGCCACCCCCGAGGCGCTGGCCCAGCTGGAGGAGCCGCACCTGGCCTTCGAGCGCCGCGCCATCATCGAGACCTGCCGCGTCCCGGTCTCCCTGGCCGAACTGGCCGCCCGGCTGCGCCTGCACCTGAACGTGGTCCGCGTCCTGGTCGGCGACCTGCACACACGACAGCTGCTGACCGTCCACGTCCCCCGCGCGGCAGGCGGCTCGGATCTGGACATCTTGAGAAGGGTGATCGATGGCCTCCGCGCAATCCACACGTCAGGCGGACCCGGCCATGACTGAAGCCGCCACCACGGCGACCGCCACCCGCCCCCCGCAGCCGGTGAAGATGGTGATCTCCGGCGGCTTCGGCGTCGGCAAGACCACCGCCATCGGCGCGGTGAGCGAGATCGAGCCGCTGACCACCGAAGCCGCGATCACCGAGGTGGCGGCAGGCGTGGACGACACCAGCCTGACCCCCCGCAAGACCACCACCACCGTCGCGATGGACTTCGGCTGCCTGACCCTGGACCCCACCCTGAAGCTGTACATCTTCGGCACCCCGGGCCAGGACCGCTTCGGCTTCATGTGGAAGGACGTCACCGCCGGCGCCCTCGGCGCCCTGGTGGTCGTCGACTCCCGCCGCCTCGACGAGTGCTTCCCCGCCGTGGACTACTTCGAACGCGACGGAACCCCCTTCGCCATAGCGGTGAACGCCTTTGACGGCGTGCTGTCGCACTCCCTGCCCGCGGTGCGCTCGGCACTGGACGTCGCCCCGGAGGTCCCGGTCGTGGCTTTCGACGCGCGCAGCGCCGACTCGGTGCGGGAATCGCTGATCGTGGTTCTGGAGCATGCTCTGACGCGGGCTCGGGGGTATTAGGCGCGGGGCTGGGTGCGGTTCGGTCACTCGTTCGGGCGGAAAACCGGCCGGTATGCCCGGTTCGATGGTTTTTCCCCGAACGGGGGGATCGTGGCGCTATGTAGTGTCCCGATATGAGCTTCCGTTGGTACTACGTTGATGATTCCGGCTCACCTCAGAGCGGCTGGATCTGAAGTCTGAGCGCCGGATCATCGAGGACCCGGCACATCAACAAGCTCATCAGAGCTACCTCGTGCAGGCTGTCGACCTCGTGTCCTACGTGGCATACCAGGCGGTGCTGCGGGACCCGGTCCGGATGGCGGTGCACGACTGGTTCTACGACTACCTCGGGTCGGTCGGCGCGATTGTGCGGGTCTGATTCGAGGTTCGCGAGGCAGAAAAAAGCCGGAGCAGTTCCCAGGAAGTCCTGGCCGCCCCAGCGCGGCCACTATACGCACATCCCCCGAAACCGTACAACTGGTATCCCATCGCAAATCCCGTTGCCCCACCCCTATCGCGCATGGCCTCATAGTTCTCGTCTTCCAACGAACACGAATGCGAAAGAGGCAGGGTAGAAGCATGTACACGACAGTTCCCGGATCGACCGAGCAGAGCTCGCCGATCCGGATGTGGGCCGACCCGGAGTCTGTCGAACCGCAGGCGCTGGACCAGCTCCGAAACGTCGCGGCCCTGCCCTGGACGCACGGCGTCGCCGTGATGCCGGATGTGCACCTCGGGATCGGGGCGACGGTCGGGTCGGTCATCGCGATGAAGGGGGCTGTCTCGCCGGCGGCGGTGGGGGTCGACATCGGCTGTGGCATGTCCGCGGTCAAGACGACGCTTGTGGCCGATCAGCTGCCTGACAACCTCGGCAAGCTGCGGACGCGCATCGAGCAGGCGATTCCGGTCGGGCGGGGTGTGCACCACAAGGACGTGCGCCTCGACGCCGTGCAGGAGCCCGGTGCCAAGAAGCCGCTGCGGGGGTGGCACGACTTCTGGGAGGGCTTCGACGAGCTTGAGCCCTCCGTCACCCGGGGGAAGCGGGGGCGGGTGTCCGAGCAGATGGGGACGCTCGGCGGCGGCAACCACTTCCTCGAGGTGAACCTCGACGCGCAGGGCGGCGTCTGGCTCATGCTGCACTCCGGCTCCCGGGGCATCGGCAACCAGCTCGCCGCGCACCACATCGAGGTCGCGCGGACGCTCCCGCAGAACCAGGACCTCCCCGATCCGGACCTCGCGGTCTTCCTCGCGGACACGCCGCAGATGGCGGCCTACCGGCGCGATCTGTTCTGGGCGCAGGAGTACGCGCGGCGCAACCGGGCCGTGATGCTCTGGCTCTTCGCGGAAGTCATACGTAAGGAGTTCCCTAAGGTCGGCTTCGACAAGGCCATCTCCTGCCACCACAACTACGTGGCGGAGGAGACCTACGACGGTGTCGACGTCCTCGTCACCCGCAAGGGTGCGATCCGGGCCGGCGGCGGGGACCTGGGCATCATCCCCGGCTCCATGGGCACCGGCTCCTACATCGTCCGGGGGCTGGGGAACGACGCCGCGTACAACTCCGCCTCGCACGGTGCCGGCCGGCGCATGAGCCGGAACCAGGCGCGCAAGCAGTTCACCGTCGAGGACCTGAAGAAGCAGACCAAGGGTGTCGAGTGCCGGAAGGACCCCGGGGTCGTCGACGAGATCCCCGGCGCGTACAAGGACATCCGGTCGGTCATGGCGCGGCAGACCGACCTGGTGGAGATCGTCGCGGAACTCAAGCAGGTGGTCTGCGTCAAGGGCTGACCACCCGGCTGACCACCCGGCTGACCACCGAACCCGCCTGCCTTCCCCAGGCCGATGACCTCGGCCACCTTCGAACGGAAGGCAGGCGGCGCGTCAACCCGTACGATTTCCGGCTCTCAGCTTGACACGCTGTCACCGATCCAACCGCTCGCTCGGAGATACACTCGCCACATCGCCTTTGGCGCGAGTCGGTCACTCGATCACATTCACCACCATATCGAGTGCATCTGGCATTTCTGTATCGAGCACCGGCGGAGCCGACAGCGAGGTCGGTTCCGTTTTCGAACCGAACGAAGGATCTGGTCGCCATGAAGGTCGGCGTTCCCCGCGAACTCAAGAACAACGAGTACCGCGTCGCGATCACCCCCTCCGGGGTCCACGAGCTGGTCCGCAACGGCCACGAGGTCTTCGTCGAGAAGGACGCCGGCGCCGGCTCGTCCCTGTCCGACGAGCAGTACGTCGCCGCCGGCGCCACCATCCTGGCCACCGCCGACGAGGTCTGGGCCACCGGCGACCTGATCCTGAAGGTCAAGGAGCCGATCGCGGCGGAGTACCACCGCATGCGCCGGGACCAGATCCTGTTCACCTACCTGCACCTGGCAGCCTCCCGCGAGTGCACCGACGCCCTGCTGGACTCCGGCATCACCGCCATCGCCTACGAGACCGTGCAGCTGCCCGACGGCTCGCTGCCGCTGCTGGCCCCGATGTCCGAGGTGGCCGGCCGGATGGCGGCCCAGGTCGGCGCGGCCACCCTGCAGAAGGCCAACGGCGGCCGCGGCGTGCTGATGGGCGGCGTGCCCGGCGTGCAGGCCGCGAACGTGGTGGTCATCGGCGGCGGCGTCTCCGGCATCAACGCCGCGGTCATCGCCAAGGGCATGGGCGCCCAGGTCAAGCTGCTCGACAAGAGCATCGCCCGGCTGCGCCAGGTGGACGCCGACCAGTTCGGCTCGATCCAGACCCTGGCCTCCAACGCCTTCGAGATCGAGCAGGCCTGCCTGGAGGCAGACCTGGTCATCGGCGCGGTCCTGGTCCCCGGCGCCAAGGCGCCCAAGCTGGTCAGCAACGACCTGGTCTCGCGCATGAAGCCGGGCTCGGTGCTCGTCGACATCGCCATCGACCAGGGCGGCTGCTTCGAGGACTCGCACCCGACCACGCACGCCGAGCCGACCTTCCAGGTCCACGACTCGGTCTTCTACTGCGTGGCCAACATGCCCGGCGCGGTGCCCTACACCTCCACCTACGCGCTGACCAACGTCACGCTGCCCTACGCGGTCGAGATCGCGAACCTGGGCTGGAAGGAAGCCTGCCAGCGCGACCACGCCCTGGCGCTGGGCCTGAACACGCACGCCGGCCAGCTGACCTACCCGCAGGTCGGCGAGGCGCACGGCCTTCCGTCGCTGAAGCTGGACGAGGTCCTGGCCTGACGGCTGACGCTCCGAGCCAACTGAAAACGGCGCCGAAAAGGGCCCTGGCAAAGCGCCAGGGCCCTTTCAAGCTTGCCCGAAAGGCCTTCGGTCACTGCTGGTTGTACGGCGGCTGCTGCTGTCCCTGGTACGGCTGCTGCTGCCCCTGATAGGGCTGCTGTCCCTGGTAGGGCTGCTGCGCCTGGTACGGCTGCTGGGCCTGGTACGGGGCCTGGTTCGGGTCGAACGCCGGACCCGAGGGGCCGGCCGGTCCGCCCGGACCGCCCGCGCCGCCCTGGAACACCGCGGCCAGGTTCTTGATGTCGCCGCCCTTGGCGGTGAAGTCCAGGTAGGCGAACACCGCGACGATGACCGCCAGCACGACGCCCACGTACGTGCCCCACAGCGCGCCGACGCTCACCCCGACGCCGGAGGCGCTCGGGTAGGTCATCCAGCGCAGCAGCAGGACGACCACGGCCAGCACGCTGCCGGCGGCCTCCACGAACCCGACCATCAGCGGGGCGAGCGGCAGCCGGCCCATCGCCCCCAGCACGGCCACGGCCGCGACCGCGACGATCAGCAGCACCGAGAACCAGGCCCCGAACCCGGCACTCCACCCGCTGACGCTGGTCTGCACGCCCATCGCCTTCAGCTGCGAGCTGTCGCCGCCGCTGAGGCCGTACCAGCCGAAGAAGCTGTCGATCAGCATCAAAATTCCGCCGGCCACGATGACCTGGCCGTTGCGGCCCAGTCTGGCCTGGAGTTGCTTGAAGTCCATTGTGCCCGAAACCCCCACAAATTCAGTGCGTGACGAACGCACGTCCGGCACAGTGCCGGAACGACTGTTTTACGCCATGGGACCCCCACAAGTAAGGTCCCGCCCACAAAGCCCCGAGCAAACATCAGCCGAACGACACCCGACCTGCCGACCCATCAGAAACCTGATGGATCGCCGCGGGGTACGGTGACCCCGTGTCCGACGAGCTTGAATACCGTGTCAAGGCCCATCTGGAGCACCTGTCGGTCGAGCGGGGCCTGAGTTCCAACACCCTCGCCGCCTATCGGAGAGACCTCGCGCGGTACAGGGTTTTCTTGGATACGCGCGGGCGTGCAAATCTCAGCGATGTCGACCGTTCGGACATCGGCGCGTTTCTTGCGAGCCTCCAGGGCGGCGCGGCGTCGTCCGCGGCGCGGACGATGTCGGCCGTACGCGGTCTGCACCGCTTTGCGTTGTCCGAAGGCTGGGTCGGCGTCGACGTCACCGACGACGTGGCGCCGCCGCAGGTGCCGCTGCGGCTGCCCAAGGCGCTGCCGCTGGACGACATTGAGCGGCTGCTCGCGGCGACCGAGATCGACGAGCCCCTGGCGCTGCGCGACAGAGCCCTGCTGGAGTTCCTGTACAGCACCGGCGCGCGCGTCAGCGAGGCCGTGGCGCTGGACGTGGACGACGTCGACCGCGAAGACCGCACGGTCATCCTCGACGGCAAGGGCGGCAAGCAGCGCCTCGTCCCCGTCGGCTCCTACGCCTGCCGCGCCATCGACGACTACCTGGTCCGGCTGCGTCCCGAACTCGCGCGCAAAGCCAGATCAGGGACCGCGGGCGCGCTGTTCCTCAACGCGCGCGGCGGACGGCTGACACGTCAGGGCGCGTGGACGATCCTCGGCGCCGTGGCCGAGCGCGTGGGCCTGGCCGGCAAGGTCTCCCCGCACACCCTGCGGCACTCGTTCGCGACCCATCTGCTCGACGGGGGAGCGGACATCCGCACCGTGCAGGAGTTGTTGGGTCACAGTTCGGCCACGACCACCCAGATCTACACACGCGTGACCGTCGATCGGCTCCGTGAGGTGTACGCCACCAGCCATCCCAGAGCTCTGAACGGCTGATCGCGGTACGCTGACCGCTCGGGAAGCGCAGTCGCGCGGGGTGTCACGGGTACTCGGATGTGTACTGTGACACACCCGTGACCAACCATCCTGATATGAGATGACAGATAGCGGCCGCGCATACCGGTTCGGGTGATTTATCTCCTGTTTTCCGCCAGGAACCGGGTTGAAACGACCCCTGTGTGTCTCATTGCCTTGCTGTAATGACACCGTGCCCATAGAGTCACTCCAGCGATGAGAGTGGGCAAGTCGGTAAGGAGGTAGAACGACTTGTGAATGAGTCGACATTTGCCGCCGGTCAGGTGGTAGCACCGACCTCCGCCGCCCAGGGCGGCTCCGCCGGCGCGATGGCGTCTCAGACGGGGATCACGCCTGCTCCTCGTAATCCACAGCGTTCCGAGGACATGATGAACACGACTGACAAGACCTCCGACGCCGCTCGCGCCGGAGTGGAGTTCGACGATCCCTACGGCATCATCGAGGACGAACTCCGCTACCAGGACGGGTTCGACCCGGACGCGGAGATAGAGCCGGACCCCGACTACGCCGCCACGCTCGCGCCGGACCCGGCGACGCAGCGCCGCGAGCGGGTGGGGCCGACCGGCCGTCCGATGCCGCGGTTCCCGGTGCCCCGCCCCCCGGTCGAGCACGGCCCGGCGCGCATCATCGCGATGTGCAACCAGAAGGGCGGCGTCGGGAAGACCACGTCGACCATCAACCTGGGCGCCGCGCTGGCCGAGTACGGGCAGAAGGTGCTGCTGGTCGACTTCGACCCGCAGGGCGCGCTGTCGGTGGGCCTGGGCGTGAACCCGATGGAGCTGGACCGCACGGTCTACAACCTGCTGATGCACCGCGGGGTGAACGTCGAGGACGTGCTGCTCAAGACGGTGACGCCGGGCATGGACCTGCTGCCGTCGAACATCGACCTGTCGGCCGCCGAGGTGCAGCTGGTCACCGAGGTCGCCCGGGAGTCGGCGCTGGCGCGCACGCTCAAGCCGGTGATGCAGGACTACGACTTCATCATCATCGACTGCCAGCCCTCGCTGGGCCTGCTCACCGTCAACGCGCTGACGGCCGCGCACAGCGTGATCGTCCCGCTGGAGTGCGAGTTCTTCGCGCTGCGCGGCGTGGCGCTGCTGACCGAGACCATCGAGAAGGTCCGCGAGCGGCTGAACCCGGAGCTGGAGCTCGACGGCATCCTGGCCACGATGTACGACGCCCGCACCGTGCACGGCCGCGAGGTGCTGGCCCGCGTGGTCCAGGCCTTCGGCCCGCAGGTGTTCCACACCGTGATCGGCCGCACCGTCCGCTTCCCGGAGACCACCGTCGCCGGCGAGCCCATCACCTCGTACGCCTCGGCATCGGTCGGCGCCGCCGCCTACCGCCAGCTGGCGAGGGAGGTTCTGGTCCGGTGCCACGCCGGGTGAGGATGCCCGCGGCTGACGAGCTGTTCCGCACCACGGCCGGCAACGGCACGCTGGTGCGCGAGGGCCGGGAGGCCCGCGAGGACGAGAGCGCCGAGCGTCCGCCGGGCCGCGACCGGGGCGACCGGGGCGACCGGGGTCACACTCCGGTCGCGCCGCCGGCCGCGTCCGACGCGGCCGGGCCGAAGGCGCCGGGCAAGACGGTGCCCGCGCCGGCGGTCTCCGCCGAGGAGGCGGCGGCCGCGGTACAGGCTTCAGCGACGTCGGCGACTTCAGCGGCATCGGCGGCATCGGCGGCTGAGCCGGCGGTTCCGGCACCGGAAGTCGCCCCGCCGGCCCCGCCGGCTCAAACCCGCAAGGTCACGGCCCCGCGCCGGCCGAGCGGCCGCGAGCGCCACGACGAGAAGATCACCGTCTACGTGTCCCCGGACGAGCTCATCGGCTTGGAGCACGCGCGCATCATGCTGCGCGGCGAGTACGGCCTGGCGGTGGACCGCGGGCGCATCGTGCGCGAGGCCGTGGCCGCGCTGCTGGCCGACCTCGACGCGCGCGGGCGGGACAGCATCCTGGTCAAGCGGCTGTCGGCCGGCGGGTGACCGCTAGAGTGCAAGCGTGACTCTGGAAGTGGACCAAGCCGCGGCGGATGCGGATGCGGCGAGTGCGGGGGACGTGGCGGACGCGTCCAGCACTCCTGGCACGTCCGATGCCGCTGCGGCCGAGGCTGCTCCCGCCGAGAAAGCCCCGGCCGGCACCGAGGACACCGCGGTCCGCGTCGAGGGCTTCCAGGTCAGCCTCCCGGAGTTCGAGGGCCCCTTCGACCTGCTCCTGGGCCTGATCGCCAAGCACAAACTGGACGTCACCACCCTGGCGCTGTCCAAGGTCACCGACGAGTTCATCGCCTACATCCGCGCCATGGGCGACTCCTGGGACCTGGACCAGGCCTCGGAGTTCCTGGTCATCGCCGCGACCCTGCTGGACCTGAAGGCAGCGCGTCTCCTCCCGGCCGCCGAGGTCGAGGACGAAGGCGACCTGGCCCTGCTGGAAGCGCGCGACCTGCTGTTCGCCCGCCTGCTCCAGTACAAGGCCTACAAGCAGGTCGCCACCGACCTCGGCCGCCGCCACGCCGCCGCCGGCCGCATGTTCCCGCGCTCGGTGAAGCTGGAACCGTCCTTCGCGGACCTGCTCCCCGAAGTGATCATCAACCTCACCCCCGAGCAGTTCGCCGCCCTTGCGATCAAGGCCATGACCCCGAAGACCCCGCCGGAGGTCTCGGTCACGCACCTGCACGGCAGCAAGGTCAGCGTCCGCGAACAGGTGGCGGTCCTGATCGCGAAGATGCGCGAGTTCCGCAAAGCCTCCTTCGAAAAGCTGTGCGAAGACGCCCCGGACACCCTGACCATCGTCGCCCGCTTCCTCGGCCTCCTGGAACTCTTCCGCGAAGCGGCGGTGATGTTCGACCAGCCCGACGCCTTCGCCGAACTGACCATCTCCTGGACCGGCACCGAGGAAGGCGACCTGAAGGTCGCGGTCGACGAGTTCGACCGCAGCGCCCCGGCGGACGAGGAGACGGCCGAGGCGGAGCTGGAAGCGGTGGACGAACAGTGGGAAGCGGGAGAGCTGGAATGAGCGACGACTGGGAGTACGAGAGCCCGGAGTACGCCGCCGAGGGCGACGACGGCGCTGCTGCCGAGACGGCTTCCGCTGCCGCCGAATCTTCGGCTGCCGGCGAGCAGGCCGCCGGGCCCGCTGCTGCCGCCGCTGCCGAGTCTTCGGCCGCCGACCAGGTTGCTGAGCCTGCTGAATCGCCCGCTGCCGAGGCTTCTGCTGGCGCCGATCAGGTCGCTGAGCCTTCTCTGCCGCGCGCCGAGCCCGCCATCACCACCGCCTTCCCCGCCCCGCGCAGCGAATCCAAGTCCCCGCTGCCGTCCCCGCGCACCGAGGCCGAGCCCTCCCTCGCCGCCCTCGACGAAGCCACCTGGCAGCTCTCCACCGACATGGCGCCCCTCCCGCCGCTGCGGCAGTGCCTGGAGGCGATCCTCCTGGTGGTCGAGGAACCGGTCGCCGACGTCGTCCTGGCTCAGATCACCGAGCGCCCGCGCGACGAGGTCGTCCAGACTCTCCACGAGCTTTCCGCCGAGTACACCGAGCAGCAGCGCGGCTTCGACCTCCGGCAGGTTGCCGGCGGCTGGCGCCTCTACACTCGCGCGGCGTGTGCGCCGCTCGTCGAGAAGTTCGTTCTCGACGGTCAGCAGGCCAAGCTCAGTCAGCCCGCGCTGGAGACCCTCGCCGTCGTCGCGTACCGCCAGCCGGTCAGCCGGTCGCGCATCTCTGCGGTGCGCGGCGTGAACTGCGACGGCGTCATGCGCACGCTGCTCACCCGCGGCCTGATCGAGGAGGCCGGCACCGACGTGGACTCCGGCGCCATCCTCTACCGCACCACGCTTCTCTTCCTGGAGAAGATGGGCATGCGCACGCTCGACGAGCTGCCGGAGCTGGCACCGTTGCTGCCCTCGGTGGAGTCGATGGAGGAAAACGAGTCGCTGGCCTGACACGCCGGCCTCATCCGCGCTGGTGGCGGCATTTCGACCCACGCCGAAACCGGGATGAATCAGGCATCGATCATCTCTGTGTCAACTGAGCAATACGTTGTCGGCGCGGCCCACTACTCTTCCCGCCATGACCGAACCTCAAACCAACCAGCCGCCCTACCAGGGCATATCTGGTCCCGGCGGGAGCTACGCGCCGGTTCAGGACCAGATGCCCTATGGTGCGCAGCCGCAGAACCCCTATGGCCAGCAGAACCCGCATGGCCAGCAGCAGAACCCTTACGCCCAGGCCCCGCAGAACCCGTACGGCAACGGCGGCCCCGCCAACTACGGCCCGGCCCCCAAGCGCAAGCGCCGCCCGATCCTGCTGTACGTCCGCCTCGGCGTGGTCGCCGTCATCGTGATCGGTGGCGGCATCAGCTACCTGGTCAACAACGCCCACAAGTCCCACCGCGACGCCTCCGGCACCATCAGCAAGGCCGGCACCCTGGACGCCGTCAGCCTCCACGCCGGCGACTGCTACGAGAAGCCGACCGACGCCGCGACCGGCTTCGCCTCGGTGAAGGCGATCCCCTGCACCCAGCCCCACGACGCGCAGGCGTTCTACAGCTTCACCTACCCCGGTGCCACCTCCGTGGCCCCGACCGACGACGAGCTGACGACCAACGCCCAGCCGCTCTGCGAAAGCGCGGCCAAGACCAAGGTCGACGAGTCCAAGCTGCCGCAGAACGCGCAGCCGAGCATGCTCTTCGCCGACGACAGCACCTGGGCGCAGGGCTACCATGACATCACCTGCGTCTACGAGAACGACACCGACTACACCGGCTCCATCATCAAGAGCTGAACGGCCAGAGCTGAACAGCCAGAGCTGAACGGCCAGAGCCAGACGGCCGCCGGCCCGCACACATCGGGCGTGTAGCCCGGCTGAACGAGGGCGGACGAGCGGGGGTCCCAGATAGGGGACAATGGTTGCCATGAACACCCCCGCTCGCCGTTCCCAGCCCAGTAAGTCCGGTGGAGGCCGCGGCTCCGGCTCCGCCGGTGGATCCCGGGGATCCGGCTCCGGCGGCTCTGGCGGCTCCGCGGGCTCCCGGCAGACCGGAGCGGGATCCGGCGGACGCAAGCCCGCCCCCGCCGGCGGACGTTCCCCCGGCAAGTCCAGCGCCCGCCCCGCAGGCGCCGGTTCCGGCTCTGCATCCGGTGCCGGAGCAACCTCCGGCGGCCGCGACTGGCGCGACTACGACCCCTTCGCCGACCCCAACGAAGAAGGCGTCCGCCTCCAGAAAGTCCTGGCCCAGGCCGGCGTCGGCAGCCGCCGTGTCAGCGAGGACCTGATCGCCGCCGGCCGCGTCGAGGTCAACGGCGAGATCGTGCGCCACCAGGGCATGCGCGTGGACCCCGAGACCGCGGTGATCCGCGTGGACGGCATGCGCATCTCCACCGCCGAGGGCATCGTCCACTTCGCCTTCAGCAAGCCGGTCGGCGTGGTCTCCGCGATGGACGACCCGGACCGCCCCAACCTCGGCGACTACGTCCGCGGCCGCAACGAGCGCCTGTTCCACGTCGGCCGCCTCGACATCGACACCGAGGGCCTGATCCTGCTCACCAACGACGGCGAGCTCGCGCACCGGCTGGCGCACCCCTCCTACGAGATCCGCAAGGTCTACCGCGCGCAGGTCTACGGCACCGTCCCGAAGGACCTGGGCCGCCGCCTGCGCGAGGGCGTGGACCTGGAGGACGGCCTGGCCCGCGTGGACCACTTCCGCCTCCTGGACTCCGTGGGCCGCAACGCGCTGGTGGAGATCACCATCCACGAGGGCCGCAACCGCATCATCCGCCGCATCATGGAGGCCGTCGGGCTCCCGGTGCGCGGCCTGGTGCGGACCAAGTTCGGGCCGATCTCGCTCGGCGACCAGAAGCAGGAGCGGCTGCGTCCGCTCAACAAGGAAGAGGTCGGCGCGATCTACAAGGCCGTCGGGCTCTAAAGAGCACTACAGAAAAGCGCCACAGAAAAGCACCACCAACGCGAAGCGCCCCCGGATCATCCGGGGGCGCTTCGCGATTTACTTCAGTACTTCAGGCACCTCACGCCGCAGCAGCCACAGCCTTCGCGGCCCGCTCGTGCTTGTCCAGCCGGTACAGGTGGAAGGAGAACACCACCGCCACCAGCGTCACCACCACGCCGGCGCCCGACAGGTAGGCCATGGCGTGGCCCGCGGAGTGCACCGCGTGCCCGGCGGCGATCGTCAGGTACAGCGTGCCCAGCGAGGCGATGCCCACGACCTGCGCCAGCTGCGCGTTCGTGGCCAGCGTGCCGGAGGCGTCGGCCGCGTCGGTGACCGGCACCCGCATCAGGGCCAGCGTCATCGTCGGGGCGTTGCCCAGGCCGATGCCCAGACCGAAGACCATCTGGTTCAGGTAGAACCACAGGCCGCCGTAGCCGCCGTCCTTGAACATCCAGATCTGCGCCGCCATGCTGGCCGCGCCGACCAGCAGGCCGAGCACCGACAGTCGGCGGACCAGGTGCGCCGGGATGTTCCGCCAGAAGTAGCTCACCAGGCCGAACGAGGCCGCGCACGGGGCGAAGGCCAGGCCGGTCTTCAGCGCGCTGAAGCCCAGCGCGCCCTGCAGGTGGATCGCGGTGGCGAACAGGTTGCCGGCGTAGACCGTCATGACCAGGAAGATCACGACCAGCGAGGGCTTCATCCCGGACATCGACAGGATCCGGCCCGGCAGGATCGGCGGGGTGCCGCGGCGCGCCACCCGGCGCTCGACGGCCAGGAACAGCGCCAGCAGCGGCACGGTCAGGGCCAGCAGCACCCAGCCCCAGACCGGCCAGTGCTCGTCGTGGCCCAGCACCAGCGGCACCACCAGGGCCAGGATGGTCGGCGACAGGGTCAGCACGCCGGCCAGGTCCACCTTGTTGCCGGCCGCGGTGTTCTGCGGCTTCACCGAGGGCAGCGAGCGCATCGCCGCGATGTACAGCACGATCCCGATCGGCACGTTCACCAGGAACACCGGCCGCCACGACCACCCGAACAGGTTCGCGGTCACCAGCACGCCGCCGAGCACCTGCCCGACCACGATCCCGGAGGCCAGCACCGCGGTCCAGGCGCTCATCGCCTTGGCCCGGGCCTCGCCCTGGAAGTTCTGCTGGATCAGGCTGAGCACCTGCGGCAGCATGATCGCCGCGGCTATGCCCTGGATCACCCGGAAGACGATCAGCTCGCCGCTGTTCTGCGCGACGCCGCAGGCCAGCGAGGCGATGGTGAAGCCGGCCAGCCCGGCCTTGAACAGCCGCTCGTGGCCCAGGATGCGGCCCAGCCGGGCCCCGGTCACCAGCAGCACCGCGTAGGCGATGATGTAGCCGGCGGCGACCAGCTGCAGGCTGGCGCCGTTGGCGTGCAGCTTCTCGCGGATGCTGGGCAGTGCCACGTTGACGATCGAGCCGTCCAGCAGGGCCATGAAGTAGCCGACCAGGATGGTGGCCAGGATCAGCCCCGACCGGCGGTTGCCGGCCGGGGCGTCCGCAGCGCCCGGCGTACGCTGGTGTCTTGGCGGGTTTAAGGTCGCGGCGCCCGCGCCGGCGGAGGTCGTCATCTGGTTCGGTCCGGTCCCGGACGCGCTCAAGGTCTTGGTCACAACACCAGGATGCGCCGGACTTTATGGGGGTACCAGGAGTCCCGTTATCCTATTACCAGCAGTACCTGGCACCAGGATGTCCGAGGATGCATCATGGTGGTGTGAGCATAGACGTTTCCCTCCCGCCGCTGTCCCCGGTTCGTGCCCCCGCCAAGGACGCCGCGCCGCGCCGCTCGGAGCTGGCCTCGTTCCTGCGCAGCCGGCGCGAGCGGCTCGACCCGGAGGTTCTGGGCCTGCCCACCGGCACCCGGCGCCGCACCCCGGGCCTGCGCCGCGAGGAGGTCGCGCAGCTCGCCGGCGTGGGGGTGACCTGGTACACCTGGCTGGAGCAGGGCCGGCAGATCAACGCCAGCGTCCAGGTCCTGGACGCGGTGGCCCGCACGCTGCGCCTGGACCCGGCCGAGACCGAGCACCTGTACCAGCTGGCCGACGTCCCGGCGGTCCCCGCGGTGAGCGGGTGCCGGCGCCTGGACCCGGAGGTCCAGGAGATCCTGGACGGCCTGGACCCGCTGCCGGCTTCGGTGATCAACGGCCGCAACGACATCCTGGCCTGGAACCGCCCCTACGCGCTGCTGTTCCCGTTCCTGGTGAACCTGCCCGAGGACAAGCGGAACTCGCTGTGGTCGTGCTTCACCAGCCCCAAGTGCTGCCACCCGTTCGTGAACCGCCAGGAGGACCTGGCCCGGATGGTCGCGAACTTCCGCGCCCGCTACGGCCGGCACGTCGGCGAGCCGGCCTGGGACGAGTTCGTGAAGCGGCTGTGCGCGGCCAGCCCGGAGTTCGCCGAGCTGTGGGCCGAGCACGGCGTGGCCGACGGCGGCGTCCGGGTGAAGGTCTTCCGGCACCCGGCGATCGGCGAGCTCAACGTCGTGGTCACCACGTTCGACGTGGCCGCGACCCCGGAGACCCGGATGACCGTCTACACCCCGAACGACGCGGGCACCCGCGAGCGCTTCGAGCTGCTGCGCAGCGAGAGCCTGCCGACCGGCATGACCTACCCCTGCGGCCACAGCTTCGACGCTCCGGCGTAGGCCGCAGATTTTCATAGGGTGCAGATCTTCGTGGGGTACAGATCAGTAAAGTGGTCGCATGGCAGTCCGGGCGGTACGAGGCGCGATCCAGTTGGACCACGATGACCGGGACCACCTGTTGGCCGGCACCACGGAGCTGGTCAAGGAGGTGATGGAGCAGAACGGCTTCGCCGTCGACGACCTGATCAGCATGCTGTTCACGGCTACCCCGGACCTGCACAGCGAGTTCCCGGCGCTGGCCGCGCGCGAGCTCGGCATCGTCGACGTGCCGCTGATGTGCGCGCAGGAGATCGACGTCGCCGGCGCGATGCCGCGTGTGGTCCGCCTGCTGGCGCACGTAGAGACCCTGCGTAGCAAGCATGAAATTCAGCACGTTTACCTCGGTGGCGCGGCGGCTTTGCGCAAGGACATCGCGCAGTAGTTCGCCTGTCGGGCCGATAGGGTTGCTTTTATGCGCTCCGCCCTCGTCGTCGGTACCGGACTCATCGGCACGTCCATCGCCTTGGCGTTGGCGCGTCGCGGTATCGAGGTGTACCTGAGCGACACCGACGAGGCCGCCGCGCGGACCGCGGCCTCCCTGGGCGCCGGCCACAACGGCCGCCCGACCCAGCCGGTGGACGTCGCCATCCTGGCCGTGCCGCCGGCGCGCATAGGGCGCGTCCTGGCCGAGGCGCAGCGCGAGGACTGGGCCCGCGTCTACACCGACGTGGCCTCGGTCAAGGCGCTGGTGCACGGCTCCGCCGAGGAGGCCGGCGCCGACCTGAGCCGCTTCATCGGCGGCCATCCGCTGGCCGGCCGCGAGCGCTCCGGCCCGCTGGCCGCCCGCGCCGACCTGTTCGAGGGCCGTCCCTGGGTGCTGACCCCCGGCCCGACCACGTCCCGTGACGCCCTGAACCAGGCACTGGAGCTGGTCTCGCTGTGCGGCGCGGTGCCGGTGGTGATGGATACCGAGGAGCACGACCACGCCGTGGCGCTGATCTCGCACGCGCCGCACCTGGTCGCCGCGCTCATGGCCGCGCGCCTGGAGAACGCCCGCGAGGAGTCGGTGCGCATCTCCGGTACCGGTATCCGGGATCTGACACGCATCGCCGGCGGCGCCCCGGAGCTGTGGGAGGACATCCTGTCGGCCAACGCCCCGGCGATCGCCGAGGTCCTGGCCGCCTACGCCGCGGACCTGAACGAGGCCGTCGACGCGCTGCGCGCGGTGGCCGGCTCCGATGCCGACGCCGCCAAGCGCGGGGCCACCGACCTGGCCGAACTGCTGCGCCGCGGCAACGCCGGCCACGCCCGCATCCCCGGCAAGCACGGAGCGGCTTCGGCCTCTTACACCGCGGTACCGGTGCTGATCTCCGACCGTCCCGGCGAGCTGGCGCGGCTGTTCGCCACCGCCGGCAGCCTGGGTGTGAACATCGAGGACGTCCGCATCGACCACTCCCCGGGCCGCGAGGCCGGCCTGGTGGAACTGCTGGTCGACCCGGCCGTGGCCGACCGCCTCTCGGCGGATCTGGCCGCGTCCGGCTGGCGGGTCCAGTCCTGACCGCGCCGATCCGCCACGGGCTGACGGTCCCACCGTCTACGGTGGACCTCTATGCGATTCCTGCACACCGCCGACTGGCAGCTCGGCATGAGCCGCCGGTTCCTGGACCCCGAACGCCAGGGCCAGTTCGACGCCGCGCGGCGTGACGTGCTCGCCACGCTCGGCCGCCTGGCGGTGTCCGAGGGCTGCGAAGCGGTGGTGGTCGGCGGGGACGTGTTCGAGACGAACGCCGAGTCAGCGCGCACGGTGCGGCAGGCCATGGAGAAGCTGAAGGACCTGCCGCTGAAGGTGTTCCTGCTGCCGGGCAACCACGATCCGCTGAACGCGGCGTCGATCTGGGACTCGGAGCGCTTCCTGCGCGCGTGCCCGGAGAACGTGGTGGTGCTGCGCGACGAGAAGCCCGTCGAGGTGCGTCCCGGCTTCGAGGTCGTGGGCGCGCCGTGGCGCTCCAAGCGGCCGACGTCGGACCTGCTCGGCGACCTGCTCACCGCCCTCGACCCGGCCTCGCCGGGCGTGGTGCGCGTCGCCGTCGGCCACGGCGCGGTGGACGCGGTCGCCCCGCAGTCCGACCCGGTGGCGCTGATCCGGATCGCCGGCGTGCGCGCGGCGCTGGAGGCCGGGAAGGCACACTACGTCGCGCTCGGTGACCGGCATTCGACCACTGAGGTCACGCCCCGGGTGTGGTACTCGGGGGCGCCGGAGCCGACGGACTTCGACGAGGTGGACGCCGGCAACGTCCTGATCGTGGAGATCGACGAGGCCGACCTCCAGGGGCCGCCGACAGTGACCCGGCACCGGGTCGGGACCTGGCGGTTCGAGCCGGTCACGGTCGAGGTCTCCGGCGCGGCCGACGTCGCGGCGCTCCGCGACCGGCTGGCGGCGCGGCCGGACAAGGACCGGACGATCCTGAACTTCGCGCTCCGCGGGACCCTGTCGGTCGCCGAGAAGGACGCGCTCGACGCGGTCCGGGAGGAGGCCGCCGACCTGTTCGCCGGCTTCCGCGACTCGTCGAGCCGCACCGACCTGGCGATCCGCCCCGCCGACGACGACTTCGACGCGCTCGGCCTGACCGGCTTCGCGGCGCGGGCGCTGGAGGACCTGCGGGAGCTGGCGGCCGCCGGCGATGAGGCGACCGCGCGGCAGGCTTCGGACGCGCTCGGGCTGCTGGTGCGGCTCTCGGGCTCCGGTTCCGGTTCCGGCTCCGGTTCTGTCGTCGGTTCCGTCTCCGGGAGGGCTTCGTGAGGCTGCTGCGGATCCGGCTGACCGACTTCCGCGGCGTCGCCGACCGGGAGCTGACGTTCGCCGAGCACGGTGTGACCGTGGTCGAGGGCCCGAACGAGTCCGGCAAGAGCAGCACCATCGAGGCCTTCGGCCTGCTGCTGGACGAGCTCGACTCCTCCCGCAAGGAGGCGGTGCGCGCCGTCAAGCCACGGCACAGCGACGCCAGCCCCGAGGTCGAGGCCGAGTTCCGGGTCGGCGGGTACCACCTGGTGTACCGCAAGCGCTGGCTGCGTCCGCTGACCGAGCTGCGGATCCTCGCGCCGTCCCCGGAGACGCTGACCGGACGCGAGGCGCACGAGCGGGTCCTGGCGATCCTGAATCAGGCCACGGACTACGACCTGTTCAAGGCCCTGCGCGTGTTGCAGGACAAGCCCTTCGACGTGGACCGCATCGCCGGCAGCGCCTCCCTGCGCGCGGCCCTGGACACGGCCGCCGGCGGTGCCTCGGGCCCCGGCGCGGCTGACGAGGACACGCTGGTCCAGCGCGTCGAGAAGGAGTTCGCGCGCTACTTCACCGCGAAGAACCGCCAGCCGACGGGGGAGTACCGGACCAAGCTGGACGCGTCCGCGACCGCCACGTCCGAGGCCGCCGAGCTGGCGGCGACGCTGGCGCGCGTCGAGGCCGACACCGAGCGCCACGGCGAGGTCACCGCGCGCCTGACCGACCTGCAGCAGCGGCTGCTGACCGACCGCGGCGACGTCGAGAAGTACGGCCGGCGCGCCAAGCACGTGGAGACCCTGCGGGCCCGCCGCGACGGCGCCGACGCGCTGGTGGACCGGGCCTCGCGCGACGCGGAACTGGCCGCCGGCGCCTGGGAGGCGCGGCAGGCGCTGGTGCAGAGCGTGAGCGACTACCAGGGCGAACTCGCCACGCTCACCACGCAGATCGCCGCACACGCCGAACTCCGCACCGAAGCCGACGACCGCCGCACCGGCGCCCTGGCGATGCACCGCACCGCCGACGAGGCACACCGCCACGCGCTGCGCCGCTACCAGGAAGCCGACGCCGACTACCGCTGGATGCGCGACGCCTACGAACTCGAACGCGTCCGCGCCGACCGCGAAGCCCTGTCCGAATCCGACCGCGAAGTCGAGCTCGCCGCCGCCGAGACCGCTGCCACCGAGATCGACGACCGCGCGGTCGACGCGATCGACAAAGCCGACCGTAGCGTCCGCGACGCCCGCACCACGATCGAGGTCGCCGCCGCGACGGTCCGCGTCGAGCGGCTCGGGAGCGCGGTGGTGACGGTGTCGGCGGCCGACGCGCTGGCGGCCGGCAGTTCAGGGATGCTCGGCACCGAGCAGACCAGCCAGTCCGCCGCCGCAGCGCTTCCTGAAGCGCGCGCAGCAGGCTCGCTGGCGGCCGAGCAAACCGGTGCTACTGCGGTGCTCGCGGCGCATGCTGGTCTGCTTGATGCCGAGCAAGCAGGCGCTTCTGTGCCTGAAGCCCGCGCCGGCGCGGCGGCATCGCTGATCCCCGAAGCCCGCACTGTCGCCGCGCTCGCCGACCCCCTCGTCCGCCGCATCACCGACCACCTCGTCATCGAAGCCGAAGGCGTCCTGCGCGTCACCCTCGCCCCCGGCGCCAGCGAGCGCGAGCTCCGCGCCGAGCTCGACACCGCCGAGGCCGCCCTCGCCACGCTCTGCCTCCAGGCCGGCGTGCGCGACCTCGCCTCCGCCCGCGTGCGCCTCCAGCGGCACGTCGAGGCGCGGGCCGCGCTGGCCGCCGCCGAGTCCGCGCGCAAGAAGCTGAGCAAGGACCCTGCCGCGCTCGCCGATGAGCAGGCTCGGCTTGAGGCGCGCATCGCCGACCACCTCGATCGTCGCGATCCCTCCGTCCTGCCGCCGGTCGATCGCGACGAGGCCGACACCGTCGCCGAGCTCCGGCGCGCCGAGTCCGAGGAGACCGCCGCCAACCTGGAGCGCGCCTCCGACGCTCTGCGGCTGGCCGAGGTGCGGGCCAACGAGCTCGCCGCCGAGGCCCAGAAGCTCGCCGGGCGCGCCGAGCACCTGGCCGCCGAGTACGAGGCCGCCGGGGCCCGGCTGGCCCAGGCCCGGCTCGCCGCCGCCGATCCGGTGGTCGAGGAGCGCGACGCCGACGCGGCCAAGGCGCTCGCCACCGCCGTCCAGGACCGGGCCGCGCACGAGGCCGCCTACCGCGAGGCCGAGCCCGAGCAGGTCGAGCTGCTGCTGCGCAATGCCCGTGACGTCGTGGGCCGTACCGAGTCCGAGATCAAGGACACCCGCGAAGCCCTCCAGCACCTCGCCGGGCGCCTGGACGCCGTCGGCGACGACCTCGCCGACCGGCACCGCGAAGCCGAGGCCCGCCGCGACGCCGCTGAGCGCGACCTGGCCTCGGTCACGGCCCGCGCCGAGGCCGCGCAGCTGCTCCACGAAACCCTCCTGCGCCGCCGCGACGAGGCCACCCGCGCCTATCAGGGCCCGTTCAAGGAGCAGGTCGAGCGCTTCGGCCGCCTGGTGTTCGGGGCCTCGTTCGGCGTCGCCGTGGACGCCGACCTGCGCATCGCCTCCCGGACCCTCGACGGCCGCACCGACCCCTACGCCGAGCTCTCGACCGGTGCGCGCGAAGCCGTCGCGATGTGCGTGCGCCTGGCGTGCGCCGCGCTGGTCGGGCCGGACGGCGGCGTCCCGGTGATCATCGACGACGCGCTCGGCGCCGCCGACCCCGGCCGCCGCCGCATGCTCGGCGCGCTCCTCAACCACGCAGGCGGCGCCGGAAGCACGCCCGAACCCACCCAAATCATCATCTTCACCTGCGACCCGGACCGCTATCGAGCCGTTGGCTCGGCGCAAGTCCGCTCGCTGGGCCACAATAACGATCGTGACGAAAGCGCGGCCCAGTGAACCGCTGACCACCAGCGAACTGCAGAAGCGCCACGGGATGCGCCGCATGAAGAGCGTGGCGACCGGGTTCCTGCTGGGAGCCGCGGTCGTCTACATCACCATGAAGATCCTCCAGAACCACGGCGTCACCGGCTGGACCGGCTACATCCAGGCCGCCGCCGAGGCCGGCATGGTCGGCGGCCTGGCCGACTGGTTCGCCGTCACGGCCCTGTTCAAGCACCCGCTGGGCCTGCCGATCCCGCACACCGCGATCATCCCCAAGCGCAAGGACGCGTTCGGCGAGGGCCTGGGCGAGTTCGTCGGCGAGAACTTCCTGTCCGAGGACGTCATCCGCGGCCGGCTGTCCGCCCTGGGCATCTCCCGCCGCACCGGCCAGTGGCTCTCGCAGCCGGAGAACGCCGCCCGCGTCACCAAGGAGCTGGCCACCGCGGTGCGCGGCGTGCTGACCGTGCTGCGCGACGAGGACATCCAGAAGATCCTCGGCGAGGCCGTCACCACCCGGCTGGCCAAGGCCGACCTCGCCACCCCGCTCGGCGGCCTGCTCCAGCGCGTCACCGAGTCCGGGAACCACCACCAGGTCGTCGACATGATCGCGGTGCGCGCCCACGACTGGCTGGAGGCGCACCCCGAGGCGATCAACAACGCGGTCTCCAACGAGGCCCCGCTGTGGTCCCCGCGCTTCCTGGACGACGCCGTCGCCCGCCGCATCCAGCGCGAGCTGGTGAAGCTGGCCGGCAGCGTCCGCGACGACCAGAACCACCCGGTGCGCGGCGCGCTGGACCGCTTCCTCGCCGACTACGCCCAGGAGCTGAAGACCGACCCGGCGACCCGCGCGCGCGTCGACAAGTTCAAGACCGAGCTGCTGGACCACCCCGCGTTGCAGGGCCTGGTCGGCTCGGGCTGGACCGCCATGCGCCAGGCGGTGATAGAGGCCGCCGAGGACCCGGGCAGCGACCTGCAGATCCGGGCGCGCGAGGGTCTGCAGAGCCTGGGCCACCGCCTGGAGACCGACACCACCATCCAGGAGAAGGCCGACGGCTGGGTCCGCGAGGTGGCGGTGCATCTGGTGACCACCTACCGCCAGGAGATCACGTCCCTGATCACCGACACCGTCGCGGCCTGGGACGGCCCGGCCACCTCCCGCAAGATCGAGCTCCAGGTCGGCCGGGACCTGCAGTTCATCCGGATCAACGGCACGGTGGTCGGCGCGCTGGCCGGGCTGCTGATCTACACGATCACGCAACTCACGCTGTAGGCACTCCTCCGCTGTAAGCACTCCTACGCTGTCGGCAGACAGAGGTGGCCCCCGCCCTCCGCCCCCTGCGAGGGTGGCCCCATGCGACTTCTCATACTCGGCGGCAGCGCGTTCCTCGGCCGGGCCGTCGCGGCCGAGGCGCTGGCGGCCGGCCACGAGGTGACCGTCTTCAACCGCGGCCGCACCGCCCCGGACGTCCCCGGGGTCGAGTCCGTGCGCGGCGACCGCGAGTCGAAGGAGGACCTGGCCCGCCTGGCCGACCAAGGCCCCTGGGACGCGATCGTCGACACCTCCGGCTACGTCCCGCGGGTGGTCGGTGACTCCGTCCGCGCCCTCGCGGACCGCGCCGCGGCCTACGTGTTCATGTCGACCATCAACGTCTTCCCCGCCTGGCCGACCGAGGCCGTCGCCGACGACTCGCCGCTCCACGACTGCTCCCCGGACGCCGGCCCCGACGACGGCGACTACGGCACCCTCAAGGCCGGCTGCGAACGCGTCGTCGAGCGCGACTTCCCCGGCCGGGCCCTGTCCCTGCGCCTGGGCCTGCTGCTCGGCCCGCACGAGGACGTCGGCCGGCTGCCCGCGCTCCTGCTCCGGATGGCCGCCGCCGGCACCACGCGCGATCTGCGAACCCTGGCTCCCGGCGAGCCCGGCTACCTCATCAACCCGATCGACGTCCGGGACATCGCACGGTTCACCCTCGGCGCCATCGACCAGGGCCTGACCGGCGGCTACATCGTCGCCGGCACCCCCTCCAACGCCTCCACCTACGGCGAACTCCTCGAAGCCTGCATCGACGCCACCGGCTCCCCGGCCCAGCTGGAGTGGGTCGACGGCGCGTTCCTGGAGACGCAGCCCGACGTCGGCTTCTGGAGCGAGCTGCCGATCTGGATCCCGCCGGGCGACGTGCCGTGGGACGCGGACACCTCCCGGGCCGAGGCGGCCGGCCTGCGCTGCCGTCCACTGCGCGAGACGGTCCGCGACACTTGGACCTGGATGGCGGCCGACGGCGGGACCGTCCGGCGTACCTACCAGCCGCGCCGGCCGCACGGGCTCAGCGAGGACAAGGAGCGTGCCCTGTTCGCCGCCTGGGACGCCCGGCGAAGTTCGTAACGGAGGTCGTGACGGAGGTCGTGAGCGAACTCGCGACAGGAACCGTGACAGACGCGCGGCAAAAACACCGTCATCGCGGGTATCGCAGTGTTCGTACGCTCACGGCGTGGCGGATCAGATCGAGCAGACCATCCGGTCGCTGCGCGAGCTCGGCCGCACCCACGGCGCCGAGAGCGAGAAGGTCGTCCGCTGGGTCCGCGGCGAGTCCGAGCGGCGCTGCGCCGACGGCGACAGCTGGTACCTCGGCGACCTCGGCGTCGCGCTGCTGGCGGCGCACCGCGCCGAACCGCGGGCCTGGCAGTACCTGTACATCTTCGACCACCTGATGAAGCTCCTCGTCGAGGTGTCCGGCAAGGGCGACCTCCCGCAGACGCTCCGGCTGATCGCGGCCAGCCGCGCGGCCGGGCACGACATCGACCGCATCGCCGCCGCGCGCCTGGCCGCGCACCGGCGGCGTGCGACCTTCGCCGACGCGTTCATCGGCCAGGGCCTGGCGGACGACGTCGGCGACACCTTCCGCGCCTGCCTGGTGCACGAGATCGTGCTCCGCGAGGGCACGGCGCGCGGCCGGTCCTGGATCACCGAGTGGGCCGCCACGGCCGCGATGCGCCGCCATCCGCTGGGCTGGCTGCCGCTGGACCTGGCCGGGTTCGAACGTGGCTGGGACCGGGGCCCTTCGGTCCGTGGCACAAGCGGTACCAGGGCCGGCGGCGCCCTCAGCGGCGGCTTCAGCGGCACGGTCAACGGCACCGTAGGCCGCGAGATCACCCTCCATCCCCGCGCGCACCGCAGGCGCTTCGCCGCCGACCTGACCACCCCGATGGCCTCGATCAGGTTGTCCGCCGCCGTCATGAACTGGGTCGAGGACTCCCACGGCCGGATCGAGGCGAGGGTCTTCGACCTCGGCGGGCCGGTCCCGCCGCCGAACGTTCCCGAGACCCTGGCCACGCTCGGCCTGCGGTGCATCGAACCCGGCGACATGCCGGTCCGGCTGTCGGTCTCCGGCATCGCCGTGGACGAAGCCTGGTGGTCTCTGTTCCATGCGGCCCTGGACGGAGGCGCCCACGGCCGGGGCCGCTTCGGCGCCTACAGCCGCCTGTTCGCCTGGCGCTCGCTGGCCGCGCTCGCCGGAGCGCCGGAGGATGCCGGCGCGCTGGACGTGGTGCTGTGGGCCCAGCGCTGCGCCTGGTATCGCTTCGACGCGGACGCGCCTTGGTACTCCGGGATCATCTGCGACATCGGGCTGGTCGCCGTCCGGCCCGACGGCCGCAGAATGGCCGTGCTCGCCGCGACTGATTCGGAGTGAGGTCGGTCCTCTTCGGGATCGGGTTCTTTTTGAGCTCCGATTTCCGGAAGAGAACACCCGCTCGATCGAGTTGAAGTCCCCGGAGGGGAGAACCGCGGTGGTGGTGTCATCACTGCCGCCGCGGTTCCCCTTGTTCGTTCTCGCCGTGCGTAGAGCGCCGCGCGTCAGGCCGAGATCGGCAGCACCGACGCCGGGGTCTTGACCGGGTACGGCGCCCCGACCGGCGTCAGCCGCCCGCTCTCGTCGTCCACCCGGAACACCGTGATCGAGTCAGAGTGCTGGTTCGCGCTGAACAGCAGCGTCCCGTCCGGGGACAGCACGATGTCCCGCGGCCAGGCCCCGCCGGCCGGCACCACCTCGACCGGGACCAGGCCCGCGCCGTCCTCGACGATCGCGAACACCGCGATGGTGTCGTCGATGCGGTTGGACGCGTACAGGAAGCGGTCGTCGGCGGACACCCGGATCGCCGCGCACCAGGCCTCGTCGGACTTCACGCGGTCGACCTCGGCCCGGCTCTGCACCTCCGGGCCCGCCTTGCCGACGCCGGTCGCCTCGTCCCAGGAGCACACCGCGATCGTCCAGGAGACTTCGTTCAGCACGTAGAAGTGGTTCCCGGAGCCGTGGAACGCCAGATGGCGCGGACCCGAGCCGCCGGGCAGCGTGACGTGGCTGTGCGCCGAGAGGCGGCCGTGCTCGTAGGCGTACACGTAGACCGTGTCCGTGCCGAGGTCCACGGCCAGCAGCCAGCGCCCCGACGGCGACACCACGACCTGGTGCGCGTGCGGGCCCTCCTGCCGGTCGGCGCGCGGCCCGGAGCCGCTGTGCTGGATCACCTGCGCGGGCTCGGAGCCGGTGACCCGGCCCTCGGCGTCCAGGGGGAAGACGCCGACGGTGCCGGAGACGTAGTTGGCGACGAACAGCGTGTTCCGGTCCGGGTGCAGCGCCAGGTGGCACGGCGCCGCGCCGCCGCTGGCGGTCTGGTCGCGCACGTCGGCGCCGCCCTCGGCGACGGTGAAGCGCGCCGAGGCGACCCGGCCCTCGGGCTCCTGCTCCACCACCGCCGTCAGGACGCCGCGTGCGTCGTCGTAGACGACGTAGGAGGGATCGGCGATGTCCACCGACGTCACCGGGGACAGCGTGCCGTCGGCGTCGTAGCGCAGGCAGTGCACGCCCACGCCGTAGCCGCCGACCAGAAGATAGGAGTTCGCAGAGTCGACCATGGTCGGTATTCTCGCCCAAACGCCGGTGACGTGCCTCTAGTGTTCGCCGTGGTGCATCGCGCCGTGCTCGTGCTCGTCTCCTGCCCCGTCGCCGTGGGCATGCCCGGCCATGTCGTCCGGACCGCCGCCCATCATCCGCATCATCGCCATCCCCCCGCTGCGCACGAAGCGCACCACCAGAACAAGCGCCAGCACCAGGAACACGATGTTCAGCCACGACGTGTAGTTCCACTTCACGCCCTCGCTCATCACCGCCATCCCCCCGCGTCCCGGCACCCACCCGAACGCGTCGAACAGCAGCTCCACCACGTACCCGGCGCCGGCCATCGCGATGAAGAACGTCCACAGCAGGAACCACGCGGCCCGCCGCCCGTAGTACTTCTTGTAGATGTTCAGGATCGGCAGGATCAGCAGGTCCGCGAAGATGAACGCCGTCACCCCGCCGAAGCTGATCCCGCCCTTCCACAGCACCAGCGCGAGCGGCACGTTCCCGATCGAGCACACGAAGCTCACCACCGCCACCAGCGGTCCGACCAGCGGCCCCCACACTCCGGCCAGCACAGGGTGCCCGGCCAGGAAGAAGTGCCGCCAGAACGAGTCCGGCACCCACGCGGCGATCGCCCCGGCGATGAACAGCCCGACCACCAGGTCCCGCAGGATCGCGGCCCACTCCATCACGAACACGTGCGACACCGACGTGAACCCGGCGCGCGACAGCAGCCGCCGCAGGAACGGGCCGTCCCCGGCGACCGACATGTCCATCGCCGCGTGCCCCTCCATGGAGCCCGCGATCCCGCGGTCCGCCTGCTCCCGCGCCTCCCGCACCAGCCCCGGCGTCAGGAACCGGCGGAACAGCACGGCCAGCACCACGATCATGACCGGCCCGCCGATGAACTCGGCCAGCGTGAACTGCCAGCCCAGCAGCAGCCACAGGATCACGCCGAGCTCCAGCACCAGGTTCGTGGAGCCGATCTCGAACGCCATTGCCGCGGTGAAGTTCGCACCCTTGCGGAACAGCGAGCGCGCCAGCGCCACCGCCGCGTACGAACACGACGACGACGCCGCCCCCAGCAACGAGGCCACGGCCAGCGTCCGCGGCCGGTCGTCGCCGAGCAGCCGCACGATCGTGGACTTGCGCACCACCGCCTGGATGATCGCCGAGAGCGTGAACCCCAGGATCAACGCCCAGGTGATCTCCCACGTCATCGAGCCCGTGATCTTCAACGCGTGCGTGATCGCACCCATGGTCTCCGCCTCCCGAGGGTTACCCTATACCGGTAGCTGGTATCGAGCGCGGGAGGAACGATGGCCGCAGGGGCCGGGCGGCGGCGCGCGATGCTGCTGTTCACGGTGCTCGCGGGGCTGTTCCTGATGCACGGGCTCAGCGCCCCGTCGATGCACGGGATGCCGATACCGGCGTCTTCGCATATGGCTTCAGTCATGCCGCCGCACGCTGACGCACCCGCCACGGACGGCGATCCGGGTCCGATGTCTGACCACATGCAGGCCGACATGACCTGCGTCCCGCTCCGTCCGGAAGGTCTGTCCGGCCTGTTCCTCGCGCTGTTTCTCATCGTCATAGCGCTGTGGCGACCCCGGCTCGCCTTCCGCGTGTGCCTCATCGGCCCCCGCTGGCCGCATGGCCCACCGCGGCACGGCATCCAGATCCTGCGCGAACTGAGCGTCTCCCGGACGTGACAGACGGCTTCCTCCGCCGTCAGTTCACGTATTCACCGGAAGGCTCCCGTTCTCATGCGTTCGACCAATCGTGTCCGTTTCCTCGTGCTCGTCCCGGCACTGGCAGGCATTCTGCTCGTGACCGCCTGCGGCTCCGGTTCCGCCGGCCACCACTCCTCGATGGCCGGCATGGCCCATACCGACGACGACCCCATGTACATGGGCGACGGCCTGGCCACCACCGCGCAGGGCTACACCTTCGCCCCGACCGCCGACTCCGTCGCGACCGCCGGCTTCGGCTTCCGCATCCTCGGCCCCGACGGCAAGCCGGTCACGGCCTTCGAGGCCGAGCAGACCAAGCTCATGCACTTCTACCTGATCCGCTCGGACCTGTCGGGCTTCCAGCACGTGCACCCGACCATGGCCCCGGACGGCACGTGGACCGCGCCGACCGAGGCCGCCGGCCCCGGCACGTACCGGGTCTACGCGCAGTTCATCGCCAAGGGCGCCGATGGCAAGGCGGTGCCGCTGGTGCTGTCCAAGCAGGCGACGTCCGCGGGGTCGGCTCCGGACCGGCCGCTGCCTGCCGCATCCGCCACGACCACGGTCGACGGCTACACCCTGACCGTCGACTCCTCGCAGCTCATGGCCGGGATGGCGATGCCGCTGAAGGTGTCGGTGGCCAAGGACGGCAAGCCGGTGACCGACCTGGAGCCGTACCTGGAGACCTACGCGCACCTCTCCGGTTTCCACGCCGGGGACCTGGCGATGGCGCACCTGCATCCGCAGGGCGGGGTCGCGACCACCCCGACCGGGGGTCCGGACCTGACCTTCGAGGCGACGCTGCCGAAGGCCGGGTTGTGGCGGATGTACCTGCAGTTCCAGACCGGCGGCGTGCTGCACACGGCGGCGGTGACGCTGGACGTCCGCTGACGGTCGCCGACCGACGCCCCGGAGCCCTGCTGTGAGTGAGATCACAACAGGGCCCCGGGGCCGCAATACCCTAGGGGGGTATAGTTGCCGTCATGACCGAGCTGACCGTGATCCAGGACGAGGCGACCGCCGCCTCGGGCTGTTCTTGTTGTGCCGCCCCTGCCGCCGAAGCCGTCGCCGCCGAGCCGAAGGAGACCATCGTGTCCGAGAACGTGACCACCGCCGTCTACACCGTCTCCGGCATGACCTGCGGCCACTGCGTCAACTCCGTGACGGAGGAGGTCGGCGCGATCGACGGCGTGCGGAACGTGGACGTGGTGCTGGAGACCGGCGAGGTCACCGTCACCAGCGCCGCGCCGCTGACGGTCGAGGCCGTCCAGGCCGCCGTCGACGAGGCCGGCTACACGCTGGTCCACTGACCGCCGGGGGCGACCCTGCCGCCAGATTCACCATTTGACACAGATTCACCAGACCCCTGACGCACGTTCGCGTGAGTCAGGGGTCTTCTCCATTGGTCATCAGCCCTCTACACTCCCGCAGCAGGTTGCGAGGTGTGGGATGAAGATCGTCGTTTTGACCAAGCATGTCCCGCGGGCCATCGGGGAGGTGTCGTTCGCCCAGGACCTGACGGTGGACCGCGCGGCGGTGCGCTGCCGCCTGCAGGACGCCGACGAGTACGCGGTCGAGCAGGCCGCGCGCATCGCCTGCCGTCGTCTCGACGTGCAGGTGACCGCCCTGACCATGGGGCCGTCCGGCGCCTCCGCCGCTCTGCGCACGGCCCTGGCGCGCGGCGCGGACGAAGGCGTGCACGTCCTGGACGACGCCCTGCACGGCAGCGACGCCCCGGCCACCTCCCTGGTCCTGGCCGCCGCCTGCCGCCGCCTCGGTTTCGACCTGGTGCTCTGCGGCACCGCCTCCACCGACTCGGCCATGTCCGTGATCCCCGCGATGCTCGCCGAACGCCTCGGCGTCCCGGCCCTGTGCTACTGCGACACCCTGCGCACCGACGAGGACATGCTCCACGCCACCCGCGACGACGGCGACACGATCGAGGACCTCACCGCCGCCATGCCCGCAGTGGTCTCGGTGACCGCCCGCAGCGGCGAACCCCGCTACCCCCGCTTCGAGGCCATCGCCGACGCCCGCCAGAAGCTGGTCCGCACCTGGTCCCTCCCGGACCTGGGCATCGACCCGGCCGAGGTCGGCCTCACCGCCGCCGCGACGAAGGTCACCCGCGCCACCCGCACCGAAGACCACATCAAGGCCGTCCACGACGAAGACCCCGCCGGCGCCGCGACCCGCATCGCCGACTTCCTGACCCGACGACAGTTCCTCTGACAGCACAACCGACATCACGGCAAGGAGGCCGGATGGCGAAAGTGGCGGCGCTCGTCGATCACGACGCGCGCGAGGGCACGGTGCGCCGCTCGACGTGCGCCCTGCTGACGCTGGCCCGCCGGCTGGGTGAGCCGATCGCGGTGTGCTCGACGGTGCCGGACGAGGCGACGATCAGTGTTCTGGGGCGCTACGGGGCGACGGAGATCTGGTACCCGGACAGTTCTCCCACACAAAACACCGAAACCGATCTCGTGGCCGCCGTCGCGCGGCGCCTCACTCCAGCGGCCATCCTCATAGCCTCCACTTACCGAGGCCAGGAAACCGCCGCCCGCCTGGCGATCCGCCTCGACGCCGGCATCATCACCGATGCCATCGACATCCGCCCCGGCCCAAGCTCCAGCCTTGCTTCCGGCTCCGGCTCCGCTTCCGGCTCCGGTTCCGGCTCCGGTTCCGCTTCCGGTTCCGGCTCCGGCTCCGGTTCCGGCTCCGGTTCCGCTTCCGGTTCCGGCTCCGGTTCCGCTTCCGGCTCCGGTTCCGGTTCCGGCTCCGGTTCCGCTTCCGGCTCCGGTTCCGCTTCCGGCTCCGGTTCCGGTTCCGGTTCCGGTTCTGTTTCTGCTTCTGGTTTTGCTTCCGGCCCGGTCGCCACCCAGCGCTGCCTGGCCGACTCCCACCTCGTCGAATCCACCGTCGTCCGCGGCACCCCGATCATCACCGTCCGCCCCGAAGCCGCCGTCCCCGAAGCGGCTCCGGCGACCCCGGCCCTCCGCGGCATCACCGTCGCGCCGTCCACAGCCCGCACTCCGCGAATAGCCGCGACCCCCAAGCCCCGCCCCGCGCACCCCGCCCTCGACCACGCCGACATCGTCGTCGCCGGCGGCCGCGGCGTCGGCTCCCGCGCTGTCTTCGCCGTCCTCGCCGACGTCGCCGAAGCCCTCGGCGCCGCCCTCGCCGGCTCGCACACCGCCGCCGAGCTCGGCTGGATCCCGGCGGAGGCGCGCGTCGGGCTCACCGGCAAGACCGTGCGGCCGCGGCTCTACCTCGCCTGCGGGCTGTCCGGCTCGGTGCGGCACCGGGCCGGGATGCAGGGTGCGGAGACCGTCGTGGCCATCGGCGACGATCCGGCCGCGCCGATCTTCAAGCTCGCCGAGCTCGGGGTCGTCGGCGACGCGCGCACTATCCTGCCCGCGCTGCTCGCGGAGATCCAAAGCAGGGCTCGAATACCCATGTCCGATCCCGCCTGACCGTTCCACCATCCCTCAACGGACGGAGGCCCCTGTGGCTGTACGACTCATCATCGGCGCGGCGATCACGCTCACGGCGTTCGCACTGGCCGGACGCCGGGTGCTGATGCTCTATCGCCTGGGCCGCACGATGCAGCCGGCCGAGCCCGGGCGCGCCGACCAGCCGGCCACCCGCCTGTGGGCGGTGGTCACCGAAGTCCTCGGGCAGCGCAAGCTCCTGCGCTGGTCCGGCCCGGGGCTGGCGCACGCCGCCGTCTTCTGGGGCTTCATGATCCTCGGCGCCACCATCGTCGAGGGCTTCGGGGCCCTGTTCGACCGGGACTTCCACATCCCGCTCATCGGCACCGACACCTGGCTGGGCTTCCTGGAGGACTTCTTCATCGTCGCGGTCCTGGTCGGCCTGCTGGCCTTCACCGCCATACGCGTCAAGCAGAACCCCGACAAGCGCGGCCGCAAGTCCCGCTTCTTCGGCTCGCACACCACCGCCGCGTGGGTCGTGCTCTTCATGATCTTCAACGTCATGTGGACCCTGCTGCTCTATCGCGGCGCGCAGATCAACACCGGCAACTTCCCCTTCCCGCACGGCGCCTTCGCCAGCCAGGCCGCCGGCCACCTGCTGCACGGCGCCGGCAAGACCGGCAACGACGTCCTGGAGACCGTCGGCCTGCTGGCCTCCCTCGGCGTGGTCCTGAGCTTCCTGGTGCTGGTCGTGCACTCCAAGCACCTGCACATCTTCCTGGCCCCGTTCAACGTCGCCTTCTCCCGCCGCCCCCGCGCCCTGGGCCCGCTGCTGCCGGTCTACTCCGGCGGCAAGGCCGTGGACTTCGAGGACCCCGGCGAGGACGACAAGATCGGCCGCGGCGCCATCGAGGACTTCACCTGGAAGGGCCTGCTGGACCTCGCCACCTGCACCGAGTGCGGACGCTGCCAGTCCCAGTGCCCGGCCTGGAACACCGAGAAGCCGCTGAGTCCGAAGCTGCTCATCATGGCCCTGCGCGACCACGCGCTGAACAAGGCCCCGTACCTGCTCGCCGACGGCGAGGAGGCCAAGGCGGCCCTGGAGACGACCGCGGTGGACGTCTTCAAAGAGGCCCAGCGCCCCCTCGTCGGCGGCGCCGACGTCAACGGCGTCATCGACCCCGACATCCTCTGGTCCTGCGTCACCTGCGGCGCCTGCGTCGAGCAGTGCCCGGTGGACATCGAGCACGTCGACCACATCGTCGACATGCGCCGCTACCAGGTCCTCATCGAGGCCGAGTTCCCCCGCGAGGCCGGCACGATGCTCCGCAACCTGGAGAAGAACGGCGACCCGTGGGGCCGCGGCGCCAAGGCCCGCCTGGAATGGACCGCCGGCCTGCCCTTCGAGGTCCGCGTCCTCGGCGGAGGAGGCGAGGAGCGCATCCCCGAAGACGTCGAATACCTCTTCTGGGTCGGCTGTGCGGGCTCGCTCGACGACAACGCCAAGAAGACCTCCCGCAACGTCGCCGAGCTCCTGCACGAGGCCGGCGTCGAGTTCATGATCCTGGGCTCGGGGGAGACCTGCACCGGCGACGCCGCCCGCCGCCTGGGCCAGGAGTTCCTGTTCCACGAGCTGGCGTCGCAGAACGTGGAGACGCTGAACTCCGCCGGCGCCAAGAAGATCGTCGTCACCTGCGCGCACTGCTTCAACACCCTCGCCAACGAGTACCCGCAGCTCGGCGGCCACTACGAGGTCGTGCACCACACCGAGCTGCTGGCCCGCCTTATCAAGGACGGCCGCATCAAACCGGTCGGCGAGGTGGATGTCGCGGTCACCTACCACGACCCCTGCTACCTCGGCCGCCACAACCGGGTCTTCGACGCCCCGCGCGACATCCTCGGCACCATCCCCGGCGTGAAGCTCACCGAGATGCCGCGCAACCGCGAGAAGTCGTTCTGCTGCGGGGCCGGAGGCGCGCGGATGTGGATGGAGGAGACGATCGGCTCGCGGATCAACGAGACCCGCACCGACGAGGCGCTGGGCACGTCGCCGGATCTGGTGACCGCCGCCTGCCCCTACTGCATCGTGATGCTCACCGACGGCGTGAACACCCGTAAACAGCAGGGGAAGGCCGACGACGCGGTGCGGGTCGCGGACGTCTCCGAGGTGCTGCTGCGCTCGGTGCGCAGGCCGGAGGAACGCGCAGCCGCAGCCGAGCCACCTACGACTCCGCCCACGACTCCGCCTACGAAGCCGTGACCTCCCGCAGCACACTGATCAAAGCGTCCGGCCGCTCCTCGACCGGCACCAGATCGACATAGAAAGTACGCACGCCGAGCGCGGACCCGCCGCCGTCGGCCGCGTGGTCGCCGACCATGACGGCCGAGGCCGGGTCCACGCCGAGCGTGTCGCACGCCAGCTGGAAGATCTTCGGGTCCGGCTTGATCAGCCCGACCTCGTAGCTGAGCACCACCGCGTCCAGCAGGTCCAGCAGTCCGGCGTGCTTCAGGTGCGGCCGGATGTCGAAGGAGATGTTGCTGATCACCGCGGTCGCCAGCCCCCGGTCCTTGGCCTCGCGTACCGTCTCCAGCGCGTCCGGGTACGGCAGCCACGCCTCCGCGGCGTTACTGCGGTCGTACAGCGGCTCGACCAGCTCCGGCCACGGCCACCCGGACTCCCGGATCAGCCCGGTGTAGCAGGCGCGGTGGTGCGGCTCGTCCAGATCGCGCGCCTCGTAGAGCTCCGCGAGGTGTTCCGGGACATGCGTCGGATAGGCGCCGTACCAGGCCCCGGCCTCGATCAGGCGACGGGCCCAGTGCTCGACCTCGCCGTCGTCCAGGGCGAGCCCGCCCTCCTCGGCGACGGCGCGGACCCACCGCTCCGCCGGCTCGATGCGCATCAGGGTGCCGGAGAAATCGAAGAGCATCGCTCGGGGGTGGTCCATGCCCCAGACTCTAGATGACTCCTTACCGCAGCAGCGCGCCGATCCAGTCCGCGACCGCCGCCACCAGCGCGTCCAGCACGGGCGGATCAGTCTTCTTCACCTTGTACGCGTGGTCGCCGGCCGGCAGCCCGACCAGCCGGTGCGTCGGCGGCAGCCCGGGGAACTCGGCCGCGGTGCCGAACGTGTCGGCCCCGGCCTGGACGACCAGCGTCGGCAGCCCGGTGTCGAGCAGTTCCTCGGCCCGCGACTTCTCCGGCTTGCCCGGCGGATGCAGCGGGAACGCGAGCGCGACGACGCCGGCCGCGCCGGTGCCGAGCGCGGTCCGGCAGGCCACGCGGGCCCCAGCGCTGCGTCCGCCGGCCAGGAACGGCGTCGCGCGGGCGCGCTTGCGCAAGGCCTCGGCCACCGGGATCCAGCCCTCGTCGAGCGTCTTCGGCGCCGGCGCGATCTTCTTGCCCGCCACCCGCCACGGCTGCTCGACGAGCACCACCTCGATCCCGCTCGGCGGCAGCGCCACGGCCAGAGCTTGCAGATCTGCCGCCTCGATGCCGCCGCCGGCCCCGTGCCCGAGCGCCAGCAGCGCCCGGCGCTTGGTGCGCGACGGAGTCGGGAAGCGGGTCAGGCGGGCGTCGCCGGCCGGGGTGGTGATCAGTTCCTGCACGGTCTCAAAGTAGCCGCCGCCGATCAGCACAGCGCGGCGGACACTCGCCGAAACCCGGACCCGATCCGGCCCCCACCCGGACCCGATCCGGCCCCCACCCGGACCCGATCCGCACCCCGTCCGGACCCGATCCGCACCCCGCCCGGACCCTCATCCATCCGCACCCCACCCGCGCCACCCCGCATCACCGGCCCCACCAGCCGCGACCCGGCCGGCGCGCGCCCTACCCCGCCCGCCCGACCCGCAAACAACCCCCGGACCAGCCCTTTCCAACGCCGTGAGTCCCACACCCCCACCGGTCACCAGGCGTGCCATATGTCCCGGCGGTTAGAGTCGGAGCCATGAGCACGCATTTCGATGTCGTCGTCCTGGGCGCGGGGCCCGGCGGGTACACAGCGGCGGTCCGAGCGACGCAGCTCGGCAAGACGGTCGCCGTTGTCGAGGAGCGCTACTGGGGCGGGGTCTGCCTGAACGTCGGGTGCATCCCGTCCAAGGCGCTGCTGCGCAACGCGGAGCTGGCGCACACTGTGCAGCACGAGGCGAAGACCTACGGGATCTCCTCGAACGGCCCGATCACCTTCGACTACGGCGCCGCCTTCGAGCGCAGCCGGCAGGTCGCCGACGGCCGCGTCAAGGGCGTCCACTACCTGATGCGCAAGAACAAGATCGCGGAGTACGACGGCCGCGGCACGTTCCTGGACCAGCGCACGCTCAGCGTCGCCAAGTCCGACGGCGGCACCGAAACCCTCACCTTCGACCACTGCATCATCGCCACCGGCGCGCGCACCCGGCTGCTGCCGGGCACCCAGCTCTCGCCGCGCGTGGTGACCTACGAAGAGCAGATCCTGTCCGCGACGCTGCCGGAGAGCATCGTCATCGCCGGCGCCGGGGCGATCGGCGTCGAGTTCGGCTACGTGCTCAACAGCTACGGCGTCAAGGTCACCATCGTCGAGTTCCTGGACCGCATGGTCCCGCTGGAGGACATCGAGGTCTCCAAGGAGCTGGCCCGCCAGTACCGCAAGCTCGGCGTCGACGTGCTCACCGGTACCCGCGTGGACAGCATCGACGACTCCGGCCCCAAGGTGCGGGTCACCGTCACCGGCAAGGACGGCGCCCAGCAGGTGCTGGAGGCCGACAAGGTGCTGCAGGCCATCGGCTTCGCGCCGAACGTGGACGGCTACGGCCTGGACAAGACCGGCGTGGCGCTCACCGAGCGCGGCGCGATCGCGGTCGACGGCCGCGGCCGGACCAACGTCCCGCACATCTTCGCCATCGGCGACGTCACCGCCAAGGTGATGCTCGCGCACGTCGCCGAGACCCAGGCCGTGGTGGCCGCCGAGACCATCGCCGGCGCGGAGACGATGGAGATCGACTTCGTCATGGTCCCGCGCGCCACCTACTGCCAGCCGCAGATCGCCAGCTTCGGCTGGACCGAGGAGCAGGCCCGGCTGGAGGGCTTCGACGTCAAGGTCGCCAAGTTCCCGTTCAGCGCCAACGGCAAGGCCGCGGGCCTGGGCGACGCGGTCGGCTTCGTGAAGGTGATCAGCGACGCCAAGTACGGAGAACTCCTCGGCGCGCACCTCATCGGCCCTGAGGTGACCGAGCTCCTGCCCGAGCTCACGCTGGCGCAGCAGTGGGACCTGACGGTCCACGAAGTAGGTCGAAACATCCACGCTCACCCGACTCTCGGCGAAGCGGTGAAGGAAGCGATCCACGGACTCGCCGGACATATGATTAACATGTAGATCAGCGCCTTGACGTGGTGCCCGGCCGCCCCCCGCCGGCCCCCACCCGGACCGACCGGGCACCACGGCAGCACACCCGCCCCCCACCTGCGGGAACCCCACACCCGGAAGGTTCCAGACATGACCGACAGCAGACCGGAATGGGCCCCGGCCGCCATCAACCTGGACCAGCCCAGCTCGGCCCGGGTCTGGGACTACTTCCTGGGCGGGTCGCACAATTTCGAGGTTGACCGCCGGGTCGCCGAGCAGGCCATCGCCTTCAAGCCGGACATGCCCGACCTGGCCCGCCAGGTGCGGATGTTCCTGCAGCGCGCGGTCCGCACCGCCGCAGCCGCCGGGATCGACCAGTACATCGACATCGGCGCCGGCGTCCCGACGATGGGCCCGGTGCACGAGACCGCCCGCGAGACGGTGCCCGGGGCGCGCGTCGTCTACGTCGACCACGACCCCGTCGCGGTCGCGCACGGCGAGGTCATCCTCGCCGACGATCCCGGCGCGGTGTTCATCCAGGCCGACGCCCGCTCCCCGCAGGCCATCCTGGACCACCCCGAGGTCCGCGCGCTGATCGACTTCGACCGGCCGGTCGCGGTGCTGCTGTGCTCGCTGCTGCACTTCGTCTCCGCCGCCGACGACCCCGCGGCCCTGGTCAAGACGCTGCAGGCGGCCATGGCGCCGGGCAGCCACCTGATCGTCCAGCACGCCTCCAACGACGGCCAGTCCGGCGACGTCGTCAAGATGCTCCAGATGTGGAACACCAACTCCCCGGAGCCGATGTACTGGCGCACGCACGACGAGATCGAGGCATTGCTCGACGGGTTCACGATCCTGGAGCCCGGCGTGGTGCAGGTGCAGCTGTGGCGCCCGGACGCCGAAGAGCAAGCGCGTGCCGAGCAGGATCATGACCGCTACGCTTCCTACGCCGCGGTCGGGGTCAAGCCCGGCTCCACGACCGGCTGATCAGGCGGAGAGGCGGCCGGTGGTGGCACGGTACACGGAGTTCGGGGTCGGGGGTTCCGATCCCGGATCCGGGCTGGGGGCTTCCACGGCGCCGCTGGAAGCTCATACGGGACCGCTGGAGGCGCATACGGCGCCGCCGGCGCACACGGGGCCTCGGGCCGTCTTCGAGCCTGGTGCGTCGCGGTCCGATTCCGGCGATGCGACGAACGGCGCCACGTCTGAGGCCGCTGCCGCCGACGTCGCTTCCCCCGATATCGCCGCTCCCGACGTCGCCGCCTCCGACATCCCCGGCCTGGTCGACGTCAGCTTCGCCACCACCACCGACCCGGCCGCCCGCGAAACCGCCGACCTGTCCGGCACGGCCGCCCCGTCGGTGTCCGCCGATCCCGACCCCGACGCCGGCCCCATCGACGCCTTCGCCCGCGCCTGGGCCGTCGCCCTGTCCGCCGCCGCGGCCACGCCGCTCGGCTTCGACCACGCGCTGCGCGTCGTCACCCCGCTCGCCGAGCAGGTCGTGGCCGTCCCCGACGACCCCGAGCTGGCCCGCAAGATCGGCGTGCAGGCGGCCGGCGTGCTCATCGACGCGCACTGCTTTCAGGGCGCCTGCGTCGCGGTCACCATCGAGGTGCTGGACCGCCACCTGCCGCCCTACCTGCGTCCCGAGACCCGCTCCGCGCTGCGCGCCGGCCTGGCCTCCGCCTTCGCCGAGGGACTGCGCGAGCGCACCCGCGCCGAGCAGGCCTCCATCCACGAGGCCGTGCTCACCGCCTACCGCGCCGGCGAGGCCCGCTTCCGCACCGTCTTCCGCAACGCGGCGCTGGGCATCGTCATCACCGACAAGCACGGCCAGGTGCTGGAGGTGAACCCGGCGCTGGCCGAGATGCTCGGCGTCGACGCCTACGCCGCCCGCGGCCGCACCATAAGGAACCTGATAGACCCGACCGAGCCCGGCGAGTACTGGCGCGGCTACAACGCCCTGCTGGCCGGCGAGCAGACCGAGGCCGAGGCCGACACCCGGATCCGGCGGGTCGACGGCGGCGTGGTGTGGACGCACGTGCGCACCACCGCCGTGCGCGACGACGGCGGCGAGGTCGCGCTGGTCATCGCGCTGCACGAGGACGTCACCGAGCGCCGCCGCGCCACCGACCAGCTGCGCCACCAGGCCACCCACGACGCGCTCACCGGCCTGCCGAACCGGGTCCGGCTGCTCGACGCGGTCGAGGAACTGCTGCGCTGCGCCGGTCCCGAGGACCGCCTCGGCCTGTGCTTCCTGGACCTGGACGGCTTCAAGGGCGTCAACGACACCCTCGGCCACCAGGCCGGCGACGAGCTGCTGACGGTCATAGCGCACCGGCTCTCCGCGGCCACCGACCCGCGCCGGCACGTCGTGGCCCGCATGGGCGGCGACGAGTTCGTGATCCTCTTCCGCCGCACCCAGGGTGCGCAGTCGGTCTTCCCGGTGATCGAGAAGGTCCTGGACGCCGTCCGCCAGCCGGTCATGCTCGACGGCCACAGCGTCACCGTCACCGCCAGCGCCGGCCTGGTCGAACGCCCCGCCGCCGCGGCCTCGGCCACCGAACTGCTGCGCGCGGCCGACATCACGCTCTACTGGGCCAAGTCCGCCGGCAAGGCCGACTTCGCGCTGTTCGACGAGGACCGCAACGCCCGCGAGGTGCACCGCTACGCGCTGGCCCAGGCGCTCCCGGCGGCCCTGGAGTCCGGCGAGATGTTCCTGGACTACCAGCCGATCGTGAGCCTGTCCGGCGGCCGCCCGCCGACCGTCGAGGCCCTGGTCCGCTGGCGCCACCCGGAGCGCGGCCTGCTCCGGCCCGAGGAGTTCATCCCGGTCGCCGAGGAGACCGGCGCCATCGTCGAGCTGGGCCGCTGGGTCCTGGACCGGGCCGTCCACGACGCGGCGTCCTGGCCGGACGGCCCGGCGGTCGCGGTCAACGTCGCGGTGCGCCAGGTCCACGACTACGGCCTGGTCCGCGAGGTCGCCACCGCGCTGGAGGCCTCGGGGCTGCCGCCGCGGCGGCTGTGCCTGGAGATCACCGAGACGGCGCTGATGGACACCGAGGGCGACGCCCTCCCCGGCCCCGGCACCCTGCGCACGCTCGCGGACATGGGCATCGGCATCGCCGTCGACGACTTCGGCACCGGCTACTCCAACCTGGCGCGCCTGCGCCACCTGCCGGCCACCTCGCTGAAGATCGACGCCTCCTTCGTCGCCGACCTCGGCAGCCCGGACGCCGGCGGCTTCGCCGAGTCGGTGATCACCAGCCTGGTGGTGCTGGCGCACGCCGCCGGCATGACCGTCACGGCCGAGGGCATCGAGACCGCGGACCAGGCCGAGCGGCTGACCGTGCTCGGCGTGGACTACGGGCAGGGGTTCTACTACTCGCGGCCGGTGCCGGCGGGGGATATCCAGGCGGTGTTGGAGCGGTTGGTCGCCAAGGCCTGATCGCCGACGCCTGATCGGTCAGTGTTCGGCGAGGAAATCCAGCACGACCGGTCCGGCGACGTCCCGGAACTCGTCGAAGTACGCATGCCGGGCACCCTCGATCAGCACCATCCGCGCATCAGGAATCCGTTCAGCGATCAGCGGGGCGTTCGCCGTCGGATTGAACACGTCGTCGGTGCCGTGGACCACCAGTGTCGGCGCCACGATCGACGGCAACGCGTCCCACGCGTCGTGCCTGCCACTGGCCGTCAGATGCCGCCCCTTCGCATACGCCGGCATGTCCGGATCGCCGACCACATAATAAGGGCCCTGATGTTCCGCCAACCAGCCCGGCGTGTACATCAGCTCCAGCAGATACCTGTCCGCCGCGGCCCGATCGGCCTGCGCCAGTGCCTGCCGCACCGAACGATCCCGCTCGATCGCGTGCGGGCCGCCCGGCGACGTGCAGCCCAGCACCAGCGCGTCGATCCGCTCCGGGTGGTCCGCGGCCAGCCACTGCGCGACCCGGCCGCCCATCGAGGTGCCGTAGACGTGCGCCCGCGCGACGCCCGCCGCGTCGAGCACCGCCACGACGTCCGCGGCGAACTCCCTTGTGCTGTAAGGCTCGTCGGGCTTGTCGCTGGCTCCGGTGCCGCGCCAGTCCAGCGTGATCGTGCGGTAGCCGGCGTCCTCGAAGTCGGCGCGCGCCGAGTCCCACCACCGGTGCGTGTTGGACTGCCCGGCCAGCAGTACCAGCGGCGTGCCGTTCCCCGTGCTCTTCCCCGCGCTCTGGAACGCGATCGCCGTCCCGTCCGCCGCGACCGCCTTTCCGGCCTCTAGTCTCATGCCGATCATCCTGCCAGGCTGGGGTTCATGGACAAGATCCCTCCTGCGGCGGTCGCCGACCTGAAGGCCTTGCTGGGCGAGCGCGTGCTCACCGAAGCCGGAGCGCTGGCCGCGTACGGCCGGGACGCCACTCCGCTGTTCCGGCACGCGCCGGACGTCGTGGTGCAGCCGCTGACGACCGAGGAGGTCGCCGGGGTGATGCGGATCGCGACGCGGCACCGGGTGCCGGTCACCACGCGCGGGGCCGGGACGAACCTGTGCGCGGCGACCGTGCCGCTGTCCGGCGGGATCGTGCTGTCCACGACGCGGATGACCGCGCTGCTGGAGGTCAGCCGCGACGAGATGCTGGCGGTGTGCCAGCCGGGGGTCACGGCCGGCGCGTTGAACCTCGCGGCTTCCACCGTGGGCCTGATCTACGTCCCGGACCCGGGCAGCAAGGAGGCCTCGACGGTCGGCGGCAACGTCGCCACCTGCGCCGGCGGACTCCGAGGGCTGAAATACGGCGTCACCCGCCAGTACGTGCTCGGCCTGGAGGCGGTCCTGCCGGACGGCGAGGTCATCCGCACCGGCGGCCGCCTGGTGAAGGACGTCGCCGGCTACGACCTGACCCGCCTGCTGGTCGGCTCCGAGGGTACCCTGGCGGTGATCACCGAGATCACCATGGCCCTGGTCCCGACCCCCGCCGCCGCGCGCTACGGCGTGGCCTACTTCGAGACCATGACCGACGCCGCCGAAGCGGTCCGCGACATCGTCGCCACCGGCCCGGCCCCGGCCACCCTGGAGTTCATGGACGCGGTCTGCGTCGCCGCCGTCGAGGACTTCGCCCACCTCGGCCTGCGCCTGGACGCCGGGGCGCTGCTGCTGTTCGGCGACGACGGCGAACCCGACGCCGTCGACCGCTCCCTGTCCCGCATGGCCGAGGTCTGCGCCAAGAATGCCACCCAGATCGAACTCGCCGAGTCGGTGGCCGCCGCCGAGGACCTGCTCGCCGCCCGCCGCTGCAACCTCCCGGCCCTGGCCCGCAGCGGCAGCATGACGATCCTGGAGGACGTGACCGTGCCCCGGCCCAAGCTGGCCGAAATGGTCGCCTTCATCGCCGCCACGGCACAGAAGCACGGCGTCCGCATCGGCACCTTCGGCCACGCCGGCGACGGCAACCTGCACCCTACCGCCGTCGTCGACGCCGACGACCCGGCCGAGACCGAAGCAGCCATGGCAGCCTTCGACGAGATCTTCCGCCACGCGGTGGATCTCGGCGGTACGATCACCGGCGAACACGGCGTGGGGGCGGCGAAGCTGCCCTACCTGGAACACCGATTGGGGCCCGAGCAGATGGCGCTGCTGCGACGGATCAAGGCCGCCTTCGACCCCCTGGGTCTGCTGAACCCCGGGAAGCTGGGCTCATGAGCGAGGAAGCCACCTCCAACAGCATCTTCACCAAAGACCTCCTCGACGCCTGCATCTCCTGTGGCTTCTGCCTCCCGGCCTGCCCGACCTACGCGCTCACCGGCCAAGAACAGTCCTCCCCGCGCGGCCGCATCACCCTGATGCGCCTGCTCGAAACCGGCGACCTCGCGCCCGACGATCCCACTCTCGCCGAGGAGTCCTCGCTCTGCCTGGGCTGCCGCGCCTGCGAGACCGTCTGCCCGGCCGGCGTCCAGTACGGCCACCTCCTCGAAGAGTGGCGCGACGAGCAGTGGAGCGGCCTGAAGCGCCCCTGGATCGTCCGGCCGCTGCTCCTGGTCGCGAATCGTAAGTGGGTCCTGCGCCTGCTCGGCCTGGTCCGCCGCAGCGCCCGCAAACGCCGCCCCAGCCCCGACTCCGACCAGCCGACGCTCATGCTCGGCTGCTTCGAACGCGCCCTGTTCCCCTCGGTCAGCCGCAACCTCGCCGCTCTCGACCCGACACTGGCCGTCGACCCCGACCAGGGCTGCTGCGGAGCCCTGCACGCGCACAACGGCGACCTCGACCAAGGCCGCGACCTGGCCCGCAAGCTCGGCGAACGGCTCCCCGGCACCATCGTCACCACCAGCGGCGGCTGCGCGGCGCACCTGGCCGACGTGATCGGGCGCGACCGCGTCGTCGAGGCTTCCGAGTGGCTGCTTAAGCAGAACACTGATACCGATATCCGTCCCCTCCGCGTCGGCCTCCAGGACAGCTGCCACCTCCGCAACGGCCTCGGCGTCTGGAAAGAACCTCGCGAACTCCTCGGCCGCACCGCCACCTACGTCGAGCTCCCCTCCGCCGGCTCCTGCTGCGGCGCCGCCGGGACCTACGCCCTGGTCCGCAAGAAGGAAAGCAAGGCCATCCTCGCGAAGAAGATCGCCGAGATCGAGGCCGCCGATCTGGACCTGGTGATCGCCGTCAATCCCGGCTGCCTGCGCCAACTCCAGACCGGGCTGCGCAAGTCCAAGAGCCGCACCAAGGCCGTGCACATCGTCGACTACATGCGAGGCCACAAGGGATGACCGCTCCGGAGCTCCTCGACGCCACCTTCAAAGGCCTGCCCCTGCACGCCGCCGTCGCCCTCGACGACCTCGGTTCGCAGGGCTGGAACATCCGCCGCGGCGACACCTCCACCCCGGTCGCGGTCCTGCGCGCCGCCGCCCTGGACGCCAACATCGACGTCATGCGCCGCTTCTGCGCGCAGGCCGGCGTCAGCATCGCCCCGCACGCCAAGACCACCATGTCCCCGCAGCTCATCGCGCGCCAGCTCGCGGCCGGCGTCTGGGGCCTGACCGCCGCGCTGCCGGCGCAGGTGCGGATGCTGTGGTCCTTCGGCGCGCGCCGCGTGCTGATGGCCAACGAGCTGACCGACCCGGCCGCCCTGCGCTGGCTGGCCCGTGAGCTCGCCGCGCACCCCGAGCGCGAGCTGCTGTGTTACGTCGACTCGCTCGATGGCGTCCGGCTCGCCGAGCAGGCCTTCGCCGAGGTCGCCGAAGAGTTGCGCGTCGCCGAGTCGCCCCTCCAACTCCCCGTCCTCATCGAACTGGGCCACGCCTCCGGCCGCACCGGCGCCCGCGACCCCGCCACCGCCCTGGCCGTCGCCGAAGCCGCAGCTGCCGCGCCGCACCTGGCCGTGGCGGGCGTCGCCGGCTACGAAGGCACCATCGGCCACGACCGCACCCCCGAAACCGTCGCCCGCGTCGACGCCTTCCTCACCGCCCTCCGCGACCTCGCCACCACCCTCGCGGCCCGCAGCCTGTTCGACCCCGCCTGCGAACCGATCGCCACCGCCGGCGGCAGCAGCTTCTTCGAACGCGTCGCCGCCATCCTCGGCCCCCTCCCCGCCGACGGCATCCGCGTCGTCCTGCGCAGCGGCTGCTACCTGACCCACGACAACGGCCAGTACGCCACCCTGACCCCGAGCGCCCGCCCCGAGTGGACGCTCCCGCCGTTCCAACCGGCCCTGGAAGTCTGGACCCGCGTCGTCTCCCGCCCCGAACCCGGCCTGGCCCTCCTGAACGCCGGCCGCCGCGACGTCTCCCACGACGCCGGCCTCCCCGTCCCCCTCAAAGCCTGGCGCCCACCCGGCACCCCGATCGACCTCGACGACGCAGCCCACATCAGCGCCCTGAGCGACCAGCACGCCTTCCTCCGCATCGACCCCGCCAGCCCCCTGGCCGTCGGCGACCTCGTAGCCCTCGGCGTCTCCCACCCCTGCATGACCCTCGACCGCTGGCGCCTCTTCCTCCTCGTGGACGAGGACTACGACGTCATCGGCGGTGCCCGCACCTACTTCTGAACCACCGGAGCCACCGGATACCCCATCTGGTACGCCAACCGCTCGTCGGCCCCGTGTCCGACAGTGGTCAGCAGCAACAGATCACGGCCCGCGGCCTCGTGCTCGGATCCGGGACCGGACAGCTCGGCCGGATGCAGCGCCTTCCCGATGTCGTGCGTCGCCGCCCCGAACAGGACGGCCTCCGCGTCCACCGGCAGCCCCCGTTCCGCTGCCCACGCGACCAGCCGCGCCGCGACGTCATGCACCGCCCGCAGATGCGCGACCGTCTTAGGCCAGCTGCGCCAACCCCGAAGGCACATCCGGCAACCCGACCGGCCCCGTCGGCAGCACATCGGCCAGATAGGCATCCATATCAGGCTTCTCATTCATCAACACATGCCGGATCCACGCCGACCGCTCATGCACCAGCACCGCCAGCTCGTACACGCACCCGAGCACCGGCGGCTCGACCGGCGCCAGGTGCCCCGGGTCCTCGTCCGGGCTCCCCAGGAACGGCACGCCGCCGGTCGCGAACTTGCCGTAGATCACGTTGTCCCAGTACCAGCTGTAGACGTTCAGGTGCAGCCCGGCGCCGCTGCGGAACAGCACCGTGAACGCCGCCGGCGGCGTCTCGTCGCGCGGTGCGAGCATGCCGGGGATCAGCGCGAGTGCGTTCTCCTCCCAGTCCTGGCGGATCGGGGTCGCGTCGCGGGCGATGTGGTAGCGCTTGACCGGGCGGCCGTCGATGAGGTCGGTCCCGGCGTGCCAGGCGATCGGTGTCGGATAGCTCATGGCCCGACCGTAGGCGGACATCACTGACACCTCCTGTCAGTGGCTGTGACAGGAGGTGTCAGGCGGTGTCAGGCGGTGTCGCGCAGGCGGTGTCAGCCACCACGTGCCAGCGACGCCGCGCCAGTCAGCTCACCCCGTGTACTGCACCAGGATCTTGGTGAAGTCCCACGGATTCTGCGCCACGCTCGAGCACGCCCCGTCGGCCCAGTTGTGCGGCACGCTCGGGTCGCAGGCCCGGTCCCGGTTCGCCGACCAGTACGAGAACCACGCCGGGTGGTTCGCCTGCGCGAAGCCCAGCAGCGCCGAGAAGTCGCTGAGCTGGAACAGCTCCGAGGGCTGGTCCGTGTGCCCGTTCATGATCTGCAGGCCCAGGTGCGACCAGGCCTGCGCGCTGCTCCAGCCGTAGATCGACTGCAGCTGCCCGACCGCGTCGTTCGCGATCGCCTCGGTCTGGCCGACCTCGGTCCCGGAGGTCAGGCCGGTGTCGAAGTCCATGATGTTGACGACGTCCAGCCGCGCCCCGGCGGCCACCGCCTGCTTGATCTCGTCGACCCCGGAGCCCGGGAACCCGACCGTGGTCATCGGGATGGTCAGCGACACCACCAGGTTCGGGTCGTTCTGCTCCAGGATCTTGATCGCGCCGAACCGGACCGCGGTGTTGCTGTCCAGCGCGGTGTTCTCGTAGTCGAAGTCGACGTGCTTCAGGTTGTACTTGGTGATCACCTGCTGGTACGCCGCCGCCAGCGCCGACGCGCTGCCGCACGACGACCCCAGCTCGGTCCCGTTGTACCCGCCGAAGGACACCGCGGCGTCGCCGCCGGCCGCCCGCAGCGCGCTGATGTCGGCCGCGACCGTCGTGTCCGAGGACACCGGGGTCGAGGCGTTGCCGCCCCAGGCCGGCGTGCAGCCGCCGGAGTCCAGGACGAACGCCAGGTTCAGCTCCTTCTCCCCGGCGCCGATGACGTCGGAGATCGCCTGCGGACTGTTGTCCAGCGGCATGAAGTACGCCGGGTGGTTGAACCCGGAGTTCGGCGGCGGCGGGGGAGTGGAGCTCGGCGACGTCGACGGCGTGGTCGACGGCGTCGTGGGCGGCGTCGACGGGGAGGTGGACGGCGTCGTCGACGGGGTGGTCGGCGGGCTGCTCGACGAGCCCGAGCCCGGCCCGGCCGGCCCCAGCAGGCTGACGTCGTCGCCGTAGTACGTGCCCTGCCCGTACCAGCCGTGCAGGTAGACCGTGACGCTCGTGGTCGACGCCCCGGTGGTGAACGACGTGCTGAGCTGGTTCCACGCCCCGTTGCTGCTCCACGTGCTGGGATCGGTCCCGCCGGTCCCGGTGGCGCCGAGGTACACGTAGCTTCCCTGCACCCACGCCGACAGCGTGTAGGACGAGCTCGGCTGCACGCTCACGGTCTGCGTGCACTGCGCGTCGTCCGAACCGGCCGGCGTCGCACTCAACGCGTGCGACCCGGAGTGCACCGGGCTGCTCACGACCGACCCGCTGTTCGCACTGCACGACCACCCGGTGAGCGTCCCGGTCTCAAACCCCGGATTCACCAGCAGGTTCGCGGCGGCGGCACTGGCCCCGCCGGCGGCCACCGCCACCCCCGCCGCGGCCAACGCCCCGGCCGCGACCACCCCCACCACACCCGCGAGCCGCCGCGAACCCGCCGGCGGCCGGCCGCGGTCCCGATCTCTGCCTCCTGAGCCTCCTGCAGTGCCTCCTGCTGTACCGAGCTCCCTGTCCATCAGGTCTCCTCATTGCTGCGTCTCCTGAGCGACCCCGCACGGTGGAGCGTGGACTAGACCATTGGTGACGTCAAGGGACTAGACCAATTAAGGCCGATTCCTTGCCCGGACAAGGCTCAGCTCGCCCGGAACGGGATGATTTGGCCAGGTCAGCCGCTACTTCTGCGGCCTACTCATGCGCGCCGCGTTTGCGTTGTGCCCCGCTGCGCGCGTATCGCGTGAGCGCAGAGGTTTCCGTCCCTGCGGAAGCCGTTTGCTGTGGGACATGACCGCAGTTGAGTCCCGGCCGGCCACCCCGGAAACGCCCCGGAAGCGGCGCCGCCGCCCCACACCGTGGTTCCTGAAAGCCTTCACCGCGCTGGCGATCGCCGCGTCGGTCCTGTTCGCCGTCATCGCGGCCCTCGGCGCCTCGAACGTCCGCTCCGGCTTCACCGCCATCGGCACCACCGAGGAACCCCAGGTCTCCGCCGGCAACGACCTCATCTACGCGCTCAACGACATGGACGCCAACCTCGCCAACATCCTCATGGTCGGCGACAAGAACCTCGGCCCCGGCGTCGACCGGGCCGCGTTCACCAAGCTCTTCGAGGCCGACCGCGCCGAAGCCGACCACGACCTGCAACTCGCCGCCCTGCACGCCGGCGCGAGCGGCCCCGGCGCCCAGCAGGTGGCCACCGCCTTCAACGCACTCGGCGACTACGAAGCTCTCGCCGCGCAGGTGATGTACGTCGACACCACCTCCGCGAACCGTCCCGCCGGACAGCTCCCGCAGGCCGAATCGGCCCAGTACGCCCAAGCCACCGACCTCATGCGCAGCTCCGTCCTCCCGGCCGCGCACGCCGTCGCCGACAGCAACGGCGCCGCCCTGGAGTCCTCCTACCAGAACCGCCGCAGCGTGGCCCAGGAAGCCGTCTGGTGGATCGTGCTCACCGGCGTCCTCGCCCTCGCCGCGCTCGTCGGCTTCGAACTCTGGCTCACCCGCCGGACGCGGCGCGCGCTGAACCCGGCGCTCGTCGGTGCCACCGTCCTCACCCTCGTCGTGATGATCTGGGGCGCTGTCTCCATGGGCTCGGCCTCCGAGCACCTGCGCGCGGCCAAGAAGGACGCCTACGACTCCGTCGCCGCGCTGTCCGCCGCCAAGGCCGAGAGCACCGACGCCAACGCCGACGAGAGCCGGCTCGTCGTCGATCCCTCCCGCGCCACGCAGTATCAGGCCTCGTTCCTGGCCAAGAGCCGCGCGCTGCTGGACCCCGGTCCGAACGTCACGCTCGACACCTACGACGCGGCCGTCAAAGCCGACCTGGACGCGTACTTCAACAACCCCTCGCACCCGGTCGACTTCGGCGGCTACTTCGGCACCGAGATGAAGAACATCACCTTCCCCGGCGAGCGCGCGGCCGCCGAGCAGATGCTCCGCACGTACCAGACCTATGAGCTCGACGACCGCGTCTTCCGCCAGAAGCTCGCCACCGACCTGCCCGAAGCCATCCGCTTCGACACCAGCCCCGCCGCCTCCGACTCCGACGGCGCCTTCACCGCGTACGCCACAGCGGTGCAGAAGGTCATCGACATCAACGCCGCGGCCTTCACCGCCAACATCAACGCCGGGGTGGACGAGGTGACGCTGTGGCAGTGGCTGCCGCTCGGGGCTTGTGTGCTGGCCGTGGGCCTGGCGGTCGCCGGAGTACGGCCGAGGCTGGCCGAGTATCGCTGACCCCGTTGATCACTCGGGGCGCACTGCTGGTGACGGTGGTGCACGCTCGGTGATCAAGGTATGCGGTCGGTGTGAGGATTCCGGCGGGACCCATTTGAGGTTCGTTTGCGTGGATCTGCCTATGTCATCCCCTGGGTAGTGTGTTGGTGGTAAACACGAGAGATGCGCGAAAGCGCGGGGAGAGTGCATCGGCATGCGGAACACCGCAGACGTCCGTTACATGTACACCAGTTGGCAGACCGCGTATCCCGGACGAGCGGTCGATCTGACGGAGCTGGACTTCCCACCCGTCCACTACGACGCCGGGGTGGCCGCCGCGCTGCGGCTGCTCGACCTCGGTGCCGTCCCGTGCGCCGAACTGGTCGCCGAGATCCGCGACGACCTGCGCGACGCGCTGTTCGCCGCCGAGGACCTGGAGTGCGACTACGCCGCCGTCCTCTACCCGGAGCCGCGCCGGTCGTGTGAGCACGTGTGGGTCGGGTTCTCAGTGTTCGACAACCGCGACGAGCCGGTGACGCCGGCTGAGGCGCTGGCCGAGGAGGTGCTGGATCCGGCGAAGCACGAGGTCGTCTCCGAGCGGATGAAGGACCTCGAGCTGCCGGACGGGCCCGCCGCCCGGCTGATCCAGACCACTGTCACGCGCGACGCGGCGGACGCGTCGTTCCAGTTCGTGCCGCGGCTGACCGTGTGCGGGGTGGCGCGGCAGGCCGGGGCCGGGTACGTCATCCGCGGCCATGCCACCAGCGCTGCGCTCGTGGACACGCTGGACAAGCTGGTCATGGCGTGGGCGCGCAGTGTGTCGTTCGGCGTGCCGGTCGGGTCTGGCGTGGGTGCTGGTGCTGGTGCTGGTGCTGGTGCTGGTGCCGGAGCAGGAGATGTGGAGCTGGCCGGCGCCGGGCCGCAGTTGGCGTTCCACCCGGGTTCCACCCCTCTTCCACCCTTGGGTTGAAGCTGTGACCTGCCCTGATCGGCGATTCTCGAGGTGTCGGGAAAACCCGGCGGAACTCCGGTTGGGTCAGGGAGACCGCAATGAGCGCCAGCATCTGGATCGTCAACCTCGTCGTCCTGGCTTCCGTGCTGGGCACCGACCTCGGCCGCCGCGAGATCAACCGGGGCCGGCTGCTGCGGCCGGCGATCGTGGCCTCGGTGATCGTGCCGATGTACCTGAAGCACCCGGCGACCAGCGGCAGCGGGCTCGTCCTGGAGCTGGCGCTGGCCGGCCTCGGCCTGATGCTGGGCCTGGCCGCCGCGGCGCTGCTGCCGACGCGGCGCGAGGCGGGCAGCGGGCGGACCTACACGCGGGGCGGCGCGGGGTATGCGGCGCTGTGGACCGGCGTGGTCGGCGCGCGACTGGCCTTCTCCTACGGCGCGCAGCACTGGTTCAGCGAGTCGCTGGGGCGCTGGATGTACCAGAACTCGGTGACCGCCGACGCGCTGACCGACGCGCTGCTGCTGATGGCGATCGCGATGCTGCTGGGCCGGACCGGGACGCTGGCGGTGCGGAAGGCGAATCTGCAGGCGGCGCCGACGCGCCCGGTGCTCGCTCGGTGAGCACTGCGACTCAGTAAGCCTCATCGCTCCGAATCCAGTGGCCCCCTCGGAACACTTCCGAGGGGGCCGCTGGTGTGTCTGCTGCTTCCTCTGCTTGCGCGATCAGCTTCTGCGCGAGATGACCATGATGTATTCGCAGGGCGCGTCCGTCCGGTTGGCGAAGCCGTGGTCGGCGTCGGCTTCGAAGAACAGGGAGTCGCCGGCGTCCAGGGCCTCGCTGATCCCGCCGATCGCGACGGTGAGGGTGCCTTGGAGCACCATGATCTGCTTTTCCGTGCCCGGCGGATACGCGGGCAGCAGTCCGGTGGAGACCTGTGCGGGGAGGTAGTGGACGATCAGCTCGGCGCGTCCCGCGCCCGGGGCGGCTGAGGCGATGTGCCGCTCGAAGCCGGTTTCCGGGTCCCGGAAGACGGGGCGGTCGGTCTTGCGCATGACGACGGCCGCGCCGGACGCGGCGTTGCCCGGTGCGCCGATCAGGTCGGAGAGCGATACGTCGAGCGCGTGGGCGATTTTGGACGCGACGCCGATCGTCGGGCTCTTCTCGCCGCGTTCGACCTTGGACAGCATCGCTCGGCTGACCGATGAGCGGGTGGACAGCTGCTCCAGGGTCAGGCCTGCCTGCTCGCGGTGGTGGCGGACGTTGCCGCCGAACGCGCCGGCCAGGTCGTCGCGGGCGGTGTCGTCACCGGCCGGGGCGGTGCCGCCCGGGTCGCCATCGCGGTGCGGTTCGGCCGTTTCTGCGTCTTGCTTGACCACCGTGCTCCTCGATCGATGGGTGTCTCGCTGCCGTCAGTGTAGACTTTCTCCTAAAGTAGATCCTGTCTTCTATTGAAGATTCGCTCGACACCACGGAGGGGTTCCATGCGTTTGATCTCCAGCGGCCGGCACCATGCCAGGTTCGAGTTCGGCGATCTGCAGGTGGTCTCGTTGCGGGACGGGTACATCGACATGCCGCCGACCCGGCTCCGCGACGAGGACGGCTGCGTGCTTGAGGAGTTGCCGGCCGTTGTCCCGCTGGTCGGCGACAACCTGCGGCTGTCGGTCAACGCGTTCTTCGTCACCGACGGCGTTCGGTCGGTGCTCATCGACACCGGCGCGTCCAACGTCTGGCATGTTCCCGGCATGGGGCTGATCTACGACGCGCTCGATGAAGCGGGGATCGACCGCGCGCAGGTCACCGATGTGGCCATCACTCATCGGCATGAAGATCATGTCAGTGGTCTGATCGCACCGGATGGTTCGGAGGCGTTTCCCGAACTCGAGCGCGTGTGGATCGGGGCCGGCGACGTCGCGGTGTTCACCGGGCGGCTCGCGCCGATCCGCGACCGGGTGGTGGCGGTGGCGGAGGAGGTCGCGATCAACGACTGGGCGAGCGCGATCCCGACTCCGGGGCACACTCCTGGTCACACCGTCTATCGGGTCAGCAGCGGCGCGGGACGCCTTCTCGCCTGGGGCGACACTGTTCACGTTCCCACGCTTCAGTTCGAGCAGCCGAGCGTGTCGTGGGAACTGGACGGTGATCAGCCCCAGGCGCGGGCCGCGCGAGCGGCGCTGCTCGAACGACTGGTTCGACCGAACCACTTCGTGGCCGGAGCTCATCTTGATTCGCCGGGGATCGCCCGGGTGGCGTCGTCCGGTGACGGGTACGTGCTGGAGTACCTTGCGCCGCCTATCGGATGATCGGAGCCGCCGGTGCTGAGCGGCGCTCGGCGGCACTCGCCGACACCCGGTTGCCTGGCCGGGCTACTTCGGTCTCCGATAGTTCTGGGCCGCCGACAGACCGTTATCAGGCGCCGCCGCCGACCCGCTACCGAACGCCGCGGTATCCCCGCAGGTGAGACCGGTTCACTCAACATGTCCCCTTGACCGCTACAGCTGGTCCGCCCTACAGTTCCCGCGAAGTTACATCGATGAACGATGCAAGAATGGCGGCGAGCGTGACGCAGCTCCGGTTCACCCAGAAGGGGACCAAGAGTTCCCTTCGTGCGCGCAACGATGTGCTGGTGCTCCAGTGCGTCGCCGCGGGTGAGGGCCGGTTCTCGCGTACCGACGTGATCCGGGAGACCGGACTGCCGACCGCCACCGTGTCGGAGATCGTCGGCGACCTCATCGAGCGCCGCCTGGTCCGCGAGGCCGGGCGCGAGGCGCAGCCGGTGGGCAAGCCGCGGGTGCTGCTCGATCTGGACGACGCGCACCACCGGTTCATCGGCGTGCAGGTCGCCAACGAGCGGATCACCGCCAGCCGCTTCACCCTCAACGGCCACATGGAGCAGACCGAGACGGTCTCGCGCCCGCTGGACGCCCCCGCGCTGACCGCGGTGTCGGACATGGTGCGCCGGATGGGGGCGCCGACGCCGGGCCGGATCACCGGGGTCGGGGTCGCGGTGCCGGGGATCGTCGGCGACGACGGCGTGATCCGCGAGGCCGTGAACTACGGCTGGCACATGGTCTCCATGGGGCACGAGCTGTCAGAGCTCTGCGACGGCCTGCCGGTGCACGTGGTCAACGACGCCAACGCCGTGGCGCTGTCGGAGGTCGCGATCTGCTCCGACCGCGACAAGACGGTGGCGGTGCTGTGGATCGGGACCGGCATCGGCGCCGGGATTGTGCTGGACGGCCGGCTCTACCACGGCGGCAACTTCCGCAGCGGCGAGATCGGGCACATCGACACCGGCACCTCGCTGCGCTGCCGCTGCGGCCTGATCGGCTGCCTGGAAACGGTCGCGGTGCAGCCGGTCATCCTGGGCGACGCCTCGGAGCAGACCGTCGCGAGCTACCTGGCCGGCGGCGACGGCCAGGACGCCCGAGCCCTCGGCGAGCGCGTGACCCGGGCCGCCCGCGAGGTGGCCCGCCTGCTGTCCACCCTGGCCGGCACCCTGGACGTCACCGAGTTCATCCTCGGCGGCCCGATGGCCGGCGACCCCCTGGGCCCCCCGCTGATGCGGGAGATCAACGACCTGCTGGCGCTCCGCGTCATGTCAGGCTTCGAACAGCTGGTCCTGCGCGCCTCCACCCTGGGCACCCACAGCCTGGTCTTCGGCGCCGCCGCGAACGCCATCCGCCAGGAGCTCGGGGTCGTGATCACGATGCCCGCGGGTGCTGACGAGGCCGGTGATAACGCGGCCTAGCCGAGAAGACCCCTTCCGCCATCCGACGCGCGGCCGGCCCACCCCGCCGACCGCCCCAGACGGTGCCGTCCCGAATTCCTGAGCCGGGACGACGCCACCCGGTGCCGCCTCGCTTTCCTGAGCCGGGGCGACTCCGCGGACGCCGTCCCGCATTCCTGAGCCGGGGCGGTGGCCGGAACAGCGCCGCCCCGAATTCCTGAGCCGGGGCGGCGCTGTTTTTTGGTGGGGGTTTCGGTTGGGGACGCAGTTCGGTTGCGCGCCACTGGTTGCGCTGGCGGCCTCCGGTTTCCACCCGCAGCAGCCAAGGCGCACCTCAAGCCGCCTCGTCCGTCCTCGCCTCCCGCCGGTAGCGTCCCGGGGCGATCCCGAACTCGCGCTTGAAAGCCTTCGCGAACGCGAACTCCGACGAGTAGCCCACCCGCAGCGCCACGGCGCTCAGCGGGGCGTCCGACTCGCGCAGGAGCCGGCCCGCCATCGTCATTCGCCACCACGTCAGGTACGTCAGTGGCGGCTCTCCGACCAGTGTCGTGAACCGCTGCGCGAACGCCGAGCGGCTCAGGCCCGCGCGGTCGCCGAGTTCTGCGACGGTCCAGGCGTGCCCCGGATCGTCGTGCAGGTGCGTCAGTGCGGTGCCGATCGCGGGGTCCGTCAGGGCGCCCGGCCAGCCCAGTGCGGCGTCGTCGCGGGCTGAGCGCTCGATCCAGCCGCGCAGGATCAGGAGCAGGAGCGCGTCGACCAGCGCCGGCACCACCCCGTCCTGGCCCGGGCGCGCCTGCTCCAGCTCCTCGCCGAGGAGTGTGACCGTCGCGGCCAGGCCCGGCGTCTCGGATGCCCGCAGCAGCAACAGTTCCGGCAGTTGCGCCAGCAGCGGATGCGGACGCGTCCGCCCCAGCTGGTACGCCCCGCAAATCAGCAGCGACCGTTCCCCGGGTCCTTCGACGTCCACCCGACCGATCGTCTGGCCCGGGCGCCACGCCGCCGGCCTGAAGTCCTGCACCGGTGTCGAGGGATCGTCGGCCAGCGACACCGAGCTCCCGTGCCGGAGCAGCGTCACGTCCCCGACCGCCATCTCCACCGCCTCGCCCTCGGGCGGCAGCAGCCAGCATCGGCCGCGCAACAGCACGTGGAACGTCGTCCCCCCGACCCGCGGGAAGCGCAGTCCCCACGGCGCGTGCACCTCGGTCCGCGCCGACCGCGTCTGCCCGACCCGCATCGCGGCCAAGGCGTCGGTGAGTACGTCCATACGTCGAATGCTAGCGCGCGCCCGGACGATCGGACATGAATCACGGACTCGGCGACATTCATCATCCGCCCCGCGCGCCCTAACGTGGAACACGTAGCCAAGAGAACGAACTCAGGGAGCTGATGAAGATGACCGTCCTGGTGATCGGCGCGACAGGCAAGTCCGGCCGTCCCGTCGTGGAAGCGCTCGCGGCGCGCGGCGTCAAGGTGGCCGCCGCCAGCCGCAACCCGGAGGACGACAGCGCCAGCGGTAACGTCATCCCCGTCCGCTTCGACTGGGCCGACCGCGCCACCTGGGCCCCGGCCCTCCAAGGCGCCGAAGCTCTCTTCATCGTCGGTCCCTACGCCCAGCCCGACGGCGAAACCCTCGTCGCCGACCTCCTCGCCGAGGCCCACGACACCCGCCGCGTGGTCCTGCTCTCGGTGATCGGCGCCGAACTCCTGCCGACCGAGGCGATGATGGCCCACTGGGAGCGCGCCGTCCGCGCCGCCGGCAAGGAGTGGACCTTCCTGCACCCCAACTGGTTCTTCCAGAACTTCGGCACCGGCTTCGCCCCGGCCCTGCGCGATCGCGGCGTCCTGCAGCTCCCGGCCGGCGACGGCGCCGTCAGCTTCGTCGACACCCGCGACATCGCTGAAGTCGCCGCCGTGGCGCTCACCGAGAACGGCTACGCCGGCCAGATCCTCACCATCACCGGCCCCGAGAGCCTGACCCACCAGCAGGCCCTCGACGTCCTCGGCGAAGCCGCCGGCCGCACCCTGACCTACCAAGCGGTCCCGCCGCAGCAGGCTGAGGAGAGCTCCCGTGCCGCCGGGGTCGGCGAGCGCACCATCGTCGCCCAGCGCGGCCTGTTCCAGGTCATCCGCGACGGCGGCAACGCCCCGGTGACCGACGTGGTCCAGCGCCTCACCGGCCACGCGCCGCGCAGCCTCGTGCAGTACGCCGCCGAGAACGCCGAAATCTGGAAGGCCCTGGCGGCGACAGGCGAATAATTGAACTAGTGCATAACATGTTGTCACTAGTTCAAAGAATCGCTAAGCTGCGGATCATGACAGCGAAGACCCCCGCGCCGACCACCCTCACCGGGTCCCATATCCGCCTGGAGCCCCTGACCCGCGGCCATCTTCCCGACCTGTTCGCGGCCGGCGGCAACGACGACGCGGTCTGGCAGTGGCAGGGCGGCCCGACGCCGCGCACCGAGGAAGAGCTCGGGGAGAAGCTGGACAAGCTCCTCGCCGACGACGAGTTCGTGGCCTTCGCCGTCATCCACCTGGCCGGCGGCCGCGCCGTCGGCTGGACCACCTTCCTCGACATCAGCCCGGTCGACGAGCGCCTGGAGATCGGCTGGACCTGGTACGGCAGCGCCTACTGGCGCAGCCCCGTGAACACCGAGGCCAAGCTCCTGCTCCTCACCCACGCCTTCGAGGACCTGGGCATGGGCCGCGTCCAGTGGAAGACCGACCACCTGAACCAGCGTTCGCAGAACGCCATCGCCCGCCTCGGCGCGCAGCGCGAAGGCGTCCTGCGGCGGCACCGGATACGGCCCGACGGCACGTTCCGCGACAGCGTCTACTTCTCGATGCTCCAGGACGAGTGGCCGGCCGCCAAGCAGCGTCTGACGGAGCGGCTCGCGCGCGGCTGACCGGAGTCGCCGCGATGCCGGCGGTCCGCCATCCACGGGGGATGGCGGGCTGCTCGTCGGCGCAGGCTCCCCGGTTAGGGTGAGCCCATGACCGCCACGCCGGCCCCCGCCGACAGCGACCACAGCACCGGCCACACCGTCGGCCGCAGCACAGACCACGACACCGGCCAGGCCACCGGACACGACACCGCCCCGGCCCCCGCACCCGAACAGTCCGCCCCGCGCCGCGTGACCACCCTGGAACTGTTCTTCGACCTGGTCTTCGTGTTCACCATCACGCAGCTGACGGTGCTCCTGGCCGGCGACATGTCCTTCGCCCAGGTCGGCCGCGTCCTGCTGATCTTCGCGGTCCTCTACTGGATGTACGGGGCCTACGCCTACCTCACCAACCAGGTCCCGCCGGAGAACCTGTCCCGTCGCGTGATCCTGATGGTCGGCATGTTCGGCTTCCTCACCTGCGCGCTGGCGATCCCCGAAGTCTTCAGCGTCGACGGCGTCGCCTTCGGCCTGGCCTTCATCCTCGTGACGGCCGTCCACAGTGCGCTCTACGCCCTGATCCACCGCCAATACGTGCTCAGCTTCGCCATCCCGAACCTGGCCGCCGCCGCGTGCGTCACGGCGGCCGGCGCCGTGAAGGGCGGCGCCGCCGCCGATGTGCTCTGGCTCGCGGCGGTCGTCCTGCAACAAGTCGCGCCGGTCGTCTCCGGCCGCGTCACCGGCGACTACGGCCAGGGCCGCGCCCGCGTCACCGAGACCGTCGGCGAGCTGGACCCCGCGCACTTCGTCGAGCGCCACGGCCTGCTGCTGATCATCGCCTTCGGCGAGTCGGTCGTCGCCATCGGCGCCGGGGCGGCCGGCACCCGCCTGGACTGGCCGCTGGCCGCCGGGATCGCGCTGGCCCTGACGCTGGCCGCGGCGCTCTGGTGGACGTACTTCGGACACGACGAATCCGCCGCCGAACACGCCCTCGCCGCCGCCTCCGGCATCCGGCGCTTCCGACTCGGGATGCGGGCGTATTACTACAGCTTTATCCCGATGCTGCTCGGTATTGCGATCCTTGCCGCCGGTCTGAAAAAGGCAATCGGTCATCTCGGCGATGCACTGCCGACCGCACCGGCAATCGCACTTGCAGGCGGCGTCGCCGTTTTCCTGGTCGGCGATCTCTGTTTCCGTCTCAGCTTGCGGATTTCTCCCATGTTCTTCCGGGCTGTCGGCGCGGCGGCCGTCCTCGCCACGATTCCGCTGGCGAGCGCTTCGGCGGCGGCGGAACTTCTCGGACTCGTCATTGTCATGGTCCTGATGCTGGTGGCGGAGGAGGACGCGCGGCGCCGTCAGCTCGGGGGCCCGACTTCACACGGAGAGTCGATCACCCATTGACGCCCGCCCCGAGGGCGGTTAGACAGGGCAGAGTCCGAGCATCGGACGCCTCTCACAAGGAGCCGAATGATGAACGAACTGCTCGAGTTGGAGCCACGCGAGACCGATGCCGACGAACTCGACGTGGACACTGCCTTCAGCGGGATAGCCGACGCCGCTCGGGACCACAGCCAGTGCCTGCACTGCTGCGGTGACGACGTCAGCCACTGGTTCTTCGCGACCAGCATCCCCTGGTAGTCCTGCACGACGGCGCGCTGGGGGCGACCCGCGTCAGGACTGACGGCGACACGGCGACACGGCACCACAGCACCACGAAAGAAGGACGTTCGATATGAACGGCGGGCTGTCGCCTCAGGACGTGGAGCGGCTGATCCGAAAACACGCCGCCGAGGCCGGCGTCGAGATCGGGCTGAAGGAAGGCGTCACCTGGCTGGGTGTCCGGCCGCCGGGTGCGCACGTCGTGGAACAAGGATGGAAGCTGCACGTCTCCAGCCGGACCCGGGCTCTGGCCGAGACCGCCGAGGTGATCGTACCGGCCCTGCTGGCCGAGGGCTGCGCCTTCAAGATGGCCGCCTCCACCGGCGCCCTGGCGCGGCTCAACGACGGCACGATCACGCCGTCGTCGATCGGCAAGGCCTTCACCGTCTACCCCGAACAGGACCGCGTACGCGCCGTGGGGCTGATGCTCGCGCACCTTTTACGCGGCCGGGCGGCGCCGCGCGTGCTCAGCGACCGCCGCGTGGCCGCCGACGCCCCGGTGTACTACCGCTACGGACCCATCGACAAACCCTGGGGCGCCGACGCGCAGGGCAAGCTGGTCATGACCCTGACCGGCCCGGACGGTGAGGAGTTCCCCGCCCTGGCGACGCTGCGCTACCGGCAGCCGGCCTGGGCCGTGGACCCGTTCACCGGCGAGCCCGGCGCGCGGGACTGGCAGCGGCCGCCGACCCTGACCACGCGCCTGGGGGACTACTACGAGATCGACTCCGGCATCGTGCACGCCGGCCGCGGCGACGTGATGCGCGCCGTGGACGTGCGCGACGGCAGCCGGGTCATCGTCAAGCAGTCGCGGGCCCTGGTCGACGAGGGCGACGACGGCGTCGACACCCGCCTGCGCGTGCGCAACGAGCGGCGAGTGCTGGCCGTGCTGGAAGGCGTGGACGGCGTCGCGGGCTACGTCGACCACTTCCGCGCCGGCACCGACGAGTTCCTGGTCACCCGCGACGTCGGCCGGTACAACCTCGCCGACGACGTGATGGAGAACGGCCGCTACCTCGCGACCTACGCCACGGCGCACCCCGCGACCCACTCCACAGCCGACCCCGGTGCGACCACGGGGCGCGTCCCCGGACGCACGCTGGAAAAGCTCGCGCGGCAACTGGCGACCGTGATCCTGGCCGTCCACGACCGGGGCGTCCTGATCCGCGACCTCAACCCGCGCAACGTGGTCGTCGCCCCGGACGGCTCCGCGAAACTGATCGACCTCGGGCTGGCCGGCCACAACGGTCTTTACTTGCCCGGCGGCACCTCCGGCTATTCCAGCGCCCGGCAGTTCCGGCACCAGGAACCGACCACCGGCGACGACCTCCTGGCCCTGGGCACCACCCTGTGCTACGCCTGGTCGGCCCTGCCCGCCGTGGTCCTGAGCAAAGACGTGGACGAGCCGCGCCGCGTCGCGTTACGCATGATCCGAGCGCGTTGCGGTGAGGCCCCGGGCGGTGTCCTGGGGCTGATCTGCGATCTGCTCGGGATGAACGACGTCCGCGCGCAGCAGGCGGCCCAGCGCATGGCCGCCGGCGACTTCTCCGCCACCCGGCGGACCCGCACCGCGCTGCCTGTCTCCGCCCCGGTCACCGACGCGCTGATCGAGGAGATCGCTGCGAACCTGCTGACCGACCTCACCGGCCAGACCCGCAGGGTCCTGACAGAAGTCCCGCGCACCGAACAGGTCGGCGTGGACGGCTGCGTCTACCGGGGCGGCGCGGGCATCGGCATGGAACTGCTGGAACACCTGGAGACCCCGGGCGTCCCGGCACTGGTCGCCGAACTGGTGCCGTTCAGCCGGCGCGGAGCCGATGTCGTCCGTCTGGGCCCGGGACTGTGGACCGGACGGACCGGCCTGGACATCTTCCGGCTCAGCGCGGCACAGCGCCTGGCTCCCGGCATCCTGCCGGCCGCCGACGCCGACCCCGCCGGATACCCGATAACCGATCCCTCCGCCGTCGAAACCCTCGACGCGGACTGGAAGCCCGAATACTCCGACCTGGTCAGCGGCGCCTCCGGCATCGGCCTGGGCCACCTGCTGCTCCACGACCTCGACCGGCGCCCCGACCACCTGGACATCGCCCGGCAGTGCGCCGAGCACGTCCTGGCCAACGCCATGCCCGACGCCGACTCCCAACCCGGACTGCTCGGCGCCGCCTCCGGCGTGGAACCCTCCACCGCCCGCGGCCACGGCCTGGCCGGCACCGTCGACGCGCTCGCCGTCATCGGCAGCCGGCTTGCCGACGACACCATCCTGTCCGGCGCCGACGAACGCGCCCGCGAACTCGTCCGGCGCGCCGACCGGCTCGCCGCGAAGTCCGCCCGGCCCACCACGGCCCCCCTGGCCGCGTCCTGGTGCCAGGGCCTGGCCGGCATCACGACCAGCCTGCTGACCGCGGGCGAGTACCTGAACGACCCGGCCTACACCGACGCCGCACGCCGCACCGCCGACGCCTGTATCGCGCTCATCCCGCGCATGGACAAGCCGACCCAGTGCTGCGGCCTGTCCGGGATCGGCAACACGCTGATCGACATCGCCGTCCGCGAGGGCGACGACCGGTACTGGCGGGCGGCGCGCGCCGTCGTGGCCCAACTGCTGGTGCGCAGCGCCGGACCGGCCGGCCACCCGCTGTTCGTGCGCGACGACCCGGGCGAGTACAGCGCGTCCTGGGCCTACGGCGTCGCCGGGATCCTGGGCTTCTTCCGGCGCCTGTCCCGGGGCGGCGGGCCGATGGCGCTGGCGGTCAGCTCGTCGCTGTCCTGCGTGCCCTGACCACCGCGTCCATGCCGAGGTGATCCCTCAGCAGGGCGACGAGGCGGCCGCCGTCGATCAACGTGATGCGGCCGACCTCCCGGGCGAAGGCGTGGCTCGCCGGGCCGAACGACGAGGTGGTGACGACCAGGCCGGTGTAGGCCTTCTTCTCCTGCATCGTGCCGTAGAGCGCGCGCACCGCCTCGACCGGCACGGTGCCGCTGTACCGCTTGGCCTGGATCACACAGACGCCGCCGATGGCGATGTCGTCGCGGACGGCCACCGCGTCGACGCCGCCGTCGTGGCTGTCCGGCGTCTTCCACGCCCGGAAACCCATGGCCAGGAACAGATCGCGGATGAGGCGCTCGAAGTCGAAGGGGTCCATGGCGGCAAGGTCGAGGGCTGCGGCGGCGTCATGGCGGCGCTCGCTGTCGAGGTCGATGAACGGGGTCACGGGTTCCAGGGCGCAGGGGTCCTTGGAAAGCAGACCTCTTAAATGCTCCAGGCAGCGCACCGGGTCCAGCTGCGGCTCGTCCAGCGCGACCTTCTCGAAGTCCTCCCGCGACACCACCAGCGTCACCAGGCACGGCCGGCCCGGCTGACCGGTCGCCGGATCGGTGCCCGGGACGTGGCCGTTCACGGCGATGACGTTGACCGCCTCCGGCGCGGTGAGGGCGGCGACGTAGTCGGCGACGCAGAGAGCGAGGCGTGCGACGGCATCGCGGTAGATGCGGCGGCGTTCTGATTCCGGCCGCGGAACTGCGACGATCTCCTCTTGCGCGGCGACGTACCGGAACGCCTTCTCGGCCGGAATCCCTTCCGGACGCGGCAGATCCACCGCGACGGTCAGCCGCCGGGTTTGAGGGGAGTAGGCCACATCTGGATGTGAGCGCTTGAGAAACGAGCGCTCTTCGAGGAGCTGCGCGATGCGCTCGGCGTAAGCTTCCGCGTCGCCGCATTCGGGAGCCGCGTTCGAGTCCTGATGCAGCGGCTCCAGACGCAGCGGCGCCAAGCCGCGATCGCGATCTGTCAGGACACTTCCGATCGCCTGAACCCGCTGCTCCACCTCGCGTGTCCGGGCCGCCGCCTGGTCCCTGAGCCGCTGCGCGGACCGGTCCTTCTGCTCGCGGGCCTGAGCCTGCTGGCGCAGCGTCTCCCGCTTCTCCATCTCGCGGAGCACCTGCTGGACCTGGCGCGCATCGGCGGCCTGCTGCCGGCGGGCCAGATCTTCGGCGGCGCGCTGGGCCTGCCGTGCGGCCGCCTCCTCCCGTCGCGCCGCCGCCCGTTTCTCTTTCTGCTCGGCCTGCATCGCGGCCTTCTCCAACGCCGCCTTGTGCGCCGCCCTGCGTTGCTGCGCCTCGAAGAGCTGCTGCGTGAGACTCTTCGGCTTCGACCCCGCCACACCTCTAGAATACGGCCAGCGAAACACAGCAAAACGGCGCCGAAACCAACGGGTCCGGCCTCGGGTGGTCAGGGGTGGGGAGATGTACGCGGAGGAGCGTCAGCAGGCCATTCTGGCCAAGGCGCGGGCCGAGGGCCGCGTCGACGTGGTGAGCCTGGCCGAGGGGCTGGCGGTCACCACCGAGACCATCCGCCGGGACCTGACCGTGCTGGAGCGCGCCGGGGTGGTGCGCCGGGTGCACGGCGGCGCGATCCCGGTCGAGCGGCTGGGCTTCGAGCCCGGCGTGGCGGCCCGGGACTCGGTGATGACCGGGGAGAAGGAGCGGATCGCGAAGGCGGCGCTGGCCGAACTGCCCGAGGAGGGCTCGATCATCGTCGACGCCGGGACCACGACCGGGCGCCTGATCGAGGCCCTGCCGGTGGACCGGGAGCTGACCGTGGTCGTCAACGCGCCGGCCTTCGCCGCGCAGCTGGCGACCCGCTCCAACCTCACGGTCCTGATGCTCGGCGGGCGGATCCGGGGCCGGACCATGGCCGCGGTCGACGACTGGGCCCTGGCCCCGCTGTCCCAGCTGTGCGTCGACGTGGCGTTCATGGCCACCAACGGGGTCTCGGTCGGTCGCGGGCTGACGACCCCGGACATCACCGAGGCCGCGGTGAAGCGCGCGATGATCGGCGCCGCGCGGCGTACCGTGCTGCTGGCCGACCACAGCAAGGTCGGCAACGACTGCATGGCGCGCTTCGGCGGGCTGAACGACGTCGACCTGTTCATCACCGACGAGGGCCTGGACGAGGAGACCGCGGGGGAGTTCGGGGACGCCGGGGTGCGGGTCGTCCGTACGTGAGCTGAGCCGATGGACCGGTCCGGCGTCCCGCCCCGTCCCGTCACCAGGGCAGGCGCAGCCAAGGGCTCTCCGGCTTGCTCAGCAACGACTTCCCGCCGCTGGTGTAGCGGCGGTGGTCGGCGTTGATCTGCTGCGCGTCGAACCCGACGTTGGCCTGCCAGAACACCCGGCCGGCCAGGAAGCCGAGCTGGAACTCCTCCCACGACGGGTACTCCGGCAGTGCCATGCGCACCGCCGCGTCGATCGCCGCCCACGCCTCGTCCGGATGCAGGTAGCCGGCGTCGACGATGAAGCGGCTCACGTGCACCACCCGCGCGGCGTCCCAGGCGGCGATGCTCTCGATGATGCGGCGCGGGTAGTACCACTGCATCGAGGCCCGATGCGGCCAGCCCGACTGGAAGTAGTTCAACGCCACGTCCGGGCGCTCGCCGCGCTGAATCGCGATCGCCGGGATCTCCCGCGTGGCCTGCTCGACCCGGGCCCGCTCCTCGGCGCGGCTGAGGTCCCAGCCCGCGTTCAGGTAGCCGCGGACGCAGGTGTAGACGGCGCGATGGCCGCCGCCGTCCAGGAGGTAGCGGTAGGTGGCGCGCGCGGACTGCGCGTCGTGGACGTCCCAGGACTGCTCCAGGACCCGCGCGGCGGACTTCGGGTCGGCGGCGGTGGTCAGGGCGTTGATCGGCAGGTAGTCGCTCGCCGCGTACACGGCCCCGAGGGCCAGCCCGCGCTCCTGCCGCTGGGTCAGCGCAGGCGCGTCGGGCAGTACTTTGAAGCCGAAGTCGACCATGTTCTTCAACCTGCCCAAGATCCCCACCGATGTTCCCCCTGCCATGACCGGACCGGACGTCCCGCCGCGGGGGCCGGAACGGTCGTTCGGCGGAGCCGGGGCGATGCTGGACACGGGACCCTAACGCGGGGCGTCGGCGGGGCGCATCGGCAGAATTACCCGCAGTGAGCGGCGGGGCCGGGCATTTCTACCGGTGCCGGGATGAGTGATACCGGCTACCGGCACTGTCGCTGCCGGAGCTGCCGGAGCTGCCGGAGCTACCGGGCTACCGGTGCCGCGTCGCCTGCTCGACGATCGCGTCCAGGCTCGCCGAATGCGCGCCGCGCCAATACGCGTGGCCGCAGGACTCGCATTCGGCGAAAGCGTCGTAGGACTTGGCGGTGCCGCTCTCCACCCGGCTCTGCATCTCTTCCTTCGTCACCGGCCGCAGCACGCCGTTGCACGCGGTGCACCGGGTCCACGGTGCGAGCTCGGGCTGGAAACGGTCCAGGATCTCGTCGAGCTGCACGGTGGGCTGGTGGCTGTAGACGTAGGCGCCGGCGAACAGCTCACGCCGGTGCAGAAGCCCCCGATCGCGCGAGAGCATCACCCGCCGCTCCTGCGCGGAGCGAGCCGCCAGCGCCGCGTCGCCGATATCAGGGGTCTCATACGCGGCGTCGATGCCGAGCACCCGCAGCCGCCGGGCGAGCGTGCCGAGGTGGATGTCGAGCAGGAAGCGCAGCGGACCCTCGACGCGCTGCGGGAAGGCGAGCTTGCGGACCTCGACGTCCTCCCCGGACACCGGCACGTGCCCGGCCGCCGTCGGCCGCCCGTCCACCAGCAACTCCCCGACCTCGACCAACGGCACCCCGAGCGCCTCCACGACGTGCCCGAGGCTGGAGGTCGCGTCGGTCGCCACGGCCGCGCCCGGCTTCCGGTTCGCCGCCGAGACGAAGACGTGCAGCCCCGGGTCGAAGGTGATGGTGATGTCCGCTTTCGCCACGGGGCCAGCATGCCAGCGGACGCGATCTCGGGACCAGTCGTTTGTGGCTTCCTGCCGCGCTCCAGCCCTCGGTCCCCGGCCCTTGGTCCCCAGCCCTCAGTCCTCAGTCCTCGGCTTCCTCGCCCCGCGGCGCCGCGTTCGCCATCACCCACCCGACCAGCGGCGTGATGTCCCGCCAGTACTTCGTCAGCACCGTCGCGAACCCGGCGTCCTCGCCGACCGCCGGCGCCACCGCCCGCCCCGCCGTCAGGTGCTCCCGCCGCATCAGGTCCAGCCGCGGATGGTCGGCGGGCACGCCGCGCGGCCGGGTGCGTACCTGCGCGCCGCCGATCTCGAAGCCGCGCTTCTCCAGCCTCGCGACGATCGCCTCGAGCTCCGGTCCTGTGGCGGCGCTGTCGATCGCGGCGCGGAAGCGCGCGGTCTGCTCGCGCTGCTGCGGGAAGAAGCCGCCGCCGACGTGCAGCCCGTCGGCGTCCAGCGAGAGGTAGTAGCCGATCCCCGGCGCGACGTTCAGCAGCGCGCCCTGGTGCGTCTTGTACGGCGTCTTGTCCTTGCTGAAGCGGATGTCGCGGTACGGCCGGAACAGGCTCGGCGTGCCGTCGAAGGCGGGCGCCAGCTGGTCCAGCAGCGCCTGCATCGGCTCGCGCACCGCGCTGTCGTACACCTGCTTGTGCTCGGTCCAGTAGGCCTTCGAGTTGTCGGCGGCGAGCCCGAGGTAGAAGTCGTACGCCTCATCGCCGAACCCTGCGAACCGCGTCGTCATGCCGCCATCGAACCATGCCCGCGCCCCGGCCGCCGCGCCGCCGTCACCCGTTCGGCCCGCCGCCCGCCGCCTCCCCGGATGCGCACCGCCGCCACCTGCCCGAGCCTGGCAACTATGAGCGAGCACACTTACCGCGTCACCGAGATCGTCGGCTCCTCGCACGAGGGCGTCGACGCCGCGATCCGCAACGCGATCAGCCGCGCCAGCGCCACCCTGCACAAGCTCGACTGGTTCGAGGTCACGCAGATCCGCGGCCACCTGAAGGACGGCGAGGTCGGCCACTTCCAGGTGGGGCTGAAGGTCGGCTTCCAGATCGACGACGCGGACTGAGGCGAAGCCGGCGGCGCGAGCACCTGCCGCGCGCCCGAGCCCGCCGCCGCGCGAAAAGCTACCGCCGCTCGCCGGCCCGGGCATGATGTTCTCGCGTGCTCGCCGTCCCGCCCCGCACCAAAAAGAGCCGCCGCCCCACCCCCGAGCCCCAGCCCGAGCGCGAAGCAGCGGCCCCGCACCAAACCCTCAGGCCCCCCTCAGCCGTACTGCCACAGATAGTCGAGCAACTCGTCGAGCTTCGCCGTGGCCAAAGCGACCACCGAATCCCCGGCCCCGTAGTACAGCCGCAGCTCCCCGCTGTCCTCGTCGTGCACCATGCCCGTGGGGAACACCACGTTCGGCACGTCCCCCCGCGTCTCGTACTCCGCGGCCGGCCCCATCACCCACGCCGGAGAGCGCCGCACCACCCGCGCGGGCTCCTCCAGGTCGAACAGCACCAGTCCGGCCCGGTACAGCGGCCCCGCCGGCATCTGCTTGACCCCGTGGTAGACCGCCAGCCAGCCGTGCTCGGTCTCGATCGGCGCCGGCCCCAGTCCGATGCGCGCCGCGTCCCACCACGGCCCCTCGCGGCTGGCCATCACCGGCTCCGGCGCGCTCCAGTGGTGCAGGTCCGTGGTGCGCGACAGCCAGATGTTGCCGCGGTTGCCGGTCCGGGAGCTGACCGGCCGGTGGTAGAGCACGAACTCGCCGTTCACCCGGCGCGGCAGCAGCGCCGCGTCCTTGTCGTCCGGCGGCATCACCGCGCCCAGCTTCTCCACCGAGTGGAAGTCCTCGGTGGTGGCCAGCGCGACGCACGGCCCCGACGGCCCGTACGCGGTGTACGCGATCACGTACTTCCCCAGCTCGGCGACCCACGTCACGCGGCAGTCCTCCACACCCCACATCGAGGTGTGGTCGCCCGGGTCCTCGGCCAGCAGCGGTTTGGGCTCCACCCGCCAGCCGTGCACACCGTCGGGCGAGCGCGCGACCGTCAGGTGCGAGATCCCGCGCGCGTCCTCGACCCGGCACAGCAGCACGGTCTCGCCGTCGTGGGTCGCGGCGCCCGGATTGAACACCGTGTTGACGCGGTAGGGCCAGTCCTCCGCGGTGAGGATCGGATTGGCGGGCTCCCGTCGGAACAGGTCCCGGATGATGTCGTCTTTGGTCGGCAAAGCCGTTGCCCCCTCAGTTATCGATTGGCGGTGTCCCTGGCGTCGGCCAGACCCGCCCGGATCAGCCCGAGGCGCGCCTGGTAGTAGGCCAACGTCGATTCGGCCCCCTGGTTCACGTTCGTGTCCCCGGACCGCAGCCCGTCCCGGCACCCGCCGGAACCGGCGTCGTACAACGGCAGCCCACGCCGGTTGTCCCCCAGGAACCAGCCGAAGGAACGTCGCGCGAGCCTGGCGTAGCGCTCCTGCCGGGTCACCCGCCACGCCTGCGCGCCCGCCTCGACCACGGCCGCGGCGTCGAGGGGCTGCTCGTCGCCCTCGTCCTCGGGGCGCGCCACCCCCTTGTGCCGCCACAGGTTCCCGACCAGCCGCAGTTGGCCCCGCGCGGAGTCCCCGGAGTCCCCGGAGTCCCCGGCGGGGTTCCCGGCGAAGTCCCCGGCCGGATCCAGCCCGACCTGCTCCAGATACCAGTCCAGCGCGATCAGGCCCCGCTCGGCCATCGCGCCGTCCCCGGCCCGCGCCCCGCCGGCGAGCAGCGCCTGGGCCAGCCGCGCGTTGTCGTACGTCAGCTCTTCCTCGAACCACGGCCACTCAGCCGTCGCAGTGTCCTGCCACGCCGCGTCCAGCCGCTCGACGCACCGTTCGAGCTCCGGCGTCGGCTCCGGGACCCGTACCAGCCCGAGCACCGCGTACGCCATGCTCCGCAAGCTGGTCAGGCCCCTGACCGCGGGCAGCACGTCCATCAGCTGCTCGACGGCCCGCTCCCGGAACTTCTCCGGGACCGCCGGCGACGACGCGACCTCGCCCAGCCCCCAGACCAGCCGCCCGACGTGGTCCCCGGAGTGCGGCTCGTCCAGCCAGCGGCCGTCGACGGTGCGCATGTTCCGGACCGCCTGCGACTCCGGGTCGTAGGCCTGCTGCAGGAACTCCAGGCTCGTGTCCAGCCAGGTGTGCGGGGCCGCCGCGCGCAGCGCCTGCGGCTGCTCCGCGCACAGCCCGGCCGCGACGATCGCCAGCCGCGCGACGTCGTCGACGCAGTGCCCGGAGGCCGGGTCCGGCCGCATCCCCTGGCCGAACTGCATGATCCCGCCGGAGTCGGTGAGCCGGCTCAGGTGCTTCAGCTTCAGCCGCGGCAGTTCGAAGCGCTCCGCGTGCTTCGACTGAGGCTTGTGCTTCGAGCGGTCCGACCGCTCCAGGGCGGCGGCGTTCGCCGCGTTACCCGCGCTCGCCGCTGGTCCCTTCAGGCGACGCTGCGCCGCACACGCCCGCACGATCGCCGCGAACCGCTGCGCCACCGCGTCCCACCGCAGCCCCGCCCCGCGCTCGCGCGCCGCCCGCCGCGCCGCGGCCAGCCGCTCGTCGTCGCCGAGCAGCGTACGGAGTGCGCCGGCGAAGGCCTCGGGGTCCTCCGGCGGAACAGTGATCCCGGCACCGTCACCGAGCATGTCCACAGCGTAGTGGTAGTCCGTCGACACCACCGGCTTTCCGGCGGCCACGGCGAAGGTCAGAGCACCCGACGAGATCTGCTCCCGCGAGCGGTACGGCGTCAGGAAGATCTCCGTCTGCGCCAGGATCGCGCCGATCTCCATCTCGGTCAGGAAGCTGTCGAGGAACACCACCCGGTCCGCGACGCCGGCCTCCTTGGCCGCGCGCATCAGGCTCTCGCGGTAGTCCTCGCCGTTGTTCCGGACGATCTCAGGGTGCGTCGATCCGGCGATCAGGTACGTGACATCCGGGTGCTCCTCGGCGATCAGACCCAGAGCCTCGATCGCGGTCTGCAGGCCCTTGCCGGGCGAGATCAGCCCGAACGTCGACAGCAGCCGCCGGCCGGCCAGCGCGTCCAGCGTCCGCCGGCCCTCCGCGCCGATCTCGTACGACGTCTGGTGATCGGTCACCGGCTCCGGCGCCCCGTGCGGCACGTACACGATCCGGTCCGGCGGCGCGATCCCGGTCCGCACGACCAGCGTGCGCGCCGTCTCGGTGAAGACGGTCACCGCCGCGGCGTCCTGGCACAGCCGGTTCAAGGTCGAGGCCTGCGTCCACGTCGGCTCGGACAACACTGTGTGCAAAGTCACCAGATAAGGCACGCCCCGCCGCGCCAGTTCGCCGGCGAAGCCGGTGATCCACGCCCCGTCGTTGCCGCCGAAGATCCCGTACTCGTGCTGGATGACCACGGCGTCCACGCCCGACTCGGCCAGCCGCGCGGCGGCCTTGCGGTAGTCGGAGTAAGAGTCCTGTCCGATCACGGTGGACACCTCGGCCGGGTAGTCCAGGCCGTCCCGGTCCAGCGCGCAGATCTCGACGGCCAGGTCAGGCGCCGAGTGCGCGAGCGCCGTGGTCAGGTCCTGCGAGAACGTGGCGATGCCACAGCGGCGCGGCGCGTAGGTCGAAACGATCGCCAACCGGGTTCCCAGCGGCGGGTGGGTCTCAGACATGCCCTTCACCTTCCAAGTCCATGGTCCGTGGACGACGCGGAGCGTCGGTGGCGCGCGGATGTAGCGGAGGTATCGGTCGGATGACTGTGTATGGGGGCTAAAGATGATTGAACAACAGTCAGCGTCGCATCCGGATGTTTCGTGACGGAAACAACATTCTGCGACAGTGGGGCATAGAGCCCATGTGATCGTCCGTGGGCTGAGACATCCGTGTCCGTGCTCCAGGCCCGCGATGAGCCGCCGCCGCGCGCGATCATGCTCGCCGCAGCCGTCGTCGCCGCCTTCGCCTTCCGCCCTTTCGAGCGCCACTCCACCCGGCCGGTGTGCTGTTCAGCGCCCTGGCCGGCCTCGCGGCCGCCGCGCTCACCCTCGCGGGTGTCGGCGTCCCGGCCCGCGCAGCACGCGGAAGATGATGTCCGGTCGCAGAAGGGACTCCGGACGATCCATCAGCGACCCCACGCGGATGAAGGCCACGGACATGTCCACGTCGTGGGCCGCGGCCGCGTGCACCTTCGGGAGGTAGGCGTTGATCATGCGGACGGCAGGGGTGCGCCGCCCCCGCACGTCCGGAAACGCCAGGTCGCCGCCCGCCGAGATCTGCCACGGCGGATTGACGGCCTTCGCGATGGCCTGGAAGTAGCGCCGCCATGTCAGCGGCTTGCCGTTTCTGGCGTCCCGGTCGTCGGCGAGCACCGCGCGCATCGCCTCGGCCTGCATCGCGGCAGACGTCATGCCCTGCCCGTAGACGGGATTGAACGCGCTGACGGCGTCGCCGAGCACGAGAAACCCGTCGGGGAAGCTGCGCATCCGCTCGTAGCGGTGCCGGACGTTCGCCGGGTACTGGAAGCCGACCGGGTCGTCCAGCGGCTCGGCGTCGCGGATCGCCTCGAAGATGTCGGGGAAGTGGAGGCTGGCCGCGAAGGCGTCGAAGGCCTTCGGATCCAGCGGCGGACGGTCGCCGAGCATGCCGGCGAGCGTCAGCCGCGCCAGGCCGTTCTCCTGCTCGGCCAGGACCGCGGCACGCTGGTTCTCGGGGGTGGCGTTGTTGAGGATCAGCTGGTCCTTGCCCATCGCGCCTTGCGGGAGGCGGTAGGTGCGGGTGGCGTAGGCGAGGCCGACCTGGACCGTGTCGACGGTCGGGCGGCCGTGGCCGAGGTCGTGGAGCCAGACGGGAGCGCGCGAGGCGCGGCCGGTCGCGTCCAGGACGAGGTCGGCGTCCAGGGCTGTCTCCTGCTCGCCGCCGTCCGCGTGGATCCGGACGCCGGTCACGCGGCGGCCGTCCGGCGTCGCGGTCAGGCCGACGATGTCGTGGCGTTCCAGGAAGCGGACGCCGTCCAGCGCACGTACTCGAGCCCTGACAAGGTTTTCCAGCAGCGGTCTGCCGCAGAGCAGCGACCGCAGACCGATGTCGGTCTGAAGCAGCCGCTGACCGGACAGGAGCAGGCGGACCTGCCCCAGGGCATCCGTGGTCCGGGCCCCGGCGACTTCGGCCTCTGCGACGAACCCGGGGAACAGGTCCTCCAGGATCGACGCGCCGCGCGCCAGCAGCACATGGACGTGCCGCGACTGCGGCACGCCGCGACGATGCCGGGAGCCGGTGGCGAGGACGTCCACGGGGAGGGCGTCGCGCTCGACGACGGTGACCCGCCCGAACGACTCGCTGAGCACCCGGGCCGCCAGCAGCCCGGCCATGCTCGCGCCCAGGACGACGGCGTGGTCGCGGCGTGTGTGTGGCATGCCGATGCCCCCTCGACACAGAATGGCCCGGGCGGAGGGCCCGGGCATCGTTATGGTCGCTGTCGGCGGGTATACGTGGCATCTTCGAGATTGCGACGAGATACCGGCTTACGCCGGAAAAAGCGTGGTCCCGGCGCGGCCGAAGCCGAACCGGGACCTCGCTTCGTCGGGGAGGCCCTCTCTCCCCGAAGTCTCAGCGCCGAGCGCTCACGGCGCTCACGGCACTCACGGCACCATCGGGAACGACCACGCCGGGTCCGGCTCGACCGGCGGCGGCGAGGTCACCTGGCCGTAGTGGCCGGTGGCGATCTGGCCGAAGTTCGCCATCGCCGGGGAGGACGGGTCGAAGTAGTAGTCGTGCGCGCCGATCGGGTCCCAGCTGGGGCCGACGCCGCCGTTGAAGACGTGCGCGCCGAAGGCCGGGGTCACCGGGTCGGTGTTGTGGAAGCCCTCGGCCCAGACGATGGGGTCGTTGTCGTCGCGGGTGGCCCACACGTGCGAGGTACCGTCCGGGACGTGCATCGCCGCCGCGTTGTCCACGTTGATGCCCGGGCTCGCGGCCAGCACCACGTCGTCGGCGCGCAGGCCGCCGGGGGCCTGGGTGGCCTCGCCGACCACCGTGGTGCCGTAGCTGTGGCCGATGACCGTGGTGTGCAGCGGGTCGCTCGCGTCGTGGGTGGCGTACAGGCCCTGCTGGAAGTTGTCCAACACCGGGCCGCCGGCTTCCGCGGGCCCTGAGAACAGCGCGCCGGGAACTGTCGCCGGGGCGTTGTAGTTCATCCACGCGACCGCCGACGTGCTCTGGTTCGGGTCGGCGTTGTGCGCGGAGGCCACGATGCTGTCGGCGGCCTTCGTGTACTGGTCGACGTGCCCGGCCGACAGGTCGGTGCTCACACCGGGGACGACCGTCACCACGTTGTCGGAGGTGTCCGGGTTGCCGCTGGCGACGATCGCGTGCCCGACCCCGTTGGTGTCGATGCCCAGCAGGTACTTCTGCGGCGCGCCGTTGGTGCCGCCGTCGTTGAGCACCTTCTGCAGCTCGTTCATCCCGTCGAGCTTGCCCTGCAGCGCGTCGATCTGCTTCTGGTTCTGCATCGCGTCGAAGCCCTCGGTGTCGTACGGCGACAGGGGCGTGTTCTTCAGATCCGTGATCTGCTGCCGGGTCTGCGTCTGCAGGTTGGACAGCACGGTCCGGTTCGCGGCGTCGCGCACGGTGTCCGGCACGCCGTCCAGCGCCCCGATCTGCGACGGCTCGCCGGCCACGAGCGCCGACCGCTGGTCGCTGCTGAGCCCGTTCCACCACTTGTTCACGTCGGCGGGGCTGGTCCCGGCCGTCGGCGTGGACGGCAGCGTCCCGCCCAAACCCAGGCTCGCGAAGCTGTCGGAGACCATCGTGTCCAGCGAGGCGTAGTCGCTGGCGCAGCACTGCACCGCGCCGTTCAGCGTGCCGAACAGCCCCATGCCGGAAGTCAGGGAGCTGAGCAGACTGTCCTGCAGCTGCCCGTTGACCGAGCCGACCAGCGACCCGATCCCACCGAACATCTCCCCGCCCAGCGCCAGCGACCCGAGCTCGCTCAGCGCACTGTTGCCGGTACAGACCAGGCCCTCCAGGTCCGCGGTGACCAGGCTCATGAGCGGCAGGTCGATGCTGAAAGCGCCTGTGTCGGCCACGACGGCGTCTCCTCGTCCGATTCCGGTGGTGTCCGGCACAGCATGACGTGTCCGCCGACGGCGTCGCGACGGGAGAAGTACCCACCGGGCGATGGTTTTTTAGGCCGCCAGGGGGTCGGTGCGAGTCAGGGAGTCTGACCCCAATAGTTGCTCAAGTCGGTCGCCGTCTTCAGATCGTTGCTGGAGCCGAACGTGAACTTCTGACCAGGGATCTCCGGAAGCAGACGAGCGAGCATCACCGCGTAGCGATGTCTCTCGAGCGTCGTCGACAATCTCTCGCGCTTCGCCTTGTTGCGCCACCCCTTGTAGAGGTCCTCGTCGAGGCCGATCCCGTGCACGATCCCAGCCAGGTCCACATCGCGCTCGCTCGGCCCGGCACCGGTCGCGACCCGCTCGACCCGGGCCAGGGCCGAGGCCGCCGCGTCGGCGTCGAGGAGATGGAGCTGTCCGTACAGGGCGCGGCTCTTCGGTCTGTCCCACGTGAGGACTTCCCGCTCCCGCAGCGACTTGAGGTACGAGAACAGCGAAGGCGAGACCCAGTTCCTGACACATTGTTCGGGATGCCGCCGGCCTTCCTGTGTCTGCCGGGCCTGGAGCAGCACCACCTCAAGCAGCGGCTGCTCGCCGATGTCCGCGTCGCTGCCGGCCGTGACCGTCACGCCGGGCGATCCGTCGGCGCGCCGCAACTGCAACCGTCCTGCCGCCGCCAACTCGGCCATTCCCGCCGCGTTCAACGCGAACTGCATCGCCGCCGACCCCCGCACCACGCCCTTCTCGGCGTCCAGTGCGACCAACAGCAGCTCTTCCCCCAGTGTCAGCACGCTTCGAAGGTAACCCCTGCCACCACCCGCCGCACACCCCCGCCGCGCCGTCGACCGCCACCGACCCCGCCGACCGCCCCTACCGCCCTCAGATTTCCAGAACGTTACCCCGCCGTTATTGCCCAGCCGCCCGACCGGGTGTTGACTGCTCCCCGGAACCGGTTTCGGAACCGGTGCCGTAAGCGGTCGCGAGACCGGTTCCGGTACCGTCCGGGCCGATCCGGGCCCCTGGCAAAGGGCCCGAGGGACAGGCACCACAGCGCGAGCGCACCAAGGCACCGACAACGCACAATGCACGTTGCGCGTTGCGCAGTGCCCGGCACCGCACCAGCACAGCGCACCAAAGCACTGACACATCCAGTGGCACCAAGCCGTCCGAAAGGCGCCGTCCATGCCGATCACCATCGCCGACGTCGCGGCCCGGGCCGGGGTCAGCAAGACCACGGTCTCCCGCGTCCTCAACGGCAAAGGCGAGCTCGACGCCTCCACCGTGGCGCGGGTGCGGCACGTCATCGACGAGCTCGGCTACGTGCCCAGCGCGCGGGCCGTGTCGCTGGCGCGCGGGCGCACCGGCGTCATCGGGATGCTGGTGCCCTCGCTCACCTGGCCGTGGATCGGCGAGGTGATCCAGGGCGCGGTGGACGTGGTGGAGAGCGGCGAGTTCGGGGTCATGCTCTTCACCTGCAACCAGGGCGACGAGTCCATGCGGCGCTTCGCCAGCCAGGTCAACGCCAAGGCCTTCGACGGGCTGCTGGTCATCGAGCCCGAGGGGACCCTGGACTACATCACCGAACTGCACACCGGAGGTCTGCCGGTGGTCCTGATCGACGATCGGGAGAGCCGGCCGCAGTTCGCCTCCGTCGCCACCACCAATCGCGCCGGGGGCCGGCAGGCCGCGAACCACCTGCTGGACACCGGACGCCGCCACCCGCTGGTCGTCACCGGCAAGCTGGGTTTCGGCTGTGTCACCGAACGGCTCGAGGGCTTCGCCGAGGTCTTCGAGGAGGCCGGGCATCCGCTGCCGGCCGAAGCCGTGCTGGAGGGCGACTTCAGCATCGCCTCGGGTCACGCCGCAGTGGCGCGGGCCGTGGCCGACGGGGTCCGGTTCGACTCCGTCTTCGCGCACAACGACCTCTCCGCTGCGGGCGCCTTGCAGGCGCTGAGAGAGGCCGGACTCGCGGTGCCGGGGGACGTCGCCGTCGTCGGGTTCGACGACGTCGAGTTCACCGCGCTCACCGAGCCGCCGCTGACCACCGTCCGCCAGCCCCTGCGCGAGTTGGGGGCCACCGCGGCCCGGCTGCTCACGGCCCACCTCGGCGGCGAGCCCCTGCCGGCCGAGCCGGTCGTCATCCCGACCGACTTCGTCGTCCGAGGCTCCACCGCATCTCAGGACTAGATCAGGACTAGATCCCATCGCGATCCGCCAGGCGCGCCGGCATCGGGCCGTGCCGCGATGCCGCACACCCCCGCACAGGGCGGGCGGCACGGATCCCCCAGCTTGGAGGAGAAGAAATGACCCTCGCGACACCCGGCACCGCAGCCCGGCGACCGCTGGCCGCACTGCTGGCCGCGGGCCTGGCCGTCACCCTCGCCGCCGGTTGCGGCTCGAGCACCAAGGCCGCCGGCGGTTCCACCGGCGGCAGCGGCAAGACGGTGCTCAACGTCGGCATGCCCGACGGAGCGACCCTGCCCGCCAACAACAACCCCTATCTGGACTCCTCGTTCGCCAAGAAGCTCGGCTACACCTGGCTGATCTGGGAGCCGCTGGCCATGCAGGACGAGGCCAAGCCGGACCAGGACCCGCAGCCGTGGCTGGCCACCAAGTGGGTCTGGTCCCCGGACTACAGCAAGGTGACCCTGACCGTCCGCGACGGCGTGAAGTGGTCCGACGGCACCCCGATGACCGCCGACGACGTGGCCTACTCCTTCCAGATCCAGAAGGACCACAAGGAGGTCAACTACTACTCGCTGCCGATCACCGACGTGTCGACCTCCGGCAACCAGGTCACCGTGTCCTTCGACGGCTCGCAGTACGTGAACCGCACGAAGATCCTGTCCACCCAGGTGATCAACAAGAAGCAGTGGTCGGCGATGGCCGACCCGTCGAAGGACACCGTCGCCAACCCGGTCGGCACCGGTCCGTACACCATCAAGACCACGACGCCCTCGACGGTCACCGTCGCGGCGCGCGACGGCTACTGGGGCGCGGCTCCCAAGGTGAAGACGATCAACTTCACCACCTACAGCTCCAACGACACCATGGGCGCCGCGCTCACCTCCGGCGCGGCCGAGTGGAGCTACTACTTCATGTCCGACGCCAAGAGCACCTTCGTGGCCAGGGACCCCGCGCACTACAAGCTCTACTTCCCGGCCCAGCTCTCGGCCGACGGCCTGTGGTTCAACACCACCAAGAAGCCGCTGGACAACCCGCACCTGCGCCGCGCGATGAGCATGGTCATCAACCGGACCGACATCTTCAACCAGGGCGAGGCCGGCTACTTCAAGCCGCTGATCGACAACATCACCGGCGTCCCCACGCCGCAGGGTGAGCCCTACATCGCCGACCAGTTCAAGGGCGTCACGCCGACCACCGGCGTGGCCGCGGCGAAGAAGGAGCTGACCGACAACGGCTTCACCTACAGCGGCAGCACCCTGATGGACCCGACCGGCAAGCCGGTGACGCTGACCCTGACCGACCCGGCGGACTGGAACGACTACCAGACCGACCTGGCGATCATCAAGGACAACCTGGCCACCATCGGCATCAACGCGACCATCGACAAGGCCAACGACGACGCCTGGTTCGACAACATCGCCAAGGGCAACTTCGAGGCCGCGCTGCACTGGACGAACTCCGGGACCACGCCGTACGACATGTACGACCAGATCATGGACTCGGCCGGCCTGGAGCCCATCGGCACCGCCGCGACCGGCGACTTCGGCCGCTACAAGAACCCGGCGGTGGACGCCGCGCTGAAGGCGTACTCCAACGCCACCGACGACGCCAGCCGCAAGACCGCCATGGACAACCTGGAGCAGCTGTTCGTCCAGGAGATGCCGATGATCCCGACCTCGGCCGGCAACCTCGGCGCCGAGTACTCCACGAAGAACTGGAGCGGCTGGCCGACCGCGGACAACGCCTACGAGGCGCCGCAGCCGACCCGGTGGGGGATGGAAGACATCGTCCTGCACCTGACCCCGTCCTCCTGACCGGTCCGACAGGGCCACCGAGCCACTGTGACTCCCTGTGATCAGGGCCGGGTGGCGGCGTTGAGGGGCGCCGCCGCCCGGCCCGTGGAAGGAACCTTTCGATGACCTCCGAGGTGGTCCTGGAAGCCGAGGCGCTGACCAAGCACTTCCCGGTCCGCGCCCACGGCCGTGCGGCCCTGACCCGTACGCCGAAGGTGGTGCACGCGGTCGACGACGTCTCCCTGAGCCTGCGCCGGGGCCGGGTCACCGCGCTGGTCGGCGAGTCCGGCTCCGGCAAGTCGACGGTCGCCCGGCTGCTCGCGCAGCTCTACCCGCGCACCGGCGGCGACATCCGGATCGGCGGCGTGTCCACCGCGGTCAAGGGCGGACGGCAGTTCAAGGCGTACGCGCGCCGGGTGCAGCTGATCTTCCAGGACCCGTTCGCGTCGCTGAACCCGGTGCACACCGTGCGGCATCACCTGACCCGCGCACTGAAGATCCACGGCCGGTACACCGGCGAGGAGTCGCTGGCCGAGCTGCTGGGCCGGGTCCAGCTGACGCCGGCCTCGCTGTACCTGGAGAAGTACCCGCACGAACTGTCCGGGGGGCAACGCCAGCGCGTATCCATCGCCAGGGCGCTGGCCGCCGACCCCGAGGCGCTGCTCGCCGACGAGCCGGTGTCGATGCTCGACGTGTCGATCCGGCTCGGCGTGCTGAACCTGTTGCGGGACCTCAAGGAGCGGCTGGACCTCGCAATCCTCTACATCACCCATGACATCGCCTCGGCGCGGTACTTCGCCGACGAGACGCTGGTGATGTACGCCGGGCGGATGGTCGAGGGCGGGGACTCCGAGACCGTGACCCAGCGGCCGGCGCATCCGTACACGCACCTGCTGGTCCACTCGGCGCCGGATCCCGAGCGCGTGCGCGGCGGATCGATGCCGTACGACGACGAGGACACCGGCGAGCCGCCGAGCCTGATCGACCCGCCGAGCGGCTGCCGGTTCCATCCGCGCTGCCCGAAGGCGATGGAGGTGTGCAAGGCGAAGGTGCCGGAGCGGACGCTGGTCGGCGACGCGCCGGACCACTGGGTCGCGTGCTGGCTGTTCAGCGACGAGAGCGACGGGTCCGCCGCCGCGGTCGACGTCGAGCTCGCCGAGTTGACCGAGCTGGCTGAGTTGACCGAGCTGACGACGGTCGGGTCCGCGACGGCCGAGCCCGAGAAGGCTGAGCCCGAAGCCGCCGAGACTGCCGAGCCCGTCGAAGCCACCGAAAACGCCGTCACCGAAGACCCGGACTCCGAGGAGGCAGCACCGTGAGGTACTTCGCCCGCCGCCTCGGCTTCTACGCCTTCACCCTCTGGGCCGCCATCACCATCAACTTCTTCATCCCGCGCCTGATCCCCGGCAACGCCGTCGACTCCCTGATCGAGCAGCGCCGCGGCGAGGTCGACAGCAAGGCCGTGGAGTCCCTGAACATCCTGTTCGGCCTGGACAAGCACCAGAGCCTGCCGTCCCAGTACTGGCACTACCTGGTCCAGCTCTCGCACGGCGACCTGGGCATCAGCTTCGGCAACTTCCCCGAGCCGGTGACCACGGTGCTGGGCTCGGCGCTGCCCTGGACGCTCGGGCTGATCGGCACCACCACGATCCTGTCGTTCCTGATCGGCACCCTGCTCGGGGTCTTCGCCGGCTGGAAGCGCGGGACCTGGGTGGACGGCCTGCTGCCGGCGACCTCGTTCCTGTCGTCGATCCCGTACTTCTGGCTCGGCCTGATCGCCGTGGCCTGGCTCGCCGGCCCGCTCGGCCTACCGACGTCCGGCGGCTACACGGTCGGCAACATCCCGGGCTGGAACATCGCCGGCGACATCCTCCAGCACATGATCCTCCCGGCCCTGACGATCATCGTCACCTCGATCGGCGGCTGGCTGCTGTCGATGCGGAACATGATGGTCACGGTCACCGCCGAGGACTACATCACCGTCGCGCACGCCAAGGGCCTGTCCGGGGCGCGCGTGATGACCAAGTACGCGGCGCGCAACGCGCTGCTGCCCTCGGTCTCCGGCTTCGGCATGGCCCTGGGCCTGGTGGTCGGCGGCACGTTCCTGGTGGAGCAGGTCTTCTCGCTGCCCGGGGTGGGCCTGCAGCTCATCAACGCCATCTCAGGGCACGACTACCCGCTCATCCAGGGCATCTTCCTGGTCGTGACGATCGCGGTGCTGGCCGCGAACTTCCTCGCCGACCTCGCGTACATGGTGCTCGACCCGCGCACCCGGAAGGAGGGATGACCTCGTGAAGTTCCGATTCCGGCTGCCGAGCGTCAAGGTCACGATCGGCCTCGCGGTCCTGATCGTGTTCACCTTCGTGGCGTTCTTCGGCGCCTCGCTGGCACCCTTCGATCCCTCGGCGCGCAGCAACGACATCCTGCAGAGCCCGTCGGCCAAGCACCTGTTCGGCACCACGCACCTGGGCCAGGACATCTTCAGCCAGATCCTGGTCGGCACCCGCAGCGTGATGTTCGTCGGCTTTGCGGCCGGCATCCTGGCCACGGTGATCGCCGTGATCATCGGCGTCACCTCCGGCTACCTCACCGGCTTCGGCGGCGAGGCGGTGGCGACGCTGTCGAACGTGTTCATCGTGATCCCGGCCCTGCCGCTGATCGTCATCGTCACCAACGTCATCCCGAACTCCGGGGACTGGGCGATCGCGGTGGTCATCGGCTGCACGTCCTGGGCCTGGGGCGCCCGGCTGCTCAGAGCCCAGACCCTGTCGCTGCGCAACCGCGACTTCGTCCAGGCCGCGAAGGCCGGCGGCGAGTCCACCTGGCGCATCGTCGCCGTCGAGATCCTGCCCAACCTCACGGCGATCATCGCCTCCTCGTTCATCGGCACCGTGATGTTCGCCGTCATGACCGAGATCGCGCTGGCCTATGTCGGCGTCTCCGGCATCTCGGAGTGGAACTGGGGCGAGGTCCTGTTCTGGGCGCAGGGCCAGCAGGCGCTGGCGATCGGCGCCTGGTGGTGGTTCGTGCCGGCCGGGCTGTGCATCGCGCTGCTGGGCACGGCGCTGGCGCTGGTGAACTTCGGCATCGACGAGATCGTCAACCCGCGGCTGCGCGGCGGCAGCAAGGCCGTGGTGCGCTACCCCGACGGACGCAAGGCCCGCATGCGGCTCGGATTCACCCCGGTGCTCACGCCGCGGACGGAAGAGGCAGGGAGGGGCGGCCGATGAGCCCGGTTCTGGAGATCAAAGGACTGTCGATCGACTACGGCACCGGCGAGCAGTCGGTCCGCGCGGTCAACCAGGTGGACCTGACGCTGAACCGCGGCGAGGTGTTGGGCCTGGCCGGCGAGTCCGGTTCGGGCAAGTCGACGCTCGCCTACGGCGCGACCCGGCTGCTGCCGCCGCCCGGCGTGGTGACCGGCGGCTCCGTGCTCTACCACCCGGACGACGGCGAGCCGGTCGACCTGCTGCGCATGACGCCCGCCGAACTGCGCGCCTTCCGTTGGAAGGAGCTGTCGATCGTGTTCCAGGGCGCGATGAACTCGCTGAACCCGGTGGCCACCGTGGCCGCGCAGCTGACCGACGTCATCGCCGAGCACCGCCCGAAGTCCACCAAGACCGAGCGGATGGTGCGCGCCGCCGAGATGCTGTCCCTGGTCGGCATCGCCCGGGACCGGCTGGAGAGCTATCCGCACCAGCTCTCCGGCGGCATGCGGCAGCGCGTGATGATCGCGATGGCACTGGTCCTGGAGCCCCGCGTGGTGATCATGGACGAGCCGACCACCGCGCTGGACGTGGTGATGCAGCGGCAGATCATGCGGCAGCTGGCCAAGCTGAAGGAACAGCTGGGCTTCTCCGTCATCTTCATCACCCACGACCTGTCGCTGCTGGTGGAGTTCAGCGACCGGATCGCGATCATGTACGGCGGCCGGATCGTCGAGGAGGCGCCGGCCGTGGAGCTCTATGACAAGTCCCTGCATCCCTACAGCGACGGGCTTCTGCATTCGTTCCCCGCGTTGCGCGGCCCCCGGCGGGAGCTGACCGGCATCCCCGGATCCCCGCCGGACCTGCGCGACATGCCGGTCGGCTGCGCGTTCCAGCCGCGCTGCCCGAAGGCCTTCGACCCCTGCGGTGTCTCGCCGCCACCGCTGGTCCGGCCGGCCTCGGACCGGACCCGGTCCGTGGCCTGCTACTTGCACCCGTCTGCGTGAGCTGTATCAGAATATTGAGGAGAACCATGTCTTTGGAGCTTCCCCGCGACTTCCGGTGGGGCGTCGCGACCTCGGCGTACCAGATCGAGGGGGCGGTGGATGAGGACGGCCGGACCCCGTCGATCTGGGACACGTTCTGCCGCGTCCCCGGCGCGATCGAGAACGGCGAGGACGGCGACGTCGCCTGCGACCACTACCACCGGATGCCGGAGGACGTGGGGCTGATCAAGTCGCTCGGCGTCGACACCTACCGGTTCTCCGTGGCCTGGCCGCGCGTCCAGCCGGGCGGTCGCGGCCCGGCGAACGCCGCCGGGCTGGCGTTCTACGACCGGCTGGTCGACGAGCTGCTGAGCGCCGGGGTCACGCCCTGGCTCACGCTGTACCACTGGGACCTCCCGCAGGAGTTGGAGGACGCCGGCGGCTGGCCGCACCGCGACACCGCCTACCGGTTCGCCGACTACGCCGAGCTGGTCTACGAGCGCCTCGGCGACCGCGTCGAGCACTGGACGACCCTGAACGAGGCCTGGTGCTCGGCGTGGCTGGGCTACGTCGAGGGCGTGCACGCCCCGGGCCGCCGCGAGTTCGCCGACGGCATCGCCGCGATCCACCACCTGCTGCTCGGCCACGGCCTGGCGACCCAGCGGCTGCGCGCCGCGGCCGAGGCCGCCGGCCGCCCGATCGACCTGGCGATCACGCACATCCTGGGCAACGCGATCCCGGCCTCCGACTCGCCGGTGGACGTCGAGGCCACCCGGCGCGGCGACGCCCTGCACTTCCGCATGTACATGGACCCGATCTTCAAGGGCGCCTACCCGGCGGACCTGCTGGAGGACCTGGACGCGGTCGGCGTGCCGATCCCGGTCCAGGACGGCGACCTGGAGATCATCAGCGCGCCCCTGGACACCCTCGGCGTGAACTACTACCGCTCGATGAAGACCACCGGCTTCGCCGCCGACGGCTCGACCACCGACGCCGCCGGCCGCCCGGTGACCCGCACCGTCGACTTCGGCGACCTGCCCAAGACCTACATCGACTGGGAGGTCATGCCGGACGACTTCGCGAACCTCCTGGTCCGCATCGGCCACGAGTACGCCGGCATCCCGCTGGTGATCACCGAGAACGGCGCGGCCTACAACGACGTCCCCGACGCCGACGGCTTCGTCGACGACGAGGACCGCACCACCTACATCGCGGCCCACCTCGACGCCGTGGCCCAGGCCCGCCAGCGCGGCGCGGACATCCGCGGCTACTTCGCCTGGTCCCTGATGGACAACTTCGAGTGGGCCTACGGCTACGACAAGCGCTTCGGCATCGTCCGCACCGACTACCGGACCCAGGCCCGCACCCCCAAGCGCAGCGCACTCTGGCTGCGCGACACGATCGCCCGCGCCCGCCGCCCCCTGGGCGACGACTGACGCGGGAAGCGCCCGGGGCCGATCGCAGCCGGCCCCGGGCGCTCGGGGCGGGGACCGTCGTGCGCCGGTTCCCGCCCTTTTTTGCGTGCGCGGGCATGCGCGTGTGCGGGTTCTGTGGGCGCCGCCGGGCAGAGTGGACGCGATGGTTTTCGATCGCGGCGACCGCAGGAGAGACACGTGCACGAGACGGTGGCGAAGCTGGCGGCCCTTCTCGGACCGCCTCAAAGACCGGTCACGCCGGTGCCGTGGCACCTGCCGCGTTCGGAGGCTGGCATAGATTTCCCCGCCGACTTCCGTGATTTCGTCGACCACTTCGGCGGCGGCCAGTTCCGGCGGGAGCTCGGTATCCGCGCGCCGTCGGCGTGGCCCCACGAACCGGGCGCGCCCACCGGATTCAAGGGCTTCGTCTGGGCCACCACGCAGGACGGCGGTATCGGCGACTATCTCGCCGGCGCTTATGAGGACGGGGACTACGACGAGTGTCCCTACCCCGTCTACCTGGACAGTCGCGATCTGGTACCGGCAGCTGGCGGAACGGGACACCTTCGACGGTGGCTTCGCAGCCTTCTTACTCGCTCTCGTGACGGGCGCGTACCCGATGGCCGACGAGCTGCTCCCGCCTCCCAACCCGGAGGTCCCGGAATGGGAGACGCACGACGACTGGGACCATCCGCCCGAAGGCATGGTCATCGAGGGCTGGTAGCCGGCCCCGCCTCCCGAAGAGCGGCGTTCTCGAAGCCGAACACCGGAAGCAGCCGCGGATCCCCGAACGAGACGATCCGCCCGACGCGATCGCCGATGACCTCGAGCACGACGACGCCGTACGGCTGATACCGCCCCTGCGCATCGCGCAGATACCCGGCGACCGCCGGACAGCCGTTGGCGCCGCCCGCCACCGGGAACATGCGCCACAGGCCCGGCGTGCCGAGGACCCGGTCGCGCAGCACCGGGATGCAGTTCTCCAGGCCCTTGAACCAGGCGCGGATCGGCGGCGCCTCGATCGCGGCGTCGTGGAGCAGCAGCCGGGTCAGGGCGTCCGCGTCGGAGTTCTCGAAGGCTTTGATGTACCTGTTGAGCACCGCCTTGGCCTGCGGCGCGGTCGGCTCGGCGATCTCGTCGGCGGCCGGTGCCCGCTCCTGCAAGGTCGCGCGGGCCCGCTGCAGCGTGCTCTTCACCGATGCCGTCGAGACCTCCAGCATGGCCGCGACCTCCGCCGCCGGAAACGCCAGCACGTCCCGCAGCACCAACACCGCCCGCTGCCGCGCCGGCAGGTGCTGCAGGCTCGCGACCAGCGCCAGCCGCACCCCCTCGCGCGCGGCGACCACCGACGCCGGGTCCTCGGCGTCGGTGGTGACCAGCGCGTCCGGGACCGGCTGGAGCCACTGCTCCCGCAGGTCCGGTTCGAGCTGCGCGCTCTGCGTGTACCGCTCCGGCGGGCCCAGGCCGGACGGCAGGACCCGGCGATCCGCGTCGCGCCGCCTGGCCAACGCCGTCAGACAACCGTTGGTGGCGATCTGGTAGAGCCAGGTCCGCACCGACGAACGCCCCTCGAACCCGCCATGGTGCCGCCAAGCCCGCAGATACGTCTCCTGCACGAGGTCCTCGGCGTCGAGCACCGAGCCGAGCATGCGGTAGCAGTGGGCGAACAGCTCCCGCCGGTAGGGCTCTGTCTCCCTGGCGAAATCGTCGGCGAATTCGTCGCCGTAGTCGGCGTCCGCGGCGTCGGCCATAGGCGCGTCCCTACACCTCTCGTCCGAGGTACGCGGCCAACCGGTCCGCGGCGCACGCACCATCCGGAGCAGCACGCTCCGGCCCGAACGATGCCTCAGTGTCCGGACCGCGCAGCGCGTCGGTGATGGACACTTCGGCCAGCCCGAGCAGCGCCACGGCGAGCTCTGGCACGAGATCGGTGTCCTGCCCGAGGGCGCGCGCGAGATCCCAGCCGTGCGTGAACTGGTCGGTGGCCGCGAACTGCGCCAGCGCCGTGCCGGGGAACTCCCCGAAGGGCACCGTCACCATCCGCTCCGCGGCGCCCGGCGCTCCGAACGCGTCGAGCGTGACGCGGATGCTCTCCTCATAAGCGGCTACGAAGTCACCAGCACGCGCACCAGCACGCGCACCGGCACCATCACGCTCACCGCCGACGAAGTCCGCGCCCTCCGCGGCCTCCAGGCCCGGATCACCGGACACCATGGCCGCCCACCAACGCGCCGCACTGATGATGTGATTGATGAGCGCCCGCACATCCCACGACGCACACGGCGTCGGCCTCGCCAGGTCCTGCGGCTCGACCTTCCGCAGGACACCCATCGTGCTGTCGAAGGCTGAGCTCAAATCCACACCCCGGCCCACGCTCGGTTCCGTCATCGTCGATCCTCTCATCCGCGAACGGCGAACTGCCGCCAACCAGGCAGACTCGGCGCGCGTCGGAAAGGAATCGGTCATGGTCGCGACCAGCGGCGAACCGGGGGAATCGCTCGGGGCGGGGGCCGTTGTGCGCCGGCTCCCCGCCCCTTGGGGCCACCCGGGACCTCAGCTACGAACCTGACGGACAGGCGCCCGCAGCACCTGCCGGCGATGCCACCCCAGATGCTCCGCGTCCGGCACCGGGAACCCGCCCTGCAGCGCCCGCAACGGCCGGTCCAGCAGGTCCAGGACCTGCCGCTCGGCGCTCGCCGACCGGCCCACGAAGTGCGCGGTGACCATGATCCGGTGATCGGTGGCGACGCCGAGGACGCCCTTGTCGAAGAGCTTGTGGTGCAGCGCGCACAGGCAGATGCCGTTCGCGACGTCGTCCGGCCCCGCGAACGCCCACCAGCGCACGTGCGCCGCGTCCAGCCCGACCGGAGCGCCGGCGAGCAGGCCGTCGTAACCGCAGAACGCGCACTGGTATTCGTACGCCAGCAGCACATCCTTGCGGAACTGCGCCCCGCGCACCCGCTCCGCCTTCGCCGTCCGCACGGCCGTGTCGCCCGGCGCTGGTCGGATTCGGCGGCCCGAACTCCACCAGCAGCTGGTCCAGCTCGGCGCGCGCCTGGTCGAACCGGATCGGCGCGCCGCCGTCGCGCTGGAAGCGGCCGAGCGCGAACAGCAGCAGGAGCGGCTTGTGCGGCGCGCGGTTGCCGTTCTGCGCCCACTGACGGATGGCGTCGACGCGGTGGATCCAGTCCATCCGGTCAGCGTAGGAAGCCGCCGCGCGGCCGACAAACGCCGAAGCGGCGACGCGGCTAAGCCCCGAAGCCCCGAAGCCCCGAAGCCCCGAAGCCCCGAACTGAACGCGTCGGCGAGCCCGCAACGGTTCCCCGACCGGTCCCCGCCCGACCCCGAGCCCCCCGACCGGCCCCACGCCGTGGCGCCCGCCCCCACCCGGGCCCACGATGGGACAAAGCCGACCTTGCGGTGACCATGCTGGAGTTGCAGAGGTGAACAGCGAGGAGGGTGGTTCCTCGGTCTGGTCCGGGCCTCGGCTCGCGGTGTCTCGCCTGAACTGGGAGGGTCGGCACTCCGAGGCGATCGACCTCGCGGACCGGCTGCTCGCTGAGCTCACCGACCCGCAGGAGATCCTGGGCGTCCTGCTCGCCAAGCTCTCGGCGCTGCTCAACACCGACCGGCTGCGCGAGTGCCCCGTCGTCATCGACGCCGCCTGGCACGCCGCCCAGGCCAACGGTGCGGCGCCCGCCGACCTCGGCGAGTTCCACGCCCTCGCCGCGTTCTTCGCCTACCGCGAGGGCTCGCTGGAACGCTGCGTCACCAACCTCGTCCGCGGCGCCCGCGCGCTGGAGGCCACCGCCACCGACGTCCGCGCGCTGCGGCCCTGGATCGCGATGGCCGTCACCTACTCCTACGTCGGCTTCCACCGCCACGCCGTCGCCGCGCAGGGCCACGCCGAGCGCATCAGCCGGCTGGGCACCGCCATGGACCGCAAGCTCGCCGCGCACCCCGAGATCAAGGTCCGGCACGCGGTGTGGCTCGACCAGCGCGGCGAATCCGTGGCCGCCAAAGCCCTGCTCCGCGACCTGGTCGTGCACCTGGGACTCGACGACCTCATCGAGATGGAGCGCGGCTACCTCGGCTACGCGGCGGCGCGGTACGCCTCCCTCGGCGGACGCGTCGACGTCGACGTCCACGCGCTGCTGGACAGCACCGCCGAGCCGATCCTGGAGAACGCCGAGATACGCCGCCTCGGCCACGCCGCGCTCGCCATCGCCGAATACCGCCCGGCGCTCGCCCTCCAACTACTCAAGGACGCCAGCACCACCCACACCCGGCTCGGCGCCGCCGAAGTCCCGCACCTCAAAGCCATGGCCTACGCCGTCCAGGGCGACTACGCCTCGGCCTACAAAGCCGCCGGCGAAGCCACCCTGAGCATCGCCGAGGCCGCCGACCCGATCTACGACCTGTTCGTCGACGGCATCACCGCGCGCCTGGACTTCGACGAACTGCGCCGCAACGTCAGCCGCTACACCGACGAGGCGCACACCGACTCCCTCACCGGCCTGCCCAACCGCCGCCACCTGGAGCGGTACGTCGAAGAGCTCACCCGGTCCGGCCGCACCGCCATGCTCGGCGTCGGCGACCTGGACCACTTCAAGGAGGTCAACACCATCCACGGCCACCTGGTCGGTGACCAGGTCCTGGAACAGGTCGCGGCGATCCTGTCCCGCACCCTGCGCGGCGGCAGCTTCCTGGCCCGCTACGGCGGCGACGAGTTCGTCATCATCCTGCCGGGCACCACGCCCGCCGAGGCCCGCGCGGTCGGCGACCGGCTGCGCGCCGCCGTCGAGGCCCACGACTGGAACGACCTTGCGCCCGGCACCCCCGTCAGCTTCACCGTCGGCTTCGCGCCGCTCGACGGGCCCGGCGGCCTGCCCGCCGCGTTCCGCACCGCCGATCTGCTGATGCTGCGCGCCAAACAGTTCGGCGCCCGCCGCCCGGGGACCTGGCCGGACGGCGATGACGACTACGAGCCAGGCTACTGATACCTCACTTGATACGTCTCTTGATACGTCACTGATGCGCCGCTGATGTGTCGGGACGGATCAAGCCCGCAGCCGTGCCACCTCCACCCGGGCCCACTTCACCGCCTCGACATACGTCGGAACCAGCAGCAGCAACGTCGCGACCTCGACCAGAACACTGATCAGCGACTGCGGCGACGGCTGCCAGCCCCGCTCGGTGAAGCCGAACACGCCGACCGTCCTCGACGCCGCGAACCCGCCGAGCGCCCCGGCCGCCGCTCCCGCCGCGGCCAGCCGCAGCAGCACGGGCCCGCCGGCCAGGACCAGCGCCGCCACCGCGAAGGACGCGCTGGCCTGAAGCAGGAACAGCACCCCCACGACGTGGATGAACCGGTAGCCGGTGACATACAGCTGAGCGTGGATATAGCCGCTGACCGACAACGTGGCGGCGCTCGCGACCCGCAGCCCGACGTCGAGCACCGTCCGGGACTTCATGCCAGCCTCGTGTCGGTGATGGCCAGCGCCGAGTCGCTGGTTTTGTACGTTACGGTGCGGATCCCCAGCGCCTCCTTGAGATGCCCGGCCGGCAGCACCTGCGGTGTCGGGGCCGGCGCCTTGCCGGGAGCGGGAAGTGGATAGGCGGTCGTGGTCGCGGAGTGGAAGGTGACGTTGCCCTCGGTCTTGCTGAACAGCTGGTGCACGTGCCCGTTGAGGCAGGTGACGGAGCCGAACCTTTTCAGTAGCGCCAAGACCTGCAACGCGTCGTCGGTGCTCCATCCCCACGCCGGATACATGGCGAACAGCGGGATGTGGCTGAACACCACGATCGGTGTATCAGAGCTCAGACCTGCGACGTCCCGGCGCACGAAGTCGATCTGGTCGTTGCCCAGATGCCCGAGCTTCTCCAGACTCAGGGTATTGACCAGCGCGATGAAGTGCACGCCGTGGGTGTCGAACGAGTACCAGCCGTCGCCGGTCGTCCCCGCGCCGAACGTCTGCCGGTAGGCGCGCCCGGAGTCGCCGACCGAGTCGTGTTCGCCCGGCACGGTGAACACCCGCTCGGTGCGTACCTGGGTCAGCATCTGCCGGACCTGGTCGAACTGCGCCGCCGTCGACAGATGGGTCAGGTCGCCGGTGTGCATGACGAAGTCCGGACGGAATCCCAGGGTGTTGACTTGGTCGATCGCCTCGGTGAACGAGGCGGTGACGTCGGTGTTCGCCGGGCCCGCGAAGCCGATGTGGCTGTCGGAGATCTGGACGAATCGCAGGGCATTGGCATCGGCGGCCGTCGCCGCGGCCGCGGCGCTGTCCTTGTCGTGCGCGACGTGGCTGATCACCTCGCCGCCGGCGACGGTGAGGACGACCGCGGATCCGAACCAGCCGGCGTGGCGGATCAGCTGGCGGCGGGTCATGCCGTGCTCGTCGTTCGTGGCTTGCTCTTCGGTCATGGCGTCACCGTCACTGTCGCGGTCATGAACGGGTGGATGGTGCACAGGTACGAGTACGTGCCGGGCTTGGTGAACGTGAACGAATAGCTCTGGCCGGTGGCCAGGGCCGCCGACGCCAGCGGTCCGCCGGAGCCCTGGCTGGTGACCGTGTGCGCGTCGCCGTCCTTGTTCGTCCAGGTCACCGTGGTGCCGGCCTTCACGGTCAGGGCGGCCGGCGCGAACGCGAAGTTCATGATGGCCACGGCGTTGCCGGACACCGGCGCGGCCGGCGCGGTGTTGGAACCGCCTGCTGAGCCTGCTGAGCCCATGGTCATGGTCATGCCCGGCATCGACGTGGCGTCGGCGCCGGTCCCCGTGCCGGCGACCGGCCCGGTCGCGGTGGCGCCGGGCGCGCCGGCCAGCGACTGCCCGCTGCCCGGCACGATTGCCGTGCCGGTGCCGGCCGCGGCCGGGTGGGACGCGGCGCTGCTGCACGCTGCCGTCAGGGCGAGCGTGGCCACGGCCAGGCCGGCCAGGGCTGCGGTACGCGAACGGCCGGGATCGCCGGGGCTTCGGCCGACTCTCGGTTTCATGTGATTTCGACTCCTGATTTCGTCTGCTCGATGCGGGACCGGCCGGTGTCCGATGCGGGCGGACACCGGCCGGCGTCCCCCATGACCAATAGCCAGGAGGGTTACAGCGGCCGGGTGTAACCCGGATCCCTATCTCTTCGTGAGACCGGACCTACCGGCACCGACGGACGCTCTGCGAGGTCGATCACGGATGGCGCTCTACGATGAGGTGTGAGCAGGAGGCGCCTGGCGCTACTCGTCAGGGCTCTGGAGCACGGCGTGACCGCCGCGCGGCCTGAGCAGTCGGGGCAGTCAGGGCAGTCGGGGCAACCCGGACATCCCGCGCAGCCCCGAGCCCTGCCCACCGCCGCGTACCCCGGCTGGGAGGCGATCTACGCCGACAATGTCGAACGGATCTACCGGCTCATGTACGCCAAAGTCGGCAACCGCCACGACGCCGAGGACCTGACCTCCCAGGTGTTCCTGACCGCCTTCGGCCCGCTCCGGGCCACGGCCAGCGTCGGCGAGGTCCGCGCCTACCTGCTCACCACGGCGCGCACCGTCCTGGCCACGCACTGGCGCTCCACACTGGGGCACCAGGTCACCGTGATCGACGTCGACGAGGCCGGCCTGGAAGACTTCACCGGACCGGCCGAGGACGAGCGGGCAGGCCGCACCGCCGAACGCATCGGGGCGATCCTGTCAGGACTCCCGGAACGCCACCGCGCCATCCTGACCCTGCGCTTTCTGCGCGGATACTCGATCAAGGCCGCCGCCGCCGAACTCGGCGTAACGGTGGCCAACGCCAAAGTCCTGCAACACCGCGCCCTCCGCCGCGCCGCGGGGCTCGACCAGGAAGGGGAAGCGTCATGAAGCGCCCGATCGACCGCTACGTGGACAGCCTGCTGCGCCGTCGCCGCCCCGCACCCTTCGCCCCCACCGAGGACGACATCGCCGTAGCCCGAGCCGCCATCGACCTCGCCGCCGCGGCTCCCGACGCCCAACGCCCGCGCGAGGCGTTCGTAGAGGACCTCCGCCGCCGCATCGCCGACCGCCAGGACGCCCCGCAGCCCGCGGCGGCGCTGCCGGCAGCGCACCGCAACCGGGGACGCCGCCGGTTTCTGACCGCCACCGCGCTCACGGCGACGGGGGTGGTCGCGGGGGTGGTCGCGGACCAGGCGGCCGTGGGCCCGGCGTCGCCGGTCACGGCGGAGCCGGACCTGACGCCCACGGTCGGTACGTGGCAGAACGTCATGAGCGAGGCCGACCTCGCCGAAGGAGCGGTGCTGTCGTTCGACCTCGGCGCAGTCTCGGGCTTCGTCCGGCGGGAGTCGGGACGCGTGCAGGCCGTCTCGGGCTTCTGCACGCACCAGGGCTGCCGCCTGCGGCTCGACACGCCGCACGAGCAACTGGCGTGCCCGTGCCACGGGGCCACGTTCACGCTGGCAGGGGGGCCGTTGGTCCGGCCTGCGGGCGGTTCGCCGCTGCCGGCGCTGCCTCGGTTGCCGGTGCGGATCGATGGCGGGCAGATTCAGGTTTATGCGCCGAGTCAGGCTTGAGTCGGGGCTGGGTTAGGGCTGGTGACGCGGTTCGTCTGTGTTGCGGGTTGTTCCGTGGTTTTGCAGGCGATTTTTAGGCGTTGCTGACCTGTGTGTTGCTGGGGTGGCGGGTGCGGTTTGGTGGTGGGTTTTAGGAGCTTTTTACGGCTTCGCAGGGCTTTAAGAAGGATCCGCTGGGTGGCGCAGTTCGGTGGTGCCCCGCAGGTTACGCTGGCGGCTGGCGGTTGTTCGTGTGCACGACCGCGCGCGGGTTCGAGTCACTGCGCACGCGTTTGGTCTGGCGGCTGGCGGCCGCGTGTGGTGGGCACGAGAGTCAAAGACAGGGCCTCCGGCGGCGCCTGCGCGGCGAGCGGCCTCGCTCCGGGGAGAGGGGCCGCGCTGTCTGCCGGCGGACACTGCTTGTGGTCGCCTATGTCCCGGGTTCCCCGTCGCATCGTCGCCTCACGGAAGCAGACCGGTCCGCAAGAGCGGGGAGTTAAGGGTT
>NZ_JBGCCU010000028.1 GCF_041261445.1 Catenulispora sp. EB89
CGAGTGCCCCCGCCGGAGGCGCCTGCCTTTGATCTTAGGCACCCACCACGCCCGACGATCGCCGCCTACGCAACGCATGCGCAGTGACTCGGACCCGTGCGCGGTCGTGCCCAGCCTGGCCGCCGGCCGCCAGCGCAACCAGCGGGGCACCACCGAACTGCGCCACCCAGCGAGGTCACCAAACCTTAGGCGAAGCCGTCAAAAAACGCCTTTGACTGCCAACCCACCAACAAACCGCACCCGCCACCAACACCCCCAACCCCCACACAGCCCACCACCACCGCTCTCAGACCGTATCGACATCAGCCACCACAGCCACCGCCCGTGTCGAATAGCGCGCCATCAGCGCCGCGGTCCAGCCCGGGTCGGGCATCTGTCCGATGTCGGCGATCCGGGCCGCCAGCTCGGCGAAGTAGTCCTCGTATCCGCTCGGCGTGAGCATGACGACGTAGCGCGCCGACTCGGGAAACGGGTTGGCGAAGCCGTGGGCCAGCCCGCGGCCGGCGAACACCGTGTCGCCGGCGGCGGCGGTGCGGTATCCGGCGTCCACTCGGAAGCGCATGCGGCCTTCGAGGAGGACGAAGCATTCGTCGTGGCCGTCGTGGATGTGCGGTGCGGGGCCCGGATGGCCGGAGGGCAATACGCCCTCGATGACGGTCAGCGTGCCGTTGGTGTCCGCCGCGCCGACCTTGACGACCATCCGCCAGTTCGGCAAGTCGAGCCTGGTGCCTTCCCCGATGACTTCGCTCATGGCGATCAAGGTAGAGGCCGCGACCTCCGCCGCGCCCCGGCCAATCCGCGGCGAGTGGACCCGCGCCTCCTGAAACTTCCAGCGCCGATACCTTCGGCGGCCCGCGCCGACCCCGACCTGTCCGATCCGCCCTCTAAGATCGCCGCATGAGCAGCCCCGCAGTACCCGAATGGACCGGAGTCGCCCTCTCCGTCAGCCTGGTCGGCCTCGCGGTCCTCATCGCCTGGCGCCAGCGCCTGGGGCTGGCGCGCGAGGTCGTGGTCGCCGCGGTGCGGGCCGGGGTGCAGCTGTTCCTGGTCGGGGCCGTGCTGCTCTTCCTGTTCAAGCACGCGGGGCTGCCCGGCGGGTTCGCGTGGCTCGCGGTCATGGTGGTCATCGCCGGGCAGGTGGCCGGGCGGCGGGGCAAGGGGCTGCGGCACTCCCGGTACGTCGCCACCGCGGCCGTGGCGGTCGCCGCCGCGGTGACGATGGGGGTGCTGATGGCGTTCGGCGTCATCCAGACCACGCCGCGGGTCGTGGTGCCGGTCGGGGGGATGGTGGTCAGCGGGGCGATGGCGGCCACCGGGGTCACGCTGGCGCGCATGGTGGCCGAGGCGAAGGGGCAGCGGGCCGCCATCGAGGCGCGGCTGTCGCTCGGGCTCAGTGCCACCGCCGCGTTCGCGCCGCACCGGCGGGAGCTGCTGCGGACCGCGCTGATCCCGACGCTGGACTCCACGAAGGTGGTCGGGCTGATCAGCCTGCCCGGGGCGATGACCGGGCTGATCCTGGCCGGGGTGTCGCCGGAGGTGGCCATCCGGTACCAGATCGTCGTGATGTACATGCTGCTCGCCGCCGCGGTGATGGCCGCGCTGGCCGCCGCCGAGCTCGGGCAGCGGATGTTGTTCACTCCGGCCCAGCAATTGCGCTGATTCCGGCGGCGCGCGGGAGTGCAGGTCAGCGCGGTTTCGGCGGGCGGCGGGCGGGATTCGAACACAGCCCGATGCTCAATGGCGGCCGTCCGTTAATCGCGCTCTCAGGCTGGTATGCCTAAGCTCCACTCCCATGACTACGCCAAGCAGCACCGACAGCGTCGAAGCCGCCGACGGCGACGCCGTCCTCGAGGTCGAGACCGAGACGAAGGCCGACGCCAAGGCCGACGCCAAGCCCGAGGCCACGGCCCCGTCCGCCGCCGACGACATCGCCCCGGTCGCCCCGGTCGCCGACGAGATCATCCCCGAGCTCGTCGAGGACGAGGACGACTACCTCGACGGCGACGCCCTCGTCCTGGACGAGGCGAAGACCGGCTCCGGCATCGTCGCCGGCGCCGGCGCGATCGTCGCCACCGGCCTGGCCCTGACCTCGATGGGCGGCAGCTGGGTCGGCGACATCCTGGCCCAGCGCCAGCAGCTGATCGGGCAGATCAACACCGCCAACTCCGCCGCCGACGCGATCATCAAGCAGCGCTACACCGAGCCGTGGCACAAGACCGCGCTGGTCGGCATCTGGTTCGCGGTGGCCGCGATGCTGGTCGCCGCCGCGACGCTGTTCGTCGGCGAGTTCTTCGCCAAGCATCCGGCCCCGGCCTGGGTGCGCGCCCTGACCTGGGGTGCCCTGGCCCTGGGCATCGTCGGGCTCGGGGTGTCGGCGGCGATCTACTTCGACGTCTTCACCGGCACCATCACCGTCCCGGCGGGCGCTGCCAGCGGCGGACAGTGACCTGAGGCGGTGTCCGGGGCGGCCACGACGCCGCCCGGCTACCTTCCGGCCCACTCGTCCGCGGTCAGCTCGTAGCGGACTTCCCCGTGCTCGGAGCCCTCGATCGGCTCCAGCTCGGGGAAGTACGTCTCCACGTGCCGCATCCCCAGCTTCTCCATCACGTGGCGCGACCCGCGGTTCACGAACATCGTCTCGGCCCAGATGAGCCGGACCCCGAGCTCGGTGAACGCCTTGCGCACCAACGCCTGCGACACCTCGGTGGCATAGCCCTTGCCCCACGCCGCCCGCCGCAGCCGGTACCCGAGCTCCGCCTCGTCCAACGGCCCGTCGGGCTTGGGCCGCAGGCAGAACCAGCCGACGAACGCGCCGCCGTCCTTCTCCTGCGCGGCGAACAAGCCCAGCTTGTGGTCCCACTTCTGCACGCCCGCGATGATCCTGGGCAGGATCCGCTCCCGGATGTCCTCCGGCGCGGTCGGCTTCCCGCCGCTCAGATACCGCATCACCGCCGGGTCGCTGTCCAGCTCGATCAGCAGCTCGGCGTCGTCCGCGGTGAAGGGGCGCAGGACCAACCGCTCGGTCTCAAGGTAGGTAGCCACAGCGCCGATCATCGCCCAGGAATGGTCAGGCCACCCAGCGGTTTTCCTCCGATACCGGCGGCAGCGCGGCCTCGCACCGGAACGCCGCGGCCAGCCGCCGCACCGCGTCCCGCAGCGTCTGCTCCGGCAGCGTGTAGGGGATCCGCACCCGGTGCTCGAACGTCCCCGGGTCCACCCCGAACTGCGGCCCGCCGACCAGCCGCACCCCGAACGCCGCGGCCCGGTCGGCCAGCTCCGAGGACGACGGCTCGCCGAGGTCCACCCACAGCGACAGCCCGCCGGCCGGCCGGCGCCACGACCAGTCCGGCAGCTCCGCGGCCAGCGCCTCCTCCAGCACGGCCCGCTGCCGCCGCAGCCGCTCCCGCCGCTCCTCGACGAAGCCCCCGCCGCGGCGCAGCAGCGCGGCGGCGATGATCTGGTCCAGCACCGAGCCCGCCATGTCCATCGCCACCCGCTGTCCGGCCAGTTCGGTGGCCATCCGCGGCGTGGTCCGGATCCAGCCGATCCGCAGGCCGCCCCAGTGGCTCTTGGACATCGAGCCGACGCAGATCACCTGCTCGGCCGCCGCGCGCGAGACCGAGGCCGGGAACGGGACCGGGGACGGGACGTCCAGGGCCATGTCCGAGACCGTCTCGTCGTTGATGATCCAGGTGCCGGCGGCGCGTGCGGCCTCCGCGGCCTCGGCGCGGCGCTCCTGCGACATCAGCGTGCCGGTCGGGTTCTGGAAGTCCGGGATCAGGTACGCCACCCGCGGCGCCGCCTGCCGCAGCTGCGCGGCCAGCACGTCGGACTCGATACCGTCCTCGCCGATCGGCACCGGCACCGGCCGCAGCCGGGCCCGCCGCATGGCCTCGACGCTGTTCGGATAGGTCGGGCTCTCCACCACCACCCGGTCCCCCGGCCCGCACAGCAGGCCCAGCGCCAGCACGTTGCCGTGCTGCGCCCCTGAGGTGATGACGATCTGGTCCGGGGTGGTCGGCAGGCCGCGCTCGACGTAGCGCTCGGCGATGAGCTCGCGCAGCTCCGGCCAGCCCGCGTGGTAGTAGCCGGTGTCCATGGTCAGGGCGGCGAACGTGGGCGCGACCTCGGCCAGCACCTCGGCCATCAGCTCGCCGGGCATGCCGAAGGAGGCGCAGGACAGGTCGATGGCGACCTCGGCGGCGCCGGGCTGGGCCGGCAGCAGCCAGCCCCCGGAGACCTGCGGGCCGGCCCCCGGCGGCAGCGTGGTCCAGGTGCCCGAGCCGCGCCGGCTCTCCAGGAAGCCGTCCTCGCGCAGCAGGTCGTAGGCGGCGGTGACGGTGGTCCGGCTCATCCCGAGGGCGGCGGCCAGGTCGCGCTCGGCCGGGACCCGGGTCCGCAGCGCGATGCGGCCGTCGAGGATCAGGCACCTGACGCTCTGGGCCAGCGCGCGGTAGGCGGGGCGGCGGTCGGTGTCGCCGGCCGCGTCGGCCACCCCCAGATGCGAGACGTCGCGGACCAGCCGCGCCAGCCGGGTGCTGCCCACCGAGCGGTCGGTCGTCGCCAGTTCCAACGGAGCTGCCATGCCACCCTCCCTTGATTGGCCCTACACGGCGGGCCACTTGAAGTCCATCCTGATGGAAGTGGCCCGCAAGGGCAATCCTGAGGGAGGCCAGCATGACCAGCACGGTGTCGACGCAGGGCTCGTCCACCCTTGCTCCGGTAGTCGGCGACCAAGCCGAGCGCGCCCTACTGGGGCACCACGAGCAGCGGATCTCGGACCCGCTGCCGGTCGGCGACCTGGTCCGAGCCGGATTGGCCTGGCTCTCGGCGCTGATCCCGCGCGACCGGCGCGCGCACCGCATGGTCCAGCTCCAGCTCGGGCTGATCCTCTACGGCGTCAGCGACGGCATGATCCTGATGTCCGGCCTCGGCGCCAACCCCTGGGACGTGTTCCACCAGGGCCTGGCCAAGCACATAGGCCTGCAGGTCGGCACCACCGTCATCCTGGTGGGCGTCGCGGTGATGCTGTTCTGGATCCCGCTGCGGCAGAAGCCCGGCTTCGGCACGCTGAGCAACGTGGTCGTGGTCGGCCTGGCGATGGACGGCGCGATGGCCTGGATGCCGAGCCCGCACGCCTGGTGGCTGCGCTGGGGCGAGATGCTCGCCGGCGTGGTGCTGAACGGCGTGGCGACCGGCGCGTACATCGGGGCCGGCATGGGCCCCGGCCCGCGCGACGGCGTGATGACCGGCTACGCCGCGCGCGGCCACTCCGTCCGCGTGGTCCGCACCTCGATGGAGCTCACGGTCCTGGCCAGCGGCTGGCTCCTGGGCGGCACGGTGGGCATCGGCACCGCGGCCTACGCGCTGCTGATCGGGCCGCTGGCGCACCGGTTCATCCCGCTGCTGGCGATCAGGACGAAGGACGGCGCCGCGGAGCGGACGACGAAGCCGGAGAAGCGCCGGCTGGTGGCCGCCGGAAGCCTGGCATCAGAGAACTGCTGAGCCGGAGAACCGCCAAGTATCAGAGAACTGCTGAGAAACACCGGACTCCGGAGCGCGTCTTCCTTGGTGGGGCCTTGGGGGACGCGCTCCGGTTTTGCCTGGCAGCAGCGCGGTCAGAACCCCCGCACCTTGCGCGGCCGGATCCGCGTCGCCACCGAGTACTTCTCCATGGCCTCCGCGACCGTCTTGCCGAAGTAGCGCGCGGCCCGGTCCGTGTACTTCGCCACGAACTCCGGGATCTCGCCGATCGTCGGGTGGCCCTCCAGGATCTCGACGTCACCGGTGAAGACCTGCACCTCCAGGTCGTTCACGCCGCCGTCGAAATGCAGCGCGACCGTCGGCCGCTCCTTCATGGAGCGCAGCCGGGCCGCGGTGTCGGAGTGGTAGATCAGGAAGCTGCCGTCGCCCCACTCGTCGTCCTCGTCCGGGACCCACAGGAACCACACCGGGTTCGGCTGCGGGACGCCGGCGGAGTTGACGGTGACCAGCCAGACAATCTCTTCCTCGGCCAGGCGGCGGCGGACGGTCCGGCCGAACTCGGTGGCGGGGTCCGGGAGGACATGGGCACCAGCGGCATCATTCATGGGGCCAAGATAAACAGCGGCCGACGACTATGCGATCAGCTTCAGCGCGACTACGCGATCAGCTTCAGCACGGCGTCGCAGAGGTCCCTCGGCAGGATGAAGGAGTCCGACTCGTTCATGTCCAGCACCACGCCGTCGACGCCGTCGTAGTCGGCCAGCCGGAACAGTGCCGAGGCGGCCATGTCGGCGGCTCCGGTCACCCCGGGATCGCGCTGCTGGTGCGCGGCGTACAGGTCCGGCGCGGTGAACGCCATGACGAAGTTGCCCGGCGGCTTCAGCAACGCCACGACCCGCGGCCGGCCGGTGTCGTCGACCGGGACCACGTAGTGCTCGAACCCGGCGAGCCGTTCACCGAGGTCCTCGCCGCTGTCGGTGAGCGCCGTCTCGACCTCCAGCGCGGCGATCCAGCGGGCCAGGAAGTCCAGAACCGCGCCGTCGATCCCGAGCGACCAGCCGTGCTCGACCGCGCCGGCCGGGTTCACCTGGATCTCCGACACGCCGGTGCCCAGCGCCCCGAACAGCTCCACGCCGCGCACCGGGCCGCCGGCCGCGGCGAACGCCGAACCGGCCTCGATCGCGGCGTTCACCTGCTCGGCGTCGGTGAACACCCACAGCCGGCCCGGAGCCGGCGCCTGGCCGAGGGCCGGCGTCGGGATCATGCTGTCGTAGACCCTGCGGTCCGGGAACACCTCGTCGAGCCACATCATCGGGGCGTACCACCCGTCGTGGGCAAGCAAGGCGCGTACCACGTCGCTCTCCGACGCCTCCCCGCGCGCGTAATCGGTCAGAACCCCGGTCACCGCAGCCATGGGACCAGTCAATCAGGGTTCGCCGACACACGACAAGGGCGGGCCGGGATCACTCCCGGCCCGCCCTCTCGCACGCTTTTCAAGCGCTGGGCGTCACGCCTTCGCCGGCGCCGCGTCCTTGGCGTCCTTGCCGTCCTTGGCGTCCTTGGCCTGGCCCTTGGGCTCGTACACCGCGTCCACCCCGGCCTCCTTGCGCTGCGCCGCGGTGATCGGCGTCGGCGCGCCGGTCAGCGGGTCGCCGCCGGTGGCGGTCTTCGGGAAGGCCATCACGTCGCGGATGGTGTCCGCGCCGGTCAGCAGCGCGACCAGGCGGTCCAGGCCGAACGCGATCCCGCCGTGCGGCGGCGGGCCGTAGTTGAAGGCCTCCAGCAGGAAGCCGAACTGCGACTGCGCCTCTTCCTGCGACAGGCCGATCGCGGCGAACGCGCGCTCCTGCACGTCCTTGCGGTGGATACGGATCGACCCGCCACCCAGCTCGGTGCCGTTCAGGACGATGTCGTAGGCGTTGGACAGGGCCGAGCCCGGGTCCTTGTCGAAGCTGTCCAGGCTCTCGGCCGTGGGCGCGGTGAACGGGTGGTGCACCGCGTGCCAGCCGGTCTGCTCGCCGGCCGCGTCCTCGATCGGCTCGAACATCGGGAAGTCCACGACCCACAGGAACTTCCAGGCGCTCTCGTCGATCAGCTCGCCGCGCTTGCCGATCTCCAGCCGCGCCGCACCCAGCAGCTCCTGGGAGGCGGCACGCTTGCCGGCGGCGAAGAACACCGCGTCGCCGGGCTTGGCGCCGACCTTGTCGGCCAGACCGGACAGGTGCGCCTCGGACAAGTTCTTGGCGACCGGGCCGCGCAGCTCGCCGGTCTCGGCGTCGATGACCACGTAGGCCAGGCCGCGCGCGCCGCGCGCCTTGGCCCAGTCCTGCCAGGCGTCCAGCTCCTTGCGGGTCTGGGCCGCGCCGCCGGGCATCACCACGGCGCCGACGTAGGGCGCCTGGAACACCCGGAACTCGGTGCCGGCGAAGTACTCGGTCAGCTCGGTGAGCTCCTGGCCGAAGCGCAGGTCGGGCTTGTCCGAGCCGAAGCGGTCCATCGCCTCGTGGTACTTCATGCGCGGCAGCGGCAGCGGGATCTCGACGCCCAGCGTCTCCTTCCACACCGCGGCCACGATCGCCTCGCCGACCTCGAGGATGTCCTCCTGGTCGACGAACGAGGCCTCGACGTCCAGCTGCGTGAACTCCGGCTGCCGGTCGGCGCGGAAGTCCTCGTCCCGGTAGCAGCGCGCGATCTGGTAGTAGCGCTCCAGGCCGGCGACCATCAGCAGCTGCTTGAACAGCTGCGGGGACTGCGGCAGCGCGTACCAGGTGCCAGGCTGCAGGCGGACCGGCACCAGGAAGTCGCGCGCGCCCTCGGGGGTGGAGCGGGTCAGCGTCGGGGTCTCGACGTCGAGGAAGCCGTGCTCCTCCATGACGTCCCGGATGACCTTGGTGGCCTTGGAGCGCATGCGCAGCGCCCGGGCCATCGGCTCGCGCCGGATGTCGAGGTAGCGGTACTTCAGCCGCATCTCCTCGTTGATGTTCGAGCTCTTGTGCTCGTCGATCGGGAACGGCAGCGGCGCGGCCGGCGAGAGCACCTCGACGGTGTCGACGACGACCTCGATCTGCCCGGTCGGCAGGTCCGGGTTCTCGTTGCCGTCGGGGCGCACGCGCACCTCGCCGGTGGCCACGACGCAGTACTCGTTGCGCAGGTCGTGCACGGACTCGCTCTCGCGGACCACGACCTGCACGAAGCCGGACGCGTCACGCAGGTCCAGGAAGGTGACGCCCCCGTGATCGCGCCGGCGGGCGACCCACCCGGCCAGCGTGACGGTCGTGCCGGCGTCGGACGCTCGGAGCGTTCCCGCCTCATGGGTGCGGATCACTTCAGCTTCTCCTGAATCGTCGTGACGATGTCGGAGAGAGAGCTGGGCTCCTGCTCACCGGTCGCCAGTTCCTTGATCTGAATGACGTTCTCTGCGATGTCGCGCTCGCCGAGGATCAGCGCGTACTTCGCGCCGGACCGGTCGGCGGCCTTCATCGCGGCCTTCATGCCCTTGCTGCCGTAGCCGAAGTCGGCCGCGACACCGGCCCGGCGCAGCGTGGTGACCAGCTCGAACAGCAGCTCGCGGGCCTCGTCGCCGAGCGGCACCGCGAAGACGTCCAGCTGTTCGCCGCCGGGCACCGCGCGGCCCTCGGCCTGCAACGCCAGGACGGTCCGGTCCACGCCGAGCGCCCAGCCGACGCTCGGCAGGTTCGGCCCGCCGAGGTCCTCGGACAGGCCGTCGTAGCGGCCGCCGGCGCCGATCGCGGTCGGCGAACCGGTGATGCCGCTGTGCACGAACTCGAACGTGGTGCGGGTGTAGTAGTCCAGGCCGCGGACCAGCTTCGGGTCGTCGACGTAGGCGACGCCGGCCTTGGCGAGCAGGCGGCGCACCTCGTCGTGGTAGGCCTGGCACTCGTCGCAGAGGTTGTCGCTGATCAGCGGGACGTCGGTGAGCTGCTTCTGCACCGCCTCGCGCTTGTCGTCCAGCACCCGCAGCGGGTTGATCTCCGCGCGCTTGCGGGTCTCCTCGTCGAGGTCCAGCCCGCGCAGGAACTCCTGGAGCTTCTCCCGGTAGGCCGGCCGGCACTTCTGGTCGCCGAGGGAGTTCAGCAACAGGGTGTACTCGGTCAGGCCCAGGCCCCGGTAGATGTCGTCGCCGATGATCAGCAGCTCGGCGTCCAGCGCCGGGTCCTCCGAGCCCAGCGCCTCGGCGCCGACCTGTGAGAAGTGGCGGTAGCGGCCGCGCTGCTGCTTCTCGTAGCGGTAGAAGGAGCCCGAGTACCACAGCTTCACCGGCAGGCTGCCGCGGATCAGGTTCGCCTGGAGCGCGGCGCGCAGCACCGAGGCCGTGCCCTCCGGCCGCAGCGTGATGTCGTCGCCGCCGCGGGTGGTGAAGGAGTACATCTCCTTGGTGACGATGTCCGTGCTCTCGCCGACGCCGCGCTTGAACATCGCGGTCGACTCGAAGGCGGGCGTCTCGATGTAGCCGTAGCCGGCCCGGCGCAGCGGCGCGGACATCGCCTCGCGCACGCCGAGGTAGCCCGCCGAGTCCGGCGGGAGCAGGTCGAAGGTGCCAGGGGCGTTCTGGAACTTGGTCATGATGGTCGTGGGTATCCCTACAAGCCGCGGGGGGTGATCCGCTGCGGCGCGGCTTCCGTCAGGAACGGGTTCGTGGCGCGCTCGCGGCCGATCGTGGTCTGGGGGCCGTGGCCGGACAGGACGACGGTCTCGTCCGGCAGCGGCAGGCAGACGCGGGCCAGTGACGCCAGCAACTCTTCGCGGTCGCCGCCGGGGAGGTCCCAGCGGCCGACTGCTCCGGCGAACAGGAGATCCCCGGTGAAGAGCACCTGCGGGATGTCCTGCTGCTCGGGAGTCCGGAACGTCACTGAGCCCTTGGTATGGCCCGGGGCGTGGTCGACGGTTATCTCCAGACCGGCCAGGCTCAGCACGACGCCGTCGGTGAGCTCGCGGACCTCGTCCGGCTCGACGAACTTCGACTGCCCGAAGATCGGCGTGCCCGGCGCGATGCCGAGCCAGCTCTGCGGGTCGGTCAGCATCCCGCGGTCGTCGGGGTGGACGTAGGCCGGGACGCCGTAGTCGCCGCAGACCGGGATGACGCTCATCGTGTGGTCGACGTGGCCGTGGGTCAGCAGGACGGCCACCGGCTGCAGCCGGTGCTCCCGGACCGCCTCCTCGACCCCGGCTGCGGCGTCCTCACCGGGATCGATGATCACGCACTGCTCACCGGCGCCGGGCGCCACGAGATAGCAGTTCGCACCCAGGCTTCCGGCTGGGAATCCGGCGACAAGCACGCGCGCCCCACACTCAGTTCGGTCGATGCGGTTGGAGATTTCCCTACGCAGGTTACCGGCGGCCCCGGTCCCTTTGCGAACTCATTGGAAGCTCACAGGTGATTTCTAGGGAACGCACCGTACACTGTGCCGCTGGAGCTCGACTTGTTCGGGATCTTGGTCTGGAGAAACAGAGCTCAAAGCCCCATAGACACCCCTGAGAAGACACACGACACGACCTCGGCCGGCAGGGTCGACCACACCCCGGAGGCGAATCGGTGACCAGCAAGGACCGTCAGCGAGAGCTGGAGCGCGCCCGCTACGAGCGCGTCCAGGCCCGCTTGGCCCAGCAGCAGGCGGCCGCCAAGAAGCGCAACAAGATCACAGCCGCCGTGGCCGCGGTCGCGGTGGTCGGGATAGGAGTCGGCGTCGCGATCGCGACCAGCGGCGGCAACAAGACCGACTCCGCGGCCAGTTCCACGCCGACGTCGGCGTCCTCCACGCCCTCGGGCTCCCCGACGTCGCCGGCGCCGACCAGCTCCAGCCCGGAGAAGATCGGCTACACGAAGACCGGCAACGCGTCCAAGGACGTCGGCGTGCCGACGTACAACGCGGCCGACGCGGCCAAGCCGTACAGCGCCACGATCAGCTTCAACTCCGGCGACCTGTCCTTCGACGCGCTGACCACGAAGGCGCCGTACACCACGTACTCGTTCAAGTACCTGGCCGGCAAGGGCTACTTCAACAACACCACCTGCCACCGCCTGGTGACCTCGGGGATCTATGTGCTGCAGTGCGGCGACCCGAGCGGCACCGGCTCGGGCGGGCCGGGCTACCAGTTCCAGGACGAGAACCTGACCGGCGCCACCTACCCGGCCGGCACCATCGCGATGGCGAACGCGGGCCCGGGCACCAACGGCAGCCAGTTCTTCATCGTCTTCAAGGACTCCCCGCTGCCGGCGAACTACACCCCCTGGGGCAAGGTGACCGCCGGCATGGACGTGGTGACCAAGATCGCCGCGGCCGGCGAGGACGACTCGAACGGCCAGGGCGACGGCAAGCCGAAGCAGACCGTCACCATCAAGAGCGTGACGATCAAGTAAACAAGGGACGGACCGCGGCCGCCGCGGTGTCCCCCGGGCGTTCCCGCGGCATCGCCGCGGCGCTCTTCCGGCATGCCCGGGACGCCGGGGCGGAACAGCGGTTCGATTCCGGAACGTGACGCGGGCCGTCCCCTCACCGGGACGGTCCGCGCTATTGTGTCCCACTGGACGACCGGAACCCGGATCCGTGCAGCTTAATTGTGGCGGACCGGTCCTCAGACACCCCGGTCCAGCAGAACTTGGAGGCTCATCGTGGGCGAGGCAACCGAGGCTTGGGGCCGGGTCGCCGAGGACGGCACCGTCTACGTCCGGACCGCCGACGGCGAGCGGCAGGTCGGCTCGTGGGCGGCCGGCTCCCCGGACGAGGCGCTGGCGTACTACCAGCGCAAGTTCGACGGCCTGAAGGTCGAGGTCGACCTGATCGCCAACCGGCTCAAGCAGTCGGGGCCGTCCGCGCCGTCGCCCAAGGACGCCCTGGACAAGATCGGCAAGCTCCGCGAGTCCATCTCCGGCGCCAACGCCGTGGGCGACCTGGACGGCCTGCTGGCCCGGCTGGACGGCCTGGTGGAGCTGGCCGAGCAGCGCAAGGCCGAGCACCGCGCGGTGCGCGAGCAGCAGCAGGCCGAGGCCCGCGGCGCCAAGCAGGCGCTGGCCGAGGAGGCCGAGCGGCTGGCCGTGTCCACCGAGTGGCGGGTCGCCGGGGACCGCATGAAGGTCCTCCTGGACGAGTGGAAGGCCGCCCCGCGCCTGGACCGCAAGACCGACGACGAGCTGTGGCACCGGCTGTCCCAGGCCCGCTCGGCCTTCGCCAAGCGCCGCAAGCAGCACTTCGCCGAGCTCGACGCCCAGCGCGTGGAGATCCGCGCGCACAAGGAGCGCCTGATCGCCGAGGCCGAGGCGCTGCAGGACTCCACCGACTGGAACCCCACCGCCGGCCGCTTCCGCGACCTGATGAGCGAGTGGAAGACCGCCGGCCGGGCGCAGCGCGACGTCGAGGACGAGCTGTGGAAGCGCTTCAAGGCCGCCCAGGACACGTTCTTCGCGGCCCGCAACGCGGTGCTCGACGAGCGCAGCGGCGCCGAGCGCGAGAACCTGGCCGCCAAGGAGATCCTGGTGGTCGAGGCCGAGGCCCTGCTCCCGATCACCGACCACCGCGCCGCCCGGGTCGCGCTGCGCTCGCTGAACGAGCGCTGGGAGGCCATCGGCCCGGTCCCGCGCGACGCCCGCCAGCGCATCGAGGGCCGGCTGCACACCGTGGACCGCGCCATCGCCGACGCCGAGGCCGCCGAGCACTCCCGCAAGGACCCGGAGAAGCGGGCCCGCGCCGAGGCCACCGTCGAGCAGCTGCGCGCCGCCCTGGACAAGCTGCGGGTGCAGGCCGACAAGGCGCGTGCGGCCGGGCAGGAGAAGAAGGCGGCGGAGGCCGAGGCTTCGATCGCGGCCCGGCAGGAGTGGCTGGCCGAGGCGGAGAAGGCGCTGGCGGAGTTCACGCGCTGAGCTTGGTTTCTTTGGCCACGAGTTCGGCCACCGAGTTCGGCCACGAGTTCTGTCGATCCGGGCGTCCTCCTTCGGGAGGGCACCCGGATCGTTTGTGGGGCAAGGGTTCTGGCGCCTTCAGGTGTTGTCTTTAGGCGTTGTCTTTAGGTGTTGTCCCGTAACAAGCTCATCGCCGCTGAGCGCGCTCGAGGTTCGTTTTCCCTACGCCCACGTCGACAGCCCGAATCCGATGGCGCCGGCCAGCGCGAAGGCGGCCGCGGTGAGCATCAGCACCGCCACGACGGCGCCGGCCGCGGCCGTCCCGGGGGCGATGCGCGCCGGCCAGATCCGGGTCGGATGCCGGGGGTCGTAGCGCAGCCGGATACGGCCGTCCGGCGCCTCGGCGAACGTGGCGCGGCTGCCGGCACGGCGGGTCTCACCGCGCAGCGTCGTGAACTCGTAGACACGGTGCAGGACATAGCTCTCGTCCGAGGGATGCGGCGGCACCGTGTAGCCCTCGCTGGTCGCGAAGCCCTCCACGACGACCGTGCGGCGCCACGCGGCCGGGTCCACGACGTAGTCCACGCACAGCGCCACCAGCATCCACGGCAGCCCGACGGCGAGCACCCCGAAGCCGCCGGCGACGACCCACAACGCGGCCCGGTCCCAAAGTCCTGCGATCAGCAGACCGAGCAACGCCGCCAGGTGCGCCGCGGCTATGGCGATCAACCCCTTGCGCGCAGGGGACAACGTCATCCGCGCCGGGACTCGACTCCGCACCCGCACACCCTAGCGATCACGGCGTCCCGGTTGTAGCCCGAATCGTGCGCTTGCCCAAAACGTTGCGATAGCCCGAAACGCCTCACCGGCATAATGCGCGGTCTGCCAGGCAGGCGCAGCTCACGACGCATGACCGGGAACGCGGCCGGCACGTTCGCCCGGCCTCGCCACCGCAGCCGCGATCGCCGCCACCCGCGCGGACTGACGGGCGGGGTCGGGCCCGTGGACGTGGCGTTCAGCAGTTGAGGTTCGGGACTTGAGGTTCGCGGGTGAGTGCGAACAAACTCACGCGTGCTTCGCGCTCGTCACCCGATAAACGTCAAACACCCCTTCAACGCCCTTAACAGCCTTCAGCACCGCCCCCAGATGTGCCGGGTCGGCCATCTCGAACGTGAACCGCGAGATCGCGACCCGGTCGCGGCTGGTCGTCACGGAGGCCGACAGGATGTTGACGTGCTGGTCCGACAGGACGCGCGTGACGTCCGAGAGGAGCCTGGACCTGTCTAGCGCCTCGACCTGGATCGCGACGAGAAACATGGACGCCCCTCCGGGCGACCATGACACCTCCACCATCCGTTCGGGCTGGGCGGCCAGCGATTCGATGTTGGTGCAGTCGGCGCGATGGACGCTGACGCCGGAGGCTCGGGTGATGAAGCCGATGATGTCGTCGCCGGGGACCGGGGTGCAGCAGCGGGCCAGCTTGACCCAGATGTCGTCCGCGCCCTTCACCAGGACGCCGGGGTCGCCGGCGGGGCGGGCCTGGCCTCGGCGGGACAGCTTCTCGATGTTGCCCGGGACGGTCGCCTCGGCCAGGTCCTCGGTCGCGCCTTCTTCGCCGCCGAGGAGGTGCAGGAGGCGGTGGACGACGTGCTGCGCCGAGACGTGGCCTTCGCCGATCGCCGCGTACAGGGCGCTGATGTCGGCGTGGCGGAGGTCGTGGGCCACCGTGGCCAGGGACTCGGAGGTCATCAGGCGCTGGAGTGGCAGCCCCTGCTTGCGCATGGCCTTGGCGAGCTGGTCCTTGCCCTGCTCGACCGCCTCCTCGCGGCGCTCCTTGGTGTACCACTGGCGGATCTTGTTGCGGGCGCGCGGGGACGCCACGAAGCCCAGCCAGTCGCGCGAGGGGCCGGAGTTCGGGGCCTTGGAGGTGAAGATCTCCACCACGTCGCCGTTGTCCAGCTTGCTGTCCAGCGGGACCAGGCGGCCGTTGACGCGGGCGCCGATGGTGTGGTGGCCGACCTCGGTGTGCACCGCGTAGGCGAAGTCGACCGGGGTCGAGCCGGACGGCAGCGCCATCACCATGCCCTTGGGCGTGAAGACGTAGACCTCGGCGGTGGACAGGTCGAAGCGCAGGGCGTCCAGGAACTCGTTCGGGTCCGCGGTCTCCTTCTGCCAGTCCAGCAGCTGCCGCAGCCACGCCATGTCGCCGCCGGGGTTGGCGGTACCGGCGCCGTTGGTCGGCTTGCGGACGCCCTCGACCGCGTCCTCCTTGTACTTCCAGTGCGCCGCGACGCCGTACTCCGCGCGGCGGTGCATCGCGAAGGTGCGGATCTGCAGCTCCACGGCCTTGCCGCCGGGGCCGATGACCGTGGTGTGCAGGGACTGGTACATGTTGAACTTCGGCATCGCGATGTAGTCCTTGAACCGGCCGGGGACCGGGTTCCACCGCGCGTGAATGGCGCCGAGCGCCGCGTAGCAGTCGCGCACCGAGTCCACCAGGACCCGGATGCCGACCAGGTCGTAGATGTCGGCGAAGTCGCGGCCGCGGACGATCATCTTCTGGTAGACCGAGTAGTAGTGCTTCGGCCGGCCGGTGACGGTGGCGCGGATCTTCGCCTCGCGCAGGTCGCCGTGCACCGCGTCGATGACCTGGCTCAGGTACTCCTCGCGCTTGGGCGCGCGCTCGGAGACCAGGCGCACGATCTCGTCGTACATCTTGGGGTAGAGGATGGCGAACGCCAGGTCCTCCAGCTCCCACTTGATCGTGTTCATGCCCAGCCGGTGCGCCAGCGGGGCGTAGATCTCCAGCGTCTCGCGGGACTTGCTCTCCTGCTTCTCCCGCTTCATGTAGCGCATGGTGCGCATGTTGTGCAGCCGGTCGGCGAGCTTGATGACCAGCACGCGGATGTCCCGCGCCATGGCCACGACCATCTTGCGCACGGTCTCGGCCTGCGTGGCCTCCCCGAGCTTGACCTTGTCCAGCTTCGTGACGCCGTCCACGAGCAGCGCGACGGTGTCGCCGAAGTCGCCGCGCAGCATGTCGAGGCTGTAGTCGGTGTCCTCGACGGTGTCGTGCAGCAGCCCGGCGCACAGCGTCGGGACGTCCATGCCCAGCTCGGCCAGGATCGTGGTGACGGCGAGCGGGTGCGTGATGTACGGGTCGCCGCTCTTGCGCCGCTGGCCGCGGTGGTGCCGCTCGGCGACTGCGTAGGCCTGCTCGACCGGCTTCAGGTCGGCCTTGGGATGGTTGGCCCGGATGATCTTGAACAGTGGCTCGAGCACCACCGGCGGGCCACCGCTGCGGGTACTCCCCAAGCGCGCCAGGCGTGCGCGGACGCGGCTGGAGCTGGGGCGGGACGTGCCGGACTTAGCGCCGGCGGCGGCTGGGACCGGCGGCGCGGCAGGGAGTGCGGCTGAGCTGAGGCGCGCGGGAGCGGCGGACGGCGGTGTGGGCACGGCCGGCGCGGCAGATGCCGACGCCGCGGGCGCCGCCTTGGCGCGCGGGGCGGACCCGGCCGGCGGAGTCGGCACGGAGGCCGCTGCGGACACAGTGGATGCTGCGGGGGATGCGGGCGCGGAGGCAGCCGTGGCGCTCGCCGGAGAAGCAGCCGGCGCAGTCGAAGCAGTCGGCGCAGGCACGGTCGGTGCGGAAGTAGCCGCCGGCGCCGAAGAAGACGGCGAGGCCGATGAGGAGGCAGCTGAAGGGTTCGCCCGAGAGCCGGCTGAAGCGCTCGGCGCGGAAGCAGCTGTAGCGCTCGCCGAAGAAGCAGTCGAAGCGGCCGAAGCAGTAGAACCAGTCGGCGCAGGCACAGTCGGCGCGGACGAAGCCGCCGCCCCAGACCCGCCCGGAGCCGTAGCGGCCTTGGGAGCCCGAGCGTGCGGCTTCCCCTGCCCCGACCCCTGCGGCTCCCCGGCAGCCGCCGTGGCGCCGTTCTGAGCGGCAGCAGCAGTCGCCGCGGCCGCGCTCTTGCCCGCGCCACCGGACCCGGAGCCCTTACCCCGGCCGGTCTTCCCCGACTTCGCAGCAGCGTCGTTCCCCGTGGCGGCCGTGCCGTTCGCGCTTCCGTTCGCCGCGGCGTCGCCGCCGCCGGTCGCGCCGGACCCGGCCGTCGTCCCGACCTGCTCCTTCGTCGCCAAGCGCGACCCCTCTCGCCTAGTGGGTTCGCCCAGTGTAACGACCGCTGCCCGGGCATTGTTTCCCGGTCGGCGGAACAGCCAGGTCAGGACGCCGGTTCAGACCACCAGGAGCGGGTGGATCCCCGCGTTCGGGACGGCCGCGGCGAAGCGCTCGCGGCCGTGCAGGAACGCCAGCTCCATCAGCACCGCCAGTCCCACCGGCTCCGCGCCCGCGTCGCGCACCAGGTTCGCCGCCGCGACCGCGGTGCCGCCGGTGGCCAGGATGTCGTCCACGACCATCACGCGTTCGCCGGGGTGGAAGGCGTCGCGGTGCACCTCTATGGCCGCGGTTCCGTATTCCAGCTGGTAGTCCTCATGGTACGTCTCGCGCGGCAGCTTGCCCGCCTTGCGCACCGGCACGAACCCGACGCCCGCCGCCAGCGCCACCGGGGCCGCCAGGATGAAGCCGCGCGCCTCCAGCCCCGCGACGCGGGTGGCCCCGGCCGCGCGGACCAGCTCGGCCATCGCCCCGACCACCACCGCGAACGCCTCCGGGTCGGCGAGCAGCGGGGTGATGTCCTTGAACACGACCCCCGGGTTCGGGAAGTCGGGGACGTCGAGAATGCGAGTGGCGAGGACCTTGGACAGGTCCCCGCCACTGGAGGTTTCGGGGAAGCTCACCGAGCGAGCTTACCCTGTGCGATCACCGCTCCCGGCCCCGCGCCGCAGCGGCGCGGGCAGGTGGGAGCAGGTCAGCGCCGCTTGCCGCTGGGCCGGTTCCGGCCCCGGTCCCCGCGCACCGGCTGGTTGCGCGGGCCGCGCGGCACGTCCCGCGCCGGCTCCCCGGCCCCGGCCGCCTCGAAGTCCTCGGGGTCGCCGGGGTACTCGTCGCCGAGCCGGTCGTCCTGCGACGGCACGGCGTTGCGCTCGGCCCGCGCCGCGGCCTTGGCCTGCGACCCGGACGCCTTGCGCTTCAGCGTGCGCATCTCCGGCTCGCGCTCCTTCAGGTCGACCAGGATCGGCGTCGCGATGAAGATCGAGGAGTAGGTGCCGACCGCGATACCGACCAGCAGGGCCAGCGCCAGGTCCTGGAGCACGCCCGCACCGCCGCTGACCACGGTGCCGGCGAACAGCAGCGCCGCCACCGGGATCAGCGCGATCAGCGAGGTGTTCAGCGAGCGGATCAGGGTCTGGTTGACGGCCAGGTTGGCGGCCTGCGTGTAGCTCTGGTCGGTCTTGGTGGTGCCCAGGCCCTTGGTGTTCTCGCGGACCTTGTCGAACACCACGACGGTGTCGTACAGGGAGTAGCCCAGGATCGTCAGGAAGCCGATGACCGTGGCCGGGGAGACCTCGAAGCCGATCAGGGCGTAGATACCCGCGGTGATCACCAGGTCGTGGATCAGGGCGATGATGCCGGACAGCGCCATCTTCCACTCGTAGAAGATCGCCAGGTACAGCATCACCAGCGCCACGAAGACGATCAGACCCTCGATCGCCTTCTGCGTGATCTCGTGGCCCCAGGAGCCGGAGACCAGCTGCACCGTGACCGCGTCGGGGTTGTTCTTCTGGCCGGCGTCGGTCGCGATCGCCTCGCGCACCTTGGCCAGCTGGTCGCTGGTCAGCGGCGTGGTCTTGACCACGACGTGCCGGCCGTCGGCGCTGTTCGAGGTGTAGACCTGCGGGTCCTTGACGATGGCGCCGACGTTGTCGGTGATGGTCTGGGTGCTGGCCGAGGCGGACTTGATGTCGAACTGCGACCCGCCCCGGAAGTCCAGGGTGAAGTTCAGACCGAGCACCACCAGGGACACGACCGAGATGAGCAGAAGCGCGCCGGAGATGGTGTACCAGCGCTTCTGCTTGCCGATGAAGTCGTAGGCGACCTCGCCGCGGTACAGGCGGTTGCCCCAGCTGTTGTGGGCGGACATCAGGCTTCATTCCCTTCCGCGGAGCCCCGACGGGCGGCGGCACGGCGGTCGACGACCGTCTGGCGGATGCCCGGCGACTTCTTCACGCCCAGGCGGTTGGGGTCCAGCCCGGACCAGGGGTGGCCGTCGTTGAAGAAGCTGCGGCGGGCCAGCAGCGTGACGATCGGCTTGGTGAAGGTGAAGACCACCACGATGTCCAGGAGGGTGGTCAGACCCAGGGTGAAGGCGAAGCCCTTCACCGTGCCGACCGAGACCTCGTACAGCACGAAGGCGGCCAGGAAGGACACGAAGTCCGAGGAGATGATGGTGCGCCGGGCCCGGACCCAGCCGTGGTCCACGGCTGTTCTCAGGGTTCTGCCTTCGCGCACTTCGTCGCGGAGTCGTTCGAAGAAGATGACGAACGAGTCCGCGGTGATGCCGATGGCGACCACCAGACCCGCGACGCCGGCCAGCGACAGCCGGAAGCCCATGGCCGGGCCGAGCAGGCTCGCCAGCGAGTAGGTGAGGATCCCGGAGATCAGCAGGGAGGCCACGGCGACCAGCGACAGACCGCGGTAGTACGCGATCAGGTAGGCGACGACCAGCACCAGGCCGATCCCGCCGGCGACCAGGCCGGCGGTGAGCTGGTTGCCGGCCAGCGAGGCCGAGATCTGCGAGACGTCGCCCTGGTCGAAGGTGATCGGCAGCGCGCCGTACTTCAGCACGTTGGCCAGGTTCTCGGCCTGCTTCTGGGTGAAGGTGCCGGTGATCCGGGCGTTGCCGTCGGTGATCGGCTGCTGCACGGTGGCCGCGCTGTAGACCACGCCGTCCAGGTCCACGGCGAACTGCCCGCCATTGCCGTTCAGCTCGGTGGTGACCCGGCCGAAGTCCGCGGCGCCCTTGCTGTTGAAGGACAGGTCCACTTCCCACTGGCCGGTCAGGAACGCGTTCTGGCCGCCGGCGGTCACCGCGTTGGCCGAGGCGCTGGACAGGTCCTTGCCGTCCACGTCCGCCGGCTGGAGCAGGTACGGCACGTGGCTGGTGAAGTCACAGCCGACCGCGAACGCGTTGGCGGCGAACATGCTGCCCAGCGTCGTCGGCGGCTTGGTGCAGTCGATCGTCTCGTACAGGAACAGCGTGTTCTGGTCCGGGGTGGTCTGCTTGACCGTGCCGTCCGGCGCGGTGGCCGGGGCGCTCGGGGACGCGCTCGGCGCGGACGGGGAACCCGAGGCCGGGGGCGACGACGGGGTCGACGGCGTGGACGCCGAGCTCTTGGAGCTGGCGGTCGCGGTCGCGGTGCCGCTCGGGGAGCTCGGGGTGGTGCTGGGGGTGGCGTCCTTCAGCCCGGAGTCGGCGACCCGGTGCTGGGTGGACGTCGCGGTGCCGGTGGGCGTCGACGGGGTCGAGGACGTGCTCGGCTTCGACGACGTGGCGCCGCTGCTGCTGCCCTTGGACGAGGGCGTGCTGGACGCCTTGGAGCCGGACCCGGACGGCGTGCCGGTCCCGGACGGGCTCGGCGTGGAGGTCTGCGGGGTGTTCGGCGTCAGGCTCTGCCGCAGCGGGACCCCGTACTGGGTCGGGTCGGAGACCACCACGCGGAAGTACAGCTTCGCGGTCTGGCCGAGCTCCTTGAGCAGGTCCGAGGAGTTCTTGCCGGGCAGGTCGATCTCGATCGAGTTGTTGCCCTGCTTGGTCACCTCGGCCTCGGACACACCCTGGCCGTTGACGCGGTTCCGCATGATCTGCAGCGCCGTGTCCATGTCGCCGGCCGCGGGGGTCTTGCCCTGGGCGGTCATGGTCATCGTGGTGCCGCCGGCCAGGTCGATACCGAGCTGGGGCGTGCGGTGCCCGGTGCCGATCATGGTGCCGACCAGCGCCATGATGACGGCGGCCAGCGCCGTCAGGGGGGTCCATGGGCTCGTCTTGCGGTTCCGGGACCGCGGAGCCTTCGATCCGGCCAAGGGATTCGTCCGTCTCTTCGTGTCGTGTCGTGTCCGGCGACGGCGCGTCGGTCACACCCCACGCCGCCCCGCCACCCGGACCGGGGTTCACAGTCCGTGGCGGCGGTGCGACCTTACAGGTTTTCGGTGAGGAAACCTTTTGTGTTGGCGAGCCAAATCGGGACCGGGGTCACGACTTCGCCGGCTCGGCGTCCTTGACCTCCTCGGCGGAGTCCTCGGAGGCGGCCGGCTCGACGTCGGACTTCTCGGACTTGTCGGTCTCGGACTTCACGGCGTCGTCGGCCGCCGGGGCGCCGTCGGCGTCGGCCGGCTTCGCGTCCTGCGCCGGGACGGCGTCCTGGGCCGGGATGGCGTCGTGCACGCCGTGCGGGGCGTCGCCGATGCCGCCGGGGGTCGGCGCGTCCTCGGCCTCGTCCGCGGTCTCGTCCTCGGCCTCGTCGTCCATGATGATGCCGACGATGGCGGGCTTGCCGAACTTGATGCGCGTCCCCGGGGTGGTCTCCACGATGGCCCAGTCGTCACCGACCTCGACGATGGTGCCCATGATCTGGGCCGTGGTCCGCACCTGCGCGCCGGGCTGCAGGTGCTGCAGCATGTCGGACTGCTGCGACCGCGCTCGCTTCTGCGGACGGATCATCATGAAGTAGAACATGGCCCCGATCAGGACGATCCAGATCAGGAAAACGGGAGATCCCATAGGTGTCGCTGGTCCTTGTTGAAGACCGCCGGCGCCGGGCCGGGAGGTCGCTGATGGGCGGTGGGGGGCACCGCCCGACTCGCGGGAGTTTATGCGAGCGGATACGCCCCGAACAACGGTCCGGGGCCTACGGCCGGTTCCCGTGACCCAACGTAGTCGAAATCATCCGGAACTTGTGAACCACGGGAGCCTCCAGGGCCACAAGTCGCCTGGTGGGGACGATGAGGCCGGTGATGTGCCGCCGGTTCGCGTGATATGCCCGATATCAAACGGGTATTGACGGCAGCCGCCGGATCAGGGTGCACTGAGCCCGAAATGCGCCCAGGCCGCGGCGGTCGCGATCCGCCCCCGGGGTGTGCGAGCCAGCAGGCCCTCGCGCACCAGGAACGGCTCGGCGACCTCCTCGACCGTCTCGGACTCCTCCCCCACCGCCACGGCGAGCGTGGACAGCCCGACCGGCCCGCCGCCGAACAGCTTGAGCAGCGCGTGCAGCACCGCGCGGTCCAGCCGGTCCAGGCCGCGCTCGTCGACCTCGTAGACGTCCAGCGCGGCCCGGGCGATCTCCAGGTTCACCGTGCCGTCGGCCTTCACCTCGGCGTAGTCCCGGACCCGCCGCAGCAGGCGGTTGGCGATCCGCGGGGTGCCGCGCGAGCGCCCGGCGAGCTCCTTGGCGCCATCGGCGTCGATGCGCACGTTCAGCAGCCGGGCCGAGCGGTTGACGACGTGCTCCAGGTCGGCGGCGGCGTAGAACTCCAGGTGCGCGGTGAAGCCGAAGCGGTCGCGCAGCGGCGCCGGCAGCAGCCCGGAGCGCGTGGTGGCCCCGACGAGCGTGAACGGCGGCAGCTCCAGCGGGATCGCGGTGGCCCCCGGGCCCTTGCCGACGATGACGTCGACCCGGAAGTCCTCCATCGCCATGTAGAGCATCTCCTCGGCGGGCCGGGACATGCGGTGGATCTCGTCGACGAACAGCACCTCGCCGTCGGCCAGCGAGGACAGGATCGCCGCCAGGTCGCCGGCGTGCTGGATGGCCGGCCCGGAGGTGATCCGGATCGGCACCTGGAGCTCGTTGGCGATGATCATCGACAGCGTGGTCTTGCCCAGCCCGGGCGGCCCGGACAGCAGGATGTGGTCCGGAGCCGCCTCCCGCATCCGGGCCGCGTCCAGCACCAGCGACAGCTGGTCGCGCACCTTCGGCTGCCCGACGAACTCGGCCAGCCGCTTGGGCCGCAGCGCCGCGTCGGCCGCCTGCTCCTCGACGTCGCCGGTGACGGCGGCGCCGGAGACGAGGCGTTCGGTTTCCTGTTCCACGGCTACCTACTTCTTCATCGTCCGCAGGGCCGCCTTCAGCAGCGGTCCGAGCTGCACCGTCTGCCCGGCCGCCTCCTGCTCGGCGGCCAGCGGGCCGACCGCGCTGACCGCGTCGTCGGCCTCGCGCGCCGTCCAGCCGAGGCCGGTCAGCGCCTCCAGCAGCTGGATGCGCCACGAGCCCAGGCCGGCGCGGCTCCAGCCGTTCTGGGCCTGGCCCGGCACCGCGCCGGTCGGCGGACCCAGGCGCTCCTTGAGCTCCAGCAGCAGCCGCTGGGCGCCCTTCTTGCCGATGCCCGGGACCTGCGTCAGCGCGGCCTCGTCGCCGGTCATGAAGATGGTCCGGAGGGTGTCGGGGGCGTGCACCGACAGCATCGCCTGCGCCACCTTCGGGCCGATGCCGCTGGCGGTCTGCAGGAGCTCGAACGTGGCGCGCTCGTCGTCCGTGGCGAAGCCGTAGAGGGTCAGCGAGTCCTCGCGGACCACCATGGCGGTGAAGAGCTTGGCCTTCTCGCCGACGCTCAGGGCCGCCAGCGTGCCGGGTCCGCAGTACACGAGCATGCCGACGCCGCCGACCTCGACCACGGCGCTGGCCGGGTTCACCGCGGCCACCGGGCCGGACACGAAGGCGATCACGCGCCACTCCTCACTGTGCTGTGCTCATAGCTCATCATTGTGCTCACTGCTGAGAGTGCTCACCGCTGCGTCCTGCTGATCACCGCTGCTCACCGTGCTCACCGCTGCTCACTGCCGCTCGCTGTTGTTCATCGTTGCTTCGCGATCGCCGCGGCCAGCCGGCTCTGCGCCGTCCCCCGCCAGATGTGGCAGATGGCCAGCGCCGCGGCGTCGGCGGCGTCGGCCGGCTTCGGCGGCTCGGCCAGCCGCAGCACCCGCGCCACCATCGTCGCCACCTGGTCCTTGCCGGCGCGTCCGGAGCCGCTGATCGCCGCCTTCACCTCGCTCGGCGTGTGCAGCGCCACCGGCAGCCCGTGCCGCGCGGCCACCAGCATCGCGACCGCGCTGGCCTGCGCGGTGCCCATCACGGTGCTGACGTTGTGCTGGCTGAAGACCCGCTCGACCGCCACCGCCTCGGGCCGGTGCGCGGTGAGCCACGCCTCCAGCCCTTCCTCGATGGCCAGCAGCCGCCGCGAGAGGTCCATGGTCGCCGGGGTGCGGATGACGCCGACCCCGACCAGCGTCAGCGGCCGCCCGGGCGTGCCCTCGACGACCCCCACGCCGCACCGCGTCAGTCCCGGATCGACCCCCAGCACCCGCACGCGCGACCGACCTTTCGTTCCCTGAGACGTCGCCTGAAACAGCAGTTCTCTTGTCCAGGGAAGCCTAGTGGCGCGCGGGGACACAATGAGGGAGCCGGGCCCACGCTCGCGGATCCGGCTCCCAACATATGCGCACATGCCGCCTTGTCAGGCGTCGATCTTCTCCATGACCTCGTCGGAGACGTCGAAGTTGGCGTAGACGTTCTGCACGTCGTCGCTGTCCTCCAGCGCCTCGATGAGGCGGAACACCTTGCGCGCGCCGTCCTCGTCCAGCTCCACCTGCACCGAGGGCAGGAAGGAGGACTCGGCCGACTCGTAGTCGATCCCAGCGCCCTGCAGCGCGGTGCGCACCGGGATCAGGTCCCCGGCCTCGCTGACCACCTCGAAGGACTCGCCGAGGTCGTTGACCTCTTCCGCGCCGGCCTCCAGCACCGCGAGCAGGATGTCGTCCTCGCTCAGGCTGCCGGACTTGGGGACGATCACGACACCCTTGCGGGTGAACATGTACGACACCGAGCCCGGGTCGGCCATCGAGCCGCCGTTGCGGGTCATGGCCACCCGCACCTCGGAGGCGGCGCGGTTGCGGTTGTCGGTCAGGCACTCGATCAGCACCGCCACGCCGTTCGGGCCGTAGCCCTCGTACATGATGGTCTGCCAGTCGGCGCCGCCGGCCTCGGCACCGGACCCGCGCTTGACCGCGCGGTCGATGTTGTCGGCCGGGACCGAGTTCTTCTTGGCCTTCTGCACCGCGTCGAAGAGCGTGGGGTTACCTGTCACATCTCCGCCGCCGGTCTTGGCCGCGACTTCGATGTTCTTGATCAGCCGGGCGAACAGCTTGCCGCGCTTGGCGTCGATGACCGCCTTCTTGTGCTTGGTGGTCGCCCATTTGGAGTGGCCGGACATTACCCCTGCTCCCTAACTACGAATTCATTCAGGCTGCGTCGCGGTCGTTCACCATGGCCACGAAGTACTCGTGGACCCGGTGGTCCGCGGTCAGCTCCGGATGGAAGGACGTCGCCAGCAGGTTTCCCTGCCGGACCGCGACGATCCTACCGATAGCCGGGCCACTGGTGACGCGTGCCAGCACCTCGACACCCTCGTCGAGCTCCTCGACCCACGGCGCGCGGATGAAGACACCGGCCAGTTCCCCGATCCCGTCGAAGGCGATGGGCTCCTCGAAGGACTCGGTCTGCCGCCCGAAGGCGTTGCGCCGCACGGTGATCGGCAGCCCGCCGAAGGTCTCCTGACCGGCGGCGGCGTCGGTGATCCGGTCGGCCAGCATGATCATCCCGGCGCAGGTGCCGAAGGCCGGCATGCCGTCGGCGATCCGCTTGCGCACCGGGGCGAACAGCTCGGCCGTGGTGGCGAGCTTCCACATCGTGGTGGACTCCCCGCCGGGCAGGACGAGCGCGTCGACCGCGTCCAGGTCGGCCGGGCGGCGCACCAGCGCGGTGGCCGCGCCGACCGCCTTCAGCGACGCGACGTGCTCGCGGAAGTCGCCCTGCAGCGCGAGCACGCCGATCGTCTTGGTCGCCGCCATGCGTTACCAGCCGCGCGAGGCGTAGCGCTGCTCGGCCGGCAGCGTGTCGAGGTTGATGCCGACGATCGCCTCGCCGAGGTTGCGGGAGACCTTGGCGATCACGTCCGGGTCGTCGAAGTTCGTGGTGGCCTCCACGATGGCCTTGGCGCGCTTCTCCGGGTCGCCGGACTTGAAGATGCCGGACCCGACGAACACGCCCTCGGCGCCGAGCTGCATCATCATCGCGGCGTCGGCCGGGGTGGCGATGCCGCCGGCGGTGAACAGCACGACCGGCAGCTTCCCGGTGCGCGCGACCTCCTTGACCAGCTCGTACGGCGCCTGGTGGTTCTTGGCGGCGAGGAACAGCTCGGACTCGTCGAGCGTGGTCAGCCGCTTCATGTCGGCGCGCAGCTGGCGCATGTGCCGGGTGGCCTCCACGACGTTGCCGGTGCCGGCCTCGCCCTTGGAGCGGATCATCGCCGCGCCCTCGGCGATCCGGCGCAGGGCCTCGCCGAGGTTGGTGGCGCCGCAGACGAAGGGGACGGTGAACGCCCACTTGTCGATGTGGTGGGTCTCGTCGGCGGGGGTCAGCACCTCGGACTCGTCGATGTAGTCCACGCCGAGCGCCTGCAGCACCTGGGCCTCGACGAAGTGGCCGATCCGGGCCTTGGCCATGACCGGGATCGAGACCTCGGCGATGATGCCGTCGATCATGTCCGGGTCGCTCATCCGCGCCACGCCGCCGTCCTTGCGGATGTCGGCGGGCACCCGCTCCAGCGCCATGACCGCGACCGCGCCGGCGTCCTCGGCGATCCGGGCCTGCTCCGGCGTGACGACGTCCATGATCACGCCGCCCTTGAGCATCTCGGCCATGCCGCGCTTGACGCGGGCGGTGCCGATCTCCGGAGCCTGCGCGGTGTTCTCGTTCACGGACACGGATGACCTCACAAGGGAAGGGTTGATCGGATGAGCGGACTGCTCCCGATGCACCATCCTAGAGGGCGCGCAAGTGTGATCCACCTGACAATGTGGCCAGGTCAGGATGCGGGAGTGGACGGTGAGGCGGCTTGTGATGGCTGGTGAATGTCATCACCGCAGGTCGGTGACGATCCTTACACACAGCGCACCCCTTACACCTTACCGCTAGGTCGAGGCCATCCCCCGCAAACCGACGGGTTCCTCGTCGTCCATCTCGAAGGTGTCCGGAAACGGCGCGTGCCCGGCGAGCCGGAACCACCGCACCAGCCGCTGCCGCCGCAGCACCCACGTGACCCGGACGGCGTCGTTGTAGAAGTGCCGCGCCAACTGGACGCGCCGGCACGAGGAGTCGAGCTCGACCAGCAGCGCGCCCCCGCCGGGCCGCTCCTTGAGCGCGAGGCTCTCCTTGGGGTCTTCGAAAACGTCGCGCAGCACCCGCGTCAGATTCGTCTCGGCGAGATCGCGCGAATCAGCGGCGGCGTCCCGCGCGGTGTGCGCGGCATCATCGAGCAGGATCGACGCGGCCGGATCGAGCAGCCGCGAAGCCGCCAGATCCAGCGACACCGAGGCGCGCCGAACGAGCTGCGCGTCGAGCGCGGCCCACGCCGCATCGCGGCGGGTGTGCAGGCGGTCCAGCCGGTTGGCGGTCCAGCTGAGGTAGACGCCGATGAGCAGGACCACCGCTGCGGCGTAGACGAGGACGGACACGGTGGGTCAGCCTAGTGGGCGCGGGCGGTTCGGGGTGGGCGCGGCGGGGGCGGCAGGGGGAAATGAGTTGCGGGAGTTGAACGCCAGGCGGTCCACGGGGAGCGTGCGTATGACGCTGACGCTCGACGGGCCGGACGGCGCGTGTCCCTTGTGCCAGAACCCCATGAACCACGCGGTCGGCGAGTCACTGAGCGGCGGCGAGAACAGCTGGTTCTTGGAGGCTCTCTGCCGGGTCTGCGACCACAGCTCGCTTCAGCAAGGGCGGCGCTTCGTACCGACGCACTGGCGCGACCTGTTTTTGGAACTCACCGGCCAGTGGCGAATTCGCATCGACCAGTCTTCGGACGCGGGGGTACTGGTTATGCGCGCCTTGCGGCGGGTGTTCCGGCTCCCGCTCGCCAGGACGCGGGAGATCCACGGGCAGTTGCTGCATGCCGGCTGGCCCGGGACCCGCGGCGAGATCGCGTGGCTCGCGGTCGAACTCGGCGAGCTCGGCGTGGCGACGACGGTGGACGTTGAGGTTCCGGGCACACAGACGGAGCTGCCCGAGCGGCGGATGCCGCTGCCACCGTCGCGAATCGGGGGCGCCGGGGACTCCGACGGGGCGACGGTCAGTATCGCCGACGGGCCGGAGCGATCGCGCGTCGCCGACTACTTGGCGACATCGCCCTGCCTGGTCGCGGGCGGCTACTGGATCGATCCGGTGACGCGCGACCCGCGCCATCGTGGCGGCGACGGCTTCAGGAGCGACGGGACCTACATCTGGTCGACCGCCTGGGCCACGCTGCTGGCACGGCACGGGCTGCCGCTCGACGCAGACTTCGTCGACCACGTTCGCGAGCGCGGCTACCAACCGCCCAGGATCGAGGGAAGCGCGCTGGACGCCCTGCTCGTGGCCACCGGACTCGAACCACCGGACTACCCTGACGAACCCGATGAGCTCTGACTTGGGCTCCGTGGCGCGCGTGCACTCCCGCCGCCGCTACTCCCGCACCGCCCGCGCCCGGTACGCGGCCACCGTCGTGCGGCTCGCACAGGCGTTGCCGCAGAAGCGGCGCGTGCGGTTGCGCGACTGGTCCACGAAGTAGTTGGCGCAGCCGGCGGCGGCGCAGCGGCCGAGGGTGACCGCCGGGTCCCCGGCGGCGACCAGCGCGAGCTTGGCGGCGAGGAGTTGGCCGAGCCAGCGTTCGGCGGGGGCGCCGTTGCGGCTGAAGTGGATGTGCCAGCCGCCGAGGCCGTCGTGGTCGGAGAGGTGCATTTCCGGCGGGTAGTCGCGGAGCAGCTGGTGCACGGCGTCGGGGGCGGTGGTGTCGACGAGTTGGGACAGCGCCGTGGACACCAGCTTCGGCAGGGCGCCGTAGGCGCCGTCAGGCGGGGGTGTGACCTCGTGTTCTTCGAAGAAGGCCGCGACCAGTTCGCCGTCCTGGTCCAGGGTGCCGGTGTTGGCCAGCTCGACCGCCAGTCGGGTCACGTTCCCTATGTAGTCACCGTATTGCACTTGACCGCCTACATCATCGATTCCTACTGTAGGCGCCATGGTAACTGACACCGCCTACATAGCCCGCCGTCTGCAGCTGCTCGGGGACTGGGACGCCGCGCTCGCGGTGCTGGCCCCGGACGCCGACCCCGAGCTGCGCGCCGAGATCGCCTTCGAGCGCTGGATGTTCCTATGGGCCGGCCACGACGAGGCCGAGCAGGCCGTCGCCGCCCTTGACCAGGACTCGCCGACGGCCCACCTCCTGCGCGCCCGCCTGGCTTACAGCCGCCTGCTCTTCAACCGCGGCCCGCGCCCCGACGACCGGGCCGCCGCCGAGGCCGGCTACCGCGACGCGATCTGCGACGGCGACGACTCCACGCGGGCCTGGGCGGAGTTCCACTGGGGCTGCCTGCTCGACAACATCGACGGGAACGCGGACGCCGCCGTCCCGCACTTCGAGACAGCGCTCGAATACAGCGTGAAGCACGCCGACGCGGCCCTGGAATCCATCGCGATCCGCCACCTGGCGGCGCACCACGAGCCCGCCGAGCGGATCCGCATGCTGCGCCGCTCGCTGAACCTGCGCGCCGCGCTGGCCGCCCGGCCGTACGTCGCCGCCGCGCAGGCCACCCTGGCCTCCGAGCTGGCCGAGGACGACCCCGAGCGCGCCGAACTGATCGAGATCTACCTCGCGGCGGCCGAAGAGATGCAGATCCCGTGGCTGCTCGGCGGGAGGACCGGCAGCACCGAGGACGACTTCGAGGACTGACGGGGCGGGCGTCGCGGCCTCACCCCATCAGGTGAGGCGATTGCCTGCTCTCGTTCCGGGGCGCGCGGCGACCAGCCACTGTGCTGCGCTGCGCCGCGTCCTCAGGGCTCCAGCACCTCGCGCGCTCCCAAAGCCTCAGCCTCCGCCTCGACCGCAGCCGCAGCTTCAGCCTCGACCGCCGCCTCCGCCTCGACCGCAGCCGCCGCCTCTGCTTCGACCGCCGCTTCCGCTTCCGCCTCCGCCTCCGCAGCCCGCGCCAGCGAAGCCGCGTCGGTCGTCACCATCTCGTACACCGCCAGCAGGTCCGCGGCCACCACCGACCAGTCGTACCGCCGCACCGCCAGCGCCGCGGCCTCCGACAGGCGGGCGCGCTCCGTGGCGTCGTCCAGGAGCTCGATCGCGTCCTTCGCCAGCGCGTGCGCGTCGCCGGTCGGGAACAGCCGGCCCAGCGCACCGCCCTGCAGCACCAGCCCGAACGCGTCCAGGTCGCTGGCCAGGACCGGGGCGCCGGCCGACATCGCCTCGACCAGGATGATGCCGAAGCTCTCGCCGCCGAGGTTGGGCGCGACGTAGACGTCCACGCTCGACAGCAGCCGGGCCTTGTCCTCGTCGGAGAGGCGGCCCAGGAACTCCACCTGGCCGCGGACCGCGTCCGGCAGGAAGGCCGCGACCTCGTCGATGTCGCCGCCGCCGAGGACCAGCAGCCGGACTCCGGGGCGGGCCGCGGCGATCTCCGGGAACGCCTCCAGCAGCGTCGCCAGGCCCTTGCGGGACTCGTTGATGCGCCCGATGAACGCCAGCGTGCCGCCCTGGCCGGGCTGCGTCTGCCACTCCGCCTTGGGCTCGGCGCGCTCGTAGAAGCCGACGTCGACGCCGTTCGGGATCACCACCGCGTCGCCTCCCAGGTGCTCCACCAGGGTGCGGCGCGCGTATTCGGACACGGCGATACGGGCGCTGATCTTCTCCAGCGTCGGCTGCAGGATCGGGTACGCGACCGTCATCGCGCGCGAGCGCGGGTTGGCGGTGTGGAAGGTGGCGACGATCGGGCCGGAGCCGGCCCAGCACGCCAGCATCGACAGGCTCGGCGAGGACGGCTCGTGCACGTGCAGCACGTCGAACGCCCCGTCGTGCAGCCAGCGCCGCACCCGCGCGGCGGACAGGAAGCCGAAGTTCACGCGCGCCACCGAGCCGTTGTACGGCACCGGCACGGCACGCCCGGCGTGCGTGACGTACGCCGGCAGCGAGGCCTCGTCGTCGGCCGGGGCCAGCACCGACACCTCGTGGCCCAGCCGGATCAGGTGCACGGCCAGGTCCCGGACGTGGTTCTGCACACCGCCGGGGATGTCCCACGCGTAGGGGCAGACCACGCCGATCTTCACGACGCCTCCTCGGCGGAGGATGACGTCGACTCCGCCGGCTCGGGCTTCGCCCTCGGCGCCTTCGCCGGGTCCAGATCCGCGAGGAAGAACTTCTGCATCATGTGCCAGTCCGCCGGATGCGCCGCGATCCCCGCGGCGTAGTTGTCCGCGAGCTGCTGGCACATGACGGCCACCTTCTCCGGCCGCTTCCCCTCCGCCGGCACCGGAATCTCCGGCCGCACCCTTATGCTCATCCGACCGTACGACGGGTACCACAGCTGCACCGGCAGCAGCACCGCCCCGGTCTGCACCGCGAGCGCCGCCGGCCCCGCTGCGATCCGCGTGGCCTCGCCGAACATCGTCACCTGCGCCCCGCTGGCGCTCAGGTCCCGGTCGGCCACCAGCGCGACGCCCTTGCCGGCCCGCAGCCGCCGGGCCAGCGTGCCGAACACCGACGGCCCGCCGTCGTGCGGCAGTACCTCCATGCCCAGGCCACGTCGGTAGTCCAGGAACTTCTCCGCCACCGACTCCGGCTTCAGGTGCTCGGCGACGGTGGTGAAGCCCTCGCCCATGAAGTTCACCAGCCAGACCCCGGCGTGGTCGTAGTTGCCGGTGTGCCCCAGCGCCATGATCACGCCGCGCCCGGAAGCCAGGGCCTCCTTCAGACGCCCTATGTCCTCGGGCGGGAAGTCGACGCTGTCCATGATCCGCTCACGGCTCCACGTCGGGATGCGGAACTGCTCGCAGTACTGCCGCAGCGCCGAGCGCATCGCCCGGCGCGACATCGCGCGCAGCTGCGCCTCCGGCGTGTCCTTGCCGAGCACGCGCAGCAGGTTCTTCTCCAGCTGCCGCACCTGCGCGCCGCGCCGGGACCACAACCGGTCCGCGATGAAGTCGAACAGCCGGTACGCGGTGCGCTCCGGCAGGAGTTTCACTATCGTCCACGCCGTGCCGTAGCCCCAGCTGACGACCCGTTCCTTAACTCCCCCAGCGCTCTCTGCGCTCACGCGACCGCCTCCCCCTTGAGCAGTACCTTGCGAACCAGCAGCACCCGCTGGACCAGCGTGACCAACGACCCGATGGCGATGGCCCACAGTGTGACGGCCTGGATGTACGGCACGCCCAGCCCCGACAGCCCGGTCGCCACCAGCGACCCGACCAGCCGCTCGCTGCGCTCCACGTAACCGACGTTGGCGTTCACCCCGAGCCCCTCGGCGCGCGCCCGCGCGTAGGACACCACCGCGCCCAGCGCCATGATCGCCAGACAGAGCCCGAACATCACCGGCTGGTTCCCGCCCCGGGCGAACCAGTACGCCAGCCCGCCGAAGATCGCGGCGTCGCCGAGCCGGTCCAGCGTGGAGTCCCAGAACGCCCCGAACTTGTCGGTGCGCTCCAGGATGCGCGCCATGGTGCCGTCGACCAGGTCGGAGAACACGAACGCGGTGATGACCACGGTCCCGACGAAGAACGACCCGCGCGGGTAGAAGCACAGCGCACCGGCGATCACGCCGAGCGTGCCGACCAGCGTCACCGCGTCCGGACTGATCCCGATCTTCAGGAAGAACTTCGCAGTCGGCGTGAAGATGGCGGTGAAGAAGGCACGCGCGTAACGGTTGAGCATGACCGTCCAAAAATCGGGTACGTGGGGTCGGTGGGGCGTCTGCATCGCGGCCAGCCGATGTACCGCGGCCAGCCGACCGCGAGGCCATCATAGGGGTCCGGCCGCTCCCACCGACCCGCGGTGGCCGGGTTGGGGTGCCACCACCCGGCTCTCCCGCCAATGGTTTTCCCACGTGTTGAATACAGATCATCACTCCTGGTCGGACCCCGTCTCACCACCCCGAACCAGCGCCTGGTTGAGCGCTGAGACAGTGGCCCGCACCATCGCCGTCAGCACCGAGGTGTCCATTCCGACGCCCCAGACCTCGCGGCCGTCGACCCGGGAGCGGAGGTAGCAGGCCGCCACGGCGTCGGCACCCTCGGAGACCGCGTGTTCGGAGTAGTCGAGGATGTCGAACCGGATCCCGGCCTTGCCCAGCGCCACGGTCAGCGCCGACAGCGGCCCGTTGCCGGACCCCGACACCGGGATCACGGCGCCGTCCGCGGTGACCACGGTCGCCGCGACCCGGTGGCCGCCGTCCGCGAGCTCGGCGAACACCGGCTCGGTCAGCTTCCAGGCACCGTCCTCCCCCGGCACCACGTACGTCGTCCGGAACAGCTCCCACAGGTCCTGCGGCGTCATCTCGCGGCCGTGCTCGTCGGTGGCCCGCTGCACTACCTTCGAGAAGCCCGGACGGAGGTCCCGCGGCAGGTCGACGCCGTAGTGCGTGCGCAGCAGGTAGGCCACCCCGCCCTTGCCGGACTGGCTGTTGACCCGGATCACGCCCTTGTAGCTGCGCCCGACGTCGGCCGGGTCGATCGGCAGGTAGGGCACGTCCCACGGCGCCTCGCGCTCCGGCACGCCGAGCTTCACGGCCTGCGCGGCGTGGTGCGCCATGCCCTTGCTGATGGCGTCCTGGTGCGTGCCGGAGAACGCGGTGTAGACGAGGTCGCCGACGTAGGGGTGCCGGATGTGGACCGGGAGGCGGTTGCACTCCTCGACCACGGCCCGTACCGCGTCGATGTCGGAGAAGTCGACCATCGGGTCCACGCCCTGCGCGTGCAGGTTCAGCCCCAGCGTGACCAGGTCGACGTTGCCGGTGCGCTCGCCGTTCCCGAACAGGCAGCCCTCAACGCGCTGCGCCCCGGCCAGCACGGCCAGCTCGGCGCAGGCCACCCCGGTGCCGCGGTCGTTGTGCGGGTGCACGGAGAGGATGACGTGCTCACGCCGGGCCAGGTGCCGGCTCATGTACTCGATCTGGTCGGCGTAGACGTTCGGAGTGGCGACCTCGACCGTGGCCGGCAGGTTGTGCACCACCGGGCGGTCGGCGCAGGCGTCCCAGATCTCGGTGACGCGGTCGCAGACCTCGATGACGTAGTCCGGCTCGGTCAGGATGAAAACCTCGGGCGAGAACTGGAAGCGCATCCTCCCGGCATCGGCACCGCGCTGATCGGCGAGCTTGGCGACCAGCTCGGCGGCATCCTCGATCAGCGCCCTGACCTCGCCGCGGCTTCCGCGTAGCACCAGGTCGCGCCAGGCGGGAGCGGTCGCGGTGTAGAGGTGGACCAGGACGTTCGGCAGACCCTCGACCGAGGCGAACGTCCGTTCGATCAATTCGGGCTTGGCCGGCGTGAAGACGGAGATCGTGACGTCCTCGGGGATGTCGTCGCGGGCCGCCAGGGAGCGCACGAAGTCGAAGTCGGTCTGGCTGGCGGAGGGGTAGGCGACCTCGATCTCCTTGTAACCCATGCGCAGGAACAGGTCGAACATCTTGGTCTTGCGCTCGGTGTCCATCGGCTCGGCCAGGGCCTGGTTGCCGTCGCGCAGGTCCACCGGGACCCAGAGCGGGGCGGCTTCGAGCCGGCGGTCGGGCCAAGTGCGCGCGGGTTGTGTCTTCGCGACGATTGGGACGTCGACGCGCTCGAAGACGCTCCGGTAGCGGTGCGAGGGCATCGGGCTGGGCTGCTGCGGGTTCCACGGCGTCGGCCGAGCTGGGGTCGTCATGCTTCGGAAGGCTAGCACTCCTCAGACAAGCTGAGTACCTGAGTTCCTGAGCGGCCGCCAAACAGTGGTACAACTGGCCCCGTGACCCTCCGATCGATCCAGCCCACGCCGCTCGTCGAGCAGGCCGCCGCGCAGCTGCGCGAGCAGATCACCGGCGGGGCGTGGCCGGTCGGCACCAAGCTCCCCGGCGAGACCACGCTGGCCGCCTCGCTCGGCGTCGGCCGCTCCACGGTCCGCGAGGCGATCCGCGCGCTGGCCGGCGAGGGGCTGCTCCAGCCGCGGCAGGGGGCCGGGGTGTTCGTGCTGGCCACCGAATCGCGGACGGATCTGGCCGACCACCTGCGCAAAGCCTCGCTGGCCGACCTCTACGAGGTCCGGATGATGATCGAGACCCGCGCCGCACGGCTGGCCGCCGAGCGCCGTACCCCGGCCGACGCCGCCGCGTTGGAGGCCGCGCTGGAGCGTCGGACCCGGGCCGCGCGCCGGTCCGACGAGGAGTTCATCGAGGCCGACGTCGCGCTGCACACCGCCGTGGTGGCGGCGGCCGGGAACCCGGTGCTCACCGCCCTGTTCGAGCAGTTCGTGCCGACCCTGCGCGAGGCGCTGACCGACCTGGTGCGGCGCAGCGGCCGGGCCGACGAGAACCTGGGGCACGCCGCGCACGCCGCGCTGGTCGCCGCGGTCGCCGAGGGCAACCCGGACCGTGCCGAGACCGTGGTCTCCGAGGAGATCGCCTCGACTCCGCTGCGCCGGATCCCCTGAGCGACCGTGAGCAGCCACCCCCGTAAGCAGCGACCCGTGAGCAGCCCGTGAACCGCTCGGGCCCCGCCCCCTTGTGGCATGTCGCATATAGGAGTTGGCTGCAAGGAACAGCCGGGTAACGAAGTATGTACAGCTGGTACAACCGCTACCCCAGTGTCATGACAAGATCGGCTCCGGCTCAGAGAAGAGCCGCCCTGACACAGGAAAAGGAGCACGCTCGATGGCAGACAAATCAGGCGGACAGGGCGGCCACGCCGGGGCCGCCGGCAGGGTGACGACGCCCTCCCGGCCCGAGCAGATCCGGAACGTGGTGCTGGTCGGCCACACCGGGGCCGGCAAGACCACCCTCGCCGAGTCGCTGTTGGCCGCCACCGGTGCGGTGAACCGTCCCGGCCGGGTCGAGGAGGGCACCACCGTCACCGACTTCGACGAGGTCGAGCAGCGGCAGCAGCGCTCGGTCGCGCTGGCGCTGGCCCCGGTGGAGTTCGAGGGGATCAAGATCAACCTGCTGGACGCCCCGGGCTACGCCGACTTCGTCGGCGACCTGCGCGCCGGACTGCGGGCCGCGGACGCCGCGCTGTTCGTCGTGTCGGCCGCCGACGGAGTCGACGGCTCCACGCGCCTGCTGTGGGAGGAGTGCGCGGCGGTCGGGATGCCGCGTGCCGTGGTGGTCACCAAGCTGGACTCGGCGCGCGCCGACTTCGACGAGATGGTGCTGATCTGCCAGCGCATCTTCGGCGACGGCGTGCAGCCGCTGTACCTGCCGCTGCTGGACGACGAGGAGCACGTCGGCGGCGTCATCGGGCTGCTGTCGCAGCGGATCTTCGAGCACTCCGACGGCCAGCGCACCGAGCGGGACGCGGAGGAGGCGCACCGCGAGGGCGTGGAGAACGCCCGGAACGCCCTGATCGAGGGGATCATCGCCGAGAGCGAGGACGAGACCCTCATGGACCGCTACCTGGGCGGCGAGGACCTGGACGTCGACGTGCTGGTCGACGACCTGGAGAAGGCGGTGGCCCGCGGCTCGTTCTACCCGGTGCTCCCGTACTCGGCGATCGTCGCCGGGACCGTCGCCGCGCCGCCGGCGCTGGGCTCGATCGAGCTGCTGGAGCTGATGACCAAGGCGTTCCCGTCGCCGCTGGAGCACGAGGTACCGCCGGTGACCACACCGGAGGGCAAGCCGAAGGGTCCGCTGGCCTGCGACCCGGAGGGGCCGCTGGTGGCCGAGGTGGTGAAGACCTCGACCGACCCCTACGTCGGGCGGATCAGCCTGGTGCGGGTGTTCTCCGGCACGCTGCGCCCCGACGTCCCGGTGCACGTCTCCGGGCACGGCCAGGAGGCCCGCGGGCACGCCGACCACGACGTCGACGAGCGCGTCGGCGCGCTGTCCAGCCCGCTGGGCAAGACGCAGCGCGGGATCGACGCCGGGATCGCCGGGGACATCGTCGCGGTGGCCAAGCTGCTGCACGCCGAGAGCGGGGACACGCTGTCCGGCAAGGACGACCCGATGCTGATCGAGCAGTGGCTGATGCCGGACCCGCTGCTGCCGGTCGCGATCCGCGCGCACGCCAAGAGCGACGAGGACAAGCTGTCGCAGTCGCTGTCCCGGCTGGTCGCCGAGGACGCCACGCTGCGCCTGGAGATGAACCCGGAGACCCGGCAGCTGGTGCTGTGGTGCATGGGCGAGGCCCATATGGACCTGGTCCTGGACCGGCTGAAGAACAAGTTCGGCGTGGCCGTGGACACCGTCTCGCATCGCATCTCGCTGCGCGAGACCTTCGGCGGCGCGGCCAAGGGCCACGGCCGGCACGTCAAGCAGTCCGGCGGCCACGGCCAGTACGCCATCTGCGACATCGAGGTCACCCCGCTCCCGTCCGGCAGCGGCTTCGAGTTCGTGGACAAGGTGGTCGGCGGCGCGGTCCCGCGCAACTTCATCCCGTCGGTGGAGAAGGGCGTGCGGGCCCAGATGGAGCGCGGCGTCGCGGCCGGCTACCCGGTGATCGACCTGCGCGTGACGCTCTACGACGGCAAGGCGCACTCGGTGGACTCCAGCGACATGGCCTTCCAGACCGCCGGCGCGCTGGCCCTGAAGGACGCCGCGGCCAAGACCAGCATCCTGCTGCTGGAGCCGGTCGACAGCCTGGAGATCCAGGTCGCCGACGAGTACGTGGGCGCGATCATGGGCGACCTGTCCTCGCGGCGCGGCCGGGTGTCCGGCTCCGAGCCCGGCGACAACGGCCGCACCGTGATCCGCGCCGACGCCCCGGAGGTGGAGATCGCGCGCTACGCGATCGAGCTGCGCTCGCTGTCGCACGGGACCGGGACGTTCACCCGCAACTACCTGGGGCACGAGCCGATGCCGCCGCAGCTGGCGACGAAGGTGAAGGCGGAGGTCGAGCAGGAGGAGTGAGGACGGAAGCCGTCCTGGCCACACGAGAGTCCCGCCGGGTCTTTCCCGGCGGGACTCTTCAGGTTGTGTCGCGGCGTCTCAGACCGACGCGCTCTCCCGCGCCGCGGGCGGCAGAGCGCAGGCGGCTGTGCCTCCGGGCATCCGCTGGCGGTTGTTCGCGATCAGGCGGTACACGCCGGCCGCGACCCAGCGGATCGGCGGCATGCGCAGCGCCCAGCCCGCCGCAGCGTAAATCCCCCCGGCGGTAAGCAAAAGGCGCGCAATGGCTTGCGCGCCTCCGTGGATCCGGCCTGTCGGGTCCACCAACAACACTTCGTGGTTGGCCCGCTCCGGGGTTGTCCCGTATGACGCGAGATCTGTGAACTGGTAAGCCGTCACCTCCGCTTTTATCGGGAGGCGCTTGAGGACGTTGACCGAGCGTGTGCAGAAGCCACAGTCTCCGTCGAAGATTAGAACCGGCTTGGGGAAGCTGCCCTCGTCCATACCCTCAGTCTACGGGCCACTCATCCGCCAACAGCTTGCGGGTTTCCCCTAACAGCTGCGGCAGCACCTTCGTGTGCCCGACGACCGGCATGAAGTTCGTGTCCCCGCCCCAGCGTGGGACCACGTGCTGGTGCAGGTGCGCGGCGATGCCCGCGCCCGCGACGTCGCCCTGGTTCATCCCGATGTTGAAGCCCTGTGCGCCGGAGGCCGCGCGCACCGCGGTCATCGCGCGCTTCGTGAAGTCCGCGAGCTCGGCGGTCTCCGGGAGGGTCAGGTCCGTGTAGTCCGCTACGTGCCGGTACGGGACCACCATCAGGTGCCCGCCGTTGTAGGGGTACAGGTTCAGCACCGCGTAGACCAGCTCGCCGCGGGCGATGATCAGCCCGTCCTCGTCGCTCAGCGACGGGATGCGGCAGAACGGGTCCTCTCCGGCCGCCGGGCCGGTCGGCTTGTTCTCGCCCTTGATGTACGCCATGCGGTGCGGCGTCCACAGCCGCCGGAAGCCGTCCGGCTCCCCCACACCGTCCTGCGCCTGGAGATCGGCCGCCTGGTTCGGGTCGCTGGGCGAATCGGGCATGGTCATGACACGAAGCTTAGGCGGTGCGGCTTTCGAGACGGAATAGCGCCCTGAGGATCAAGGCGGGTGCCCCGGACGTGCCCGGCGACCGCATATTGTTGAAGCCACTATGACCCTCACCGATCGCCTGCCCGCCACCGACGACCCCGACGCCCTGTTCGACGCCTTCAGCGCGTGGGCCGGCGAGCAGGGGATCACCCTCTATCCGGCGCAGGAGGAGGCGCTGCTGGAGGTGGTCACCGGGGCCAACCTGATCCTGTCCACGCCCACCGGCTCCGGCAAGTCGCTGGTCGCCGCCGGCGCGCACTTCGCCGCGCTGGCCCGGTACCGCGACGACCCCCGGCAGCGCACCTTCTACACCGCGCCGATCAAGGCGCTGGTGAGCGAGAAGTTCTTCTCGCTGTGCGCCATCTTCGGGGCCGACAAGGTCGGCATGCTCACCGGCGACGCCAGCGTGAACCCGAACGCGCCGATCATCTGCTGCACCGCCGAGGTGCTGGCCAACCACGCGCTGCGCGAGGGCACCGAGGCCGACATCGGCCAGGTCGTGATGGACGAGTTCCACTTCTACGCCGAGCCGGACCGGGGCTGGGCCTGGCAGGTGCCGATCCTGGAGCTGCCGAGGGCGCAGTTCGTGCTGATGTCGGCGACGCTCGGCGACGTCACGCGCTTCGAGAAGGACCTCACCCGGCGCACCGGGCGCCCGACCGCGGTGGTCTCCTCCGGGCAGCGTCCCGTGCCGCTGTACTACTCGTACTCCGAGACGCCTCTGCACGAGACTCTGGAAGAGCTTCTGCAGACCAACCAGGCGCCGATCTATGTCGTGCACTTCACCCAGGCCGCGGCCATCGAGCGCGCGCAGGCGCTGATGAGCGTCAACGTGTGCACCAAGGAGGAGAAGGCCGCGATCGCCGACATGATCGGCAACTTCCGGTTCACCGCGGGCTTCGGCAAGACGCTGTCCCGGCTGGTCCGGCACGGGATCGGCGTGCACCACGCGGGCATGCTGCCGAAGTACCGGCGGCTGGTGGAGCTGCTGGCGCAGGCCGGGCTGCTGAAGGTGATCTGCGGGACCGACACGCTCGGCGTCGGGATCAACGTGCCGATCCGGACCGTGCTGTTCACCGGTCTGACCAAGTACGACGGTGTGCGGACCCGTCAGCTCAAGGCGCGCGAGTTCCACCAGATCGCCGGGCGCGCCGGCCGGGCCGGGTACGACAGCGCCGGGTACGTGGTGGCGCAGGCGCCCGAGCACGAGGTGGAGAACTCCAAGCGCGTGGCCAAGGCCGGCGGCGACAAGAAGAAGCTGTCGCGCGTCGTGCGCGTGAAGGCGCCGGAGGGCTTCGTCTCCTGGGGCAAGCCCAGCTTCGAGCGGATGGTCGCGGCCGAGCCGGAGCCGCTGACGTCCAGCTTCCAGGTGAGCCACGCGATGCTGCTGAACGTCATCAGCCGGCCCGGCGACGCCTTCGACGCGATGCGGCACCTGCTGGAGGACAACCACGAGGACCGCAAGTCGCAGCTGAAGCTGATCCGCAAGGCGATCGCCATCTACCGCGCGCTGCTGGCCGCCGGCATCGTCGAGCAGCTCGACCAGGCGGACGAGCAGGGCCGGACGGTACGGCTGACCAAGGACCTGCAGTTCGACTTCGCGCTGAACCAGCCGCTGTCCCCGTTCGCTCTGGCGACGCTGGAGCTGCTGGAGCCAGAGTCGCCGACCTATGCGTTGGACGCGCTGTCGGTCATCGAGTCGACCCTGGACAACCCTCGGCAGGTCCTGTCCGCGCAGCAGAACAAGGCGCGCGGCGAGGCGGTCGCGGAGATGAAGGCGGACGGGATCGAGTACGAGGAGCGGATGGAGCTCCTGGAGAAGGTCACGTATCCGAAGCCTCTGGAGGAGATGCTTCAGGCGGCTTATGACGTCTACAAGCGCAGCTCTCCCTGGGTCGCGGACTACGAAGTCGCTCCGAAGTCCGTGGCGCGGGACATGTTCGAGCGCGCTATGACGTTCGCGGAGTACGTGAGCCTCTATACGCTTCCGCGCTCTGAGGGACTCCTTCTGCGCTACCTCGCGGACGCCTATAAGGCGCTGAAGCACACGATGCCCGAGGAGATGCGCAACGACGAGGTCGACGACCTCATCGAATGGCTCGGCGAGATGGTGCGCCAGGTCGACTCCTCGCTGCTCGACGAGTGGGAGGAGCTGGTCAACCCGGGCGAGGAGACCGCCGCCGTCTCTCCGCACAACTTCGACGAGCGTCCGCCGCCGGTCACCGCGAACGCGCGGGCGTTCCGCGTCATGGTGCGCAACGAGCTGTTCCACCGCGTCGAGCTGTTCGCGCTGCGCAAGTACGACGACCTCGGCGAGCTGGACGCGGCCGCCGGCTGGGACTCGGAGAAGTGGTACTTCGCGATCGAGGACTACTTCGACACCCACGACGAGCTCGGGACCGGGCCGGACGCCCGCGGGCCGAAGCTGCTGGTGATCGACGAGAAGCCGGACGGACGCCCGGGGTTCTGGCTGGTCCGTCAGATCTTCGACGATCCCGAGGGCTACCACGACTGGGGCATCAGCGCCGAGGTGGACCTGGCGGCCAGCGACGAGGCCGGGACCGCCGTGGTGACGGTGACGGATGTCAGTCAGCTGTAGGGGCTGGGATCGTTCGGCAATGCTTCATCGTTGGTCGGTTGGAGGACCTACGATGGCGCGGCGACGATGACGGTCGGCCCGTGACGACGACCGGCCCGCGATGAGACGAAGACCCCGCCGAACCCGAGGTGAGTGACCCGATGGCCCGCAAGAACCTGCGCCTGATCAAGCCCGGCGAGTACCGGCCCGACTGGTCGCAGTCGGCGCGCGGCGGCGGGATCTCGCCGATCTTCCTGGCGCTCGTCGCCGGCTTCGCGGCCAGCGGTTTCGCGCTGTACAAGGGGTACGGCAGCAACCGCGCCGGGGTGTTCATCTTCGTGCTCTGCGGCTGGCTGATCTCGCTGTGCCTGCACGAGTTCATGCACGCCGCCGCGGCGTACTGGGGCGGCGACCACACCGTGGCGCGCAAGGGCTACCTGCGGCTGGACCCGCGCGTGTACGGGCACCCGGTGCTGACCTTCGTGCTGCCGCTGTTCTTCCTGCTGATCGGCGGCCTGCCGCTGCCCGGCGGCGCGGTGGCGATCGAGTCGCACCGGCTGCGCGGGAAGTGGAAGGACTCGCTGGTGTCGGCGGCCGGGCCGGCGGTGAACGTGGTGTTCTCGATCGTGCTCCTGGTGGTGCTGGGCACCTGGGGTCCGCCCTGGATCTTCGGCCCGGCCTCCCCGGACCACGCCGCGCTGTGGTCGGCGCTGACGTTCCTGGCGTACATCCAGATCGCCAGCGCGATACTGAACCTGCTGCCGATCCCGGGCCTGGACGGATACGGGATCATCGAGCCCTTCCTGAGCGCGGACTGGCGGCGGATCGGGGCACAGATCGCGCCGTACGGGATCCTGATCGTCTTCGCGCTGCTGTACGCGCTCGGGCCGGACCGGAACTTCATCGCGCGGTGGGCGCAGGACATCCTGGACCCGCATTCGCCCGTGAACGGCGAGTACTTCGGCTATCACCTGTTCAAGTTCTGGGGAAGCATCAACGGATGACGGGGCGGTAGCGCGGCGCTGGTCTGCGGCGGCAAGCGGCTGAGTAGCAGAGCGCCCGCCGCAGACCGAAGTCCGCGACGGGCGCCGAGTCCCGCTTGACGCCGGTGCTACGCCAGCCCGGCCCGCCGCAGCGCGTCAGCCAGCGCACCCTGCGGTTCGCTGCTTCCGCCGCCACGGCGGTCGCCGCCGCGGCCACCGCCGCCGCCCTGGCCGCCGCCGCCACCACCGCCACCACCGTTGCCACCGCCGCGCCGGTCGCCGCCCTGTCCGCCACCGCCGCCGTTGCCACCGCCGTTGCCGCCCCGCCGGTCGCCGCCGCTGCGGCCGTCGCGCCCGCGGCCGCCGCCACCGCCGCCGCCACCGCCGTTCTCGCCGGACTGCCGCTGGCGGCCCGGGCCGCCGGAGCCGGAGCCCGCCTCGTCGTCCAGGCGCAGCGTCAGCGCGATGCGCTTGCGCACCGGGTCCACGTCCAGCACCTTCACCCGGACCACGTCGCCGGGCTTCACCACGTCGCGCGGGTCCTTCACGAACGTCTTCGACAGGGCCGAGATGTGCACCAGGCCGTCCTGGTGGACGCCGACGTCGACGAAGGCGCCGAACGCCGCGACGTTCGTGACCACGCCCTCCAGCACCATGCCGGGCTGGAGGTCGCCGATCTTCTCCACGCCCTCCTTGAAGGTCGCGGTCTTGAAGGCGGGGCGGGGGTCGCGGCCCGGCTTCTCCAGCTCGGCGAGGATGTCGGTGACGGTCGGGACGCCGAAGGTGTCGTCGGCGAACTCCGTCGGCTTCAGCGCGCGCAGCGTCTTGGTGTCGCCGATCAGCTCCTTGATGCCGGTGCCGGTGGTGGCCAGGATGCGGCGGACCACCGGGTAGGCCTCGGGGTGGACCGAGGAGGCGTCCAGGGGGTCGTCGCCGCCGGGGATGCGCAGGAAGCCGGCGCACTGCTCGAAGGCCTTCGCGCCGAGGCGCGGGACGTTCTTGATGGCGCTGCGGGTGGCGAAGGGGCCGTTGGCGTCGCGGTGCGCGACGATGTTGTCCGCCAGGGACGAGCCGATGCCCGACACCCGCGTCAGCAGCGGGGCCGAGGCGGTGTTCACGTCCACGCCGACCGCGTTCACGCAGTCCTCGACCACCGCGTCCAGCGAGCGCGACAGCTTGCCCTCGGCCAGGTCGTGCTGGTACTGGCCGACGCCGATCGACTTGGGGTCGATCTTCACCAGCTCGGCCAGCGGGTCCTGGAGGCGCCGGGCGATCGACACCGCGCCGCGCAGGGAGACGTCCATGTCCGGCAGTTCCTGCGAGGCGAACGCCGAGGCCGAGTACACCGAGGCGCCGGCCTCGGAGACCATGATCTTGGTCAGCTTCAGCTCCGGCATGTTGGCGACCAGTTCCTGGGCCAGCTTGTCGGTCTCACGGGAGGCGGTGCCGTTGCCGAACGCGATCAGCTCGACCTTGTGCACCTTGACCAGGGAGGCCAGCTTCGCCAGGGCCTCGTTCCACTTGTTCTGCGGGACGTGCGGGTAGATCACGTCGGTGGCGACCACCTTGCCGGTGGCGTCCACGACCGCGACCTTCACGCCGGTCCGGTAGCCGGGGTCCAGGCCCATCGTCGCGCGGGTGCCGGCCGGGGCGGCCAGGAGCAGGTCGCGCAGGTTGGCCGCGAACACCCGGACCGCCTCGTCCTCGGCCAGGGTCCACAGCTGCATGCGGATGTCCACGCCCAGGCGGACCAGGATCCGGGTGCGCCAGGCCCAGCGGACCGTGTCGTTCAGCCACTTCACGCCGGCGCCGGGGGTGGTCGGCGAAGGGATGGCGAAGGTCTTGGCGATCCGGACCTCGTACCCGCTCTGGGTGACCGGCGCGCCGGGATCAGGATCGGAGTCCTCGGGGTCGAAGGTGAGGTCCAGGACCTCCTCCTTCTCGCCCCGCAACAGCGCCAGGATGCGGTGCGACGGCAGCGCGGTGAAGGGCTCGGCGAAGTCGAAGTAGTCGGAGAACTTCGCGCCGGCCTCCTCCTTGCCCTCGCGGACCTTGGAGGTGATGCGGCCCGAGCTCCACATGCGCTCGCGCAGCGCGCCGATCAGGTCGGCGTCCTCGCCGAAGCGCTCGACCAGGATCGAGCGCGCGCCGTCCAGGGCCGCGGCGGCGTCCGCGACGCCCTTGTCGGCGTCGACGTAGTCCGCGGCGGTCGCCGTCGGGTCCAGCGCCGGGTCGCCGAGCAGCGCGTCGGCCAAGGGCTCCAGCCCGGCCTCGCGCGCGATCATCGCCTTGGTGCGCCGCTTGGGCTTGAACGGCAGGTAGATGTCCTCCAGCCGGGACTTGGAGTCCGCGGCGAGGATCTGCGCCTCCAGGGCCTCGTCGAGCTTGCCCTGGCTGCGGATGGACTCCAGGATCGCCTCCCGGCGCTCCTCCAGCTCGCGCAGGTAGCGCAGCCGCTCCTCCAGCGTGCGCAGCTGCGCGTCGTCCAGCCCCTCGGTCACCTCCTTGCGGTACCGCGCGACGAACGGCACGGTCGCGCCGCCGTCCAGGAGCTCGACGGCCGACCGGACTTGCCGTTCGGTGACGCCGAGCTCCTCGGCGATGCGCAGGTGGATGGACGCTGCTGTCGCTGCCACGCGTGGTACTCCCGCCAGGTGAAAAGCCTGCTTAACTCGCGAGAGCGATCCTAGCGACTAGAGCACGAACTTCTCGGCGACCGTGGAGTACTCGAAGAGTTCTTCGTCCGAGAACCACAGCGCGACTTCCTGCTTGGCCTCGTCGATGTTGCCCGAGGCGTGCACCAGGTTGGCCACCGCGATGCCGTTGGCCGTGGCGTAGGCCTTGTTCTGGTGCGCGAAGTCGCCGCGGATGGTGCCGGGGGCGGCCTCGTTGGGGTAGGTGGAGCCGACCAGCTTGCGGACCGTCTTGACCGCGTCGATGCCCTCCAGCACCAGGGCCAGGACCGGGCCGGACTGCATGAAGGTCGCGGTGGCGTTGTAGACGCCGGCGCCGAAGCGCTCCTCGAGGTCGAAGTAGTGCTTGCGGGTCAGGTCGGCGTCCATCCACACCATCTTGGAGCCGACCACCTTCAGCAGCGCGTCCTCGAACCTGGTCAGGACCCGCCCCATGGTGCCGCGCGCCACGGCGTCGGGCTTGAGCAGGACGAGCGTCCGCTCGACGGGGGCGCCGGTGTCGGTCATATGCGTGGTCCTTCGCTGTTCGACGATGTTTCCGTTACTTCTGTGAGCATCTTATTGGGCGCGCGCGTGGGTGATGATTTCGCGGCTGGCGTCGGTCAGCGGACCGGTCTTCTGGTCCCCGTACTGGTTCTCGACCGCGAAGCCGGCCTCTTCCAGGAACGGGTTCAGCGTCTCGGGGGTGTGGAAGCGCAGCGTGGCCCGCGCGACCCGCAGCGGTGTCCCGTCCAGGCTCGCGACGGTGTCGGTGAAGGTCACCAGCGGTCCGGCCACCGACTCCACCTCGAACCAGCCGCGGTATTCGCGCCCGTCGGGCATGGTGAAGGCGCCGCCGTTGTCGGGGTTCCACGCCTCCCAGGCGCGGGCCTGGAGGTGCCGGGTCCCGAATATGAAGACGCCGTTCGGCCGGATCGCCCGGCGGATCGCGGCCAGCGAGGCCCGCAGTTCGTCGTCGGTGGCGAGGCATTGGAAGGCATTGCTGTTCATCGTGACGGCCGGGAATTCGGCCTCGAAGGTCATCTCGGCGGCCGTGCACCGGAGCCACTCGATGTCGGTCCGGCGCCGGGCGCGGGCCAGCATCGACTCGTCCGGATCGACGCCGACCAGCCGGCCCCCGGCGCCGCGCTCCCGGGCGGTGTGCAGGTAGCTTCCGGTGCCGCAGCCGACGTCCAGGACCGCGTCGACGGCGACGGCGGCGTCGGTGAGGAACCGCTCGTGCATCGAACCGTCGGGATCCCAGGGGTTCTCCACGTCGTACATGAGGGCTGAGTCGTCGTCGGTGAAGGCGTGCCCGCGCAAAAAAGTTCTTCCCCTCGTTGCAAAAACGCGTTGTATCGCGTGTCACAATAGCTCGGTAACGAGTCCGCGAGTCGGACCCGCACATGGGGTGGGCAACCGTCAGCGGACGGAGGTCGCGATAGCCTGAGGGGGCTCTTTCGTGAGTGGTAACGCGTTGACCAACGCGGATTCGGAGCCGGGTGTCTTCGCCCGGGTCGTGTCCGGACGCAAATCCAAATGGGTGGTGTTCGCCGTTTGGATCCTGGTGATCTTCAGCCTGGGCAGCTTCGCGACGAAGCTGAACGACGCCCAGAAGAACGACACCACGTCCTGGCTGCCCAAGAGCGCCGAATCCACGAAGGAACTGAAGATCGAGGGTGACTTCCACCCGAACTGGTACCCGGCGATCCTGCTCTACGCCCGGTCGACCGGCCTGACCGACGCCGACAAGGCGCAGGCTCAGAACGCCGCGGCGATCATGGAACAGGACCCGCCGGCGAAGAACCTGGACCTGGTGGTGCACAGCGCCGTCCAGGTCATCCCGCTGACCACGGGCCCGAACGCCGGGAAGGCGATCCAGATCCTCGTGCCGGTGAACCCCGGCAGCGCGGGCTGGAACAAGTTCCCGGACACCATCGCGGCGATGAAGGCCGCGCTGGGCACGCCGAGCGCGGGTCTACAGACGTACGTCACCGGGCCGATGGGTGAGGCCGGCGACGAGGCCGACGCCTTCAAGAAGATCAACGGCTCGCTGACCTACTTCACCGCGTTCGCCGTGATCATCATCCTGCTGATCGCCTACCGCAGCCCGATCCTGTGGCTGTTGCCGCTGCTCACGGTCGGCGGCGGCGCTCTGACGGTGGCCGAGTCGGTGATCTATCTGCTGGCCAAACACGCGGGACTGACGGTGAACGGCCAAGCGGCGTTCATCCTGATCGTCTTGGTGTTCGGCGCCGGCACGGACTACGCACTGTTGCTCATCGCGAGATATCGAGAAGAGCTCAGGCGGTACGAGGACCGGCACGAGGCGATGGCGCACGCCGTGCACCGAGCCGGGCCCGCACTGGTCGCCAGCTCCGCCACGGTGGCCGTCAGCATGCTGATCCTGCTGGTCGCCGAGATGAACTCGACCAAGGGCATGGGCCCGGTCCTGGCCATCGGCGTGATCATCGCGCTGGCCGCGATGCTGACCCTGATGCCGGCGCTGCTGGTGATCTTCGGCCGCTGGGTGTTCTGGCCGGTCCGTCCGACCTTCGGCTCCGACGAGCCGACGCAGCACGGCGTCTGGGCCCGCATGGGCAAGCGGATCGCGGTCCGTCCGCGCGCCGTGTGGGTGGGCACCGCGGTCGTCCTGATCGCGCTGGCCGGCGGGATCACCGAGCTCAACGCGCACCAGCAGACGGTGGCCGAGCAGTTCGTCACCAAGCCCGCCTCCGTGACCGGAGCCGAGGTGCAGGCCCAGTACTTCCCGGACAACTCCGGGCAGCCGCTGAGCATCATCGGCGACGCCTCGCAGGTCGACGCGGTCACGGCGAAGCTCAAGACGGTCCCGGGGGTCGACCCGAACGGCGTCGGCGTCCCCAGGACCATCAAGAGCGCGGTCGTCAACGGACACTTCTACCTCGAGGCGGCGCTGACCGACGCCCCGGACTCCAAGGCCGCGCAGAACACGGTCGACCGGGTCCGCGCCGCGGTGCACTCGGTTCCGGGGGCCAACGCGGTGGTCGGCGGCGGCCCGGCGGTGACGCTGGACATCGCCCGCGCCTCCAGCCACGACAGCAAGCTGATCATCCCGCTGATCCTGTTGGCGGTGTTCATCATCCTGGGCCTGCTGCTGCGCGCCTTCATGGCTCCGCTGCTGCTGATCCTGACGGTGATCCTGTCCTTCGGCGCCTCGCTGGGCATCAGCGCCCTGGTGTTCAAGGGCCTGGGCTGGCACGGCGTGGACATCGGGATGCCGCTGTTCGGCTTCGTGTTCCTGGTGGCGCTGGGCATCGACTACAACATCTTCCTGATGACCCGGATCAGGGAGGAGTCGGTGCGGCGCGGCACCCGGCGCGGCGCGCTGGTCGGCCTGTCCGCCACCGGCGGCGTGATCACCTGGGCCGGCCTGGTCCTGGCCGCCACCTTCGGGGTCCTGGCCACGCTGCCGATCGTGCCGTTCGCCGAGATCGGCTTCGCGGTCTCGCTCGGCGTGCTGCTGGACACCATGATCGTGCGCTCGGTCCTGGTCACCGCGCTGACCCTGGACATCGGCAAGCGGATGTGGTGGCCGTCGCGGCTGTCGAAGGCCGACGAGCCCGACGGCGGTTCGCTGGACGCCGCGCGGGCCGCGGACGACAGCGTGCTGGTGTGACGCCGCGGTAGGTAAGAACACAGCTGGTCAATAGCGATGGGGAGGCTCCCACCCGGGAGCCTCCCCATCGCTTTCGACGTTCTACTGCCCGGCCAGCGCCTCCACGACCGGGGCCATGGCGTCCAGGTCGTCGATCAGGAACGAGGTGATCCCGAACCGCTCGCGCAGCTCCAGGAACTTGGCGATCAGATCCTTCGGGCTGCCGATGTAGGTGTGCGGGGATTCCAGCAGCTCGTCGATCGTCAGCTCGACGCCGGTCCGGTCCCGGACCCGGTCGATGCGCCGCTGGGCCTCGACCCGGGGTTCGTGGGTGACCACGATCGGCCCGGTGACCGGGTAGGTGTTGAACTCGATCTCGGCGAAGCGGTCCCCCGCGGCCTCCTTGATCCAGCCGAGCTTCTCGTCGGTCGCGGCCGCGGTGATGGTGCGGGGGTCCGAGACCGGCTTGCCGTCGACATTGACCAGGCGCGGCGCCAATCCGATGATCTGCGCCTCGCGCGCGGCCAGCGTCAGGAACCGCTTGCCGCCTCCGCCGAGGAAGAACGGCGGGTGCGGTCGCTGCACGGGGAGCGGAAGGGAGTCGAAGTCGGTGATCGTGTAGTGCTCACCGCTGAAGGAGAACGGCCCCTCGGCGAAACAGCCCTTGAGCACCGCGATCGCCTCGGTCAGCTGCTTGATCCGCACGCCGACCGGCTCGAAGGGGATGCCGATCGCGTCGTACTCGGGCTTGTTCCAGCCGGCGCCGATCCCGATGTCGAGCCGGCCGCCCGACAGCTGGTCGAGCGTCGCGAGTTCCTGGGCCAGCACGGCCGGGTGCCGCAGGTTGTTGTTGAGCACGAACGTACCCACGCGCAGATGCTCGGTCACTGCCGCGACCTGCGCCAGCGGCAACAGCGGGGCGTAGTTCATGAGGTGGTCGGAGAGCACGAAGCTCGAATAACCCATCGCCTCTGCTTTGCGGGCCAGAGGAATCAGCTCGGCGAACTCCTCGTCGTCGGCGACGGCCGCGAGGAAGCGGAAAGGACGCATTCTGTCATCTTTCCTGACGGCGGCGGTCTGTGGCGGCGGCGATCGCCTTCGCGACGTCCTCGGAGGTCGGGGCGTCGGCGGCCCAGGCGATGTAGCCGTCGGGACGGACCAGGCGTACCGGCCCGCCGTCGGTCGGCACGGCCGTCGTCACTCCCGGTGCGCGCACTCCGGCCTTGTCCGCTGCTTCGTGCAGCTCCGCCGGAGCCAGCAGGACGAATCCGCCGCCGCGCAGCGCTTCGAGCAGCCGCGAGGGGGTGCCTTCCAGCGCGACGTCGCCGGCGCGATGCCCGGTCAGCGGATGCGCGCCGTGCGGCGCGGGATAGCTGATCCACAGTCCGGACAACGCATAACCGATCCTGCGGTTCACCGCCGGACGCGCCAGCGCGAAGTGCATGGCCAGGTTCCGGGCCTTGCGGGCCGGGGTCATCTTGATCTCCGCCGCGCGCAGCAGCAGACCCGAGCCCTTGATCACCGCGCTGCCGACCGGATAGCGCTCGGACTCGTACGTGTCGAGCAACGCGTCGTCGGCATGGCCGCGCAACACGGCGACCAGCTTCCACGACAGGTTCGCGGCGTCGAGGAGACCGGTGTTCATCCCCTGCCCGCCGGCCGGGCTGTGCGTGTGCGCGGCGTCGCCGGCCAGGAACACCCGGCCGACGCGGTAGTGCTCGGCCTGCCGCTCGTCGCTGTGGAAGCGGCTGGACCAGCGCGGCTCCCCCATGCCGAAGTCGGTGCCCAGGGTTTCGCGCAGGATCTCGCGGACCTCGCTGAGCTCGACCGGCTCGGTCTCGGCCTTCGCGTGCTTCTGGTCCCAGCAGATGATGCGGTGGTAGCCGTCCTTGAACGGGGCCACGAAGGCGAACTTGTCGCCGTCGGTGTTCGTCGCGATGCGCGCCTGCGGCGGCTGCGACAGCCGCGCGTCCACCAGCATCACCGACGCGACCACGGTGTGGCCGGGGAACTCCACGCCGAGCAGCGAGCGCACCGCGCTGCGGCTGCCGTCGGTGCCGACCACGTACGCGGCGCGCTCCTCGCGGGTGCCGGAGGCGTCGCGCGCCGTGACGGTCACGCCGTCCGCGTCCTGCCGCAGCCCGACGACTTCGGTGTCGTAGCGGATCCGGACCCCGAGCCGTTCCAAGCGTTCGTGCAGCACGGCCTCGGTCTCATACTGCGGCACCACCAACAGGTACGGGTACGGCGTCGGCAGATCCGAGACGTCCACCACCGCCGTGTCGAACAACCGCAGCGACTGCACCGGCGCGCCGCGCTCGATCAGCGGCGCCGCGATGCCGCGGGAATCGAAAGCCTCCAACGTCGTGGCGTGCACCACCAGGGCACGGCTCAGATTGGACAACCCCGGAGGCCGCCGCTCCAGCAGCGTCACCGGGACCCCGGACTCGGCCAGGTCCCCCGCCAGCAACAGTCCCGTGGGACCTGCTCCGACGACGACTACGCCGCGACTGTCAACACTCTTATCAATATGCTCGGACACGCCTGGAACGTAGCGTTCTGAACCGCTTCCAGTCCAGGCTCCGGATGCCCACTGCACAGCCTAGAACAGCGTGGAACCCAGAGGGTCCACCGGGACGACCCCACGGTCATCGTCCCGGCGGACCCCCTGACAACAAGATCCGAGCCCCCGGACCGTCGGGCTCAGGTCGCCAAGCGCATCGTCGCGCCCCATGAGGAGTTCATCCGCATATCCAGTTCGCGAACCGAGCGGGTGTCCTCGAAGTTGTCCATCTTGCGGCGGACGTTGTAGATCCGGTCCCAGCCGATGCCGTACCAGTGCTTGTCCAGGTTCACCAGGGCCCGCTCCAGGGTCACGCAGGCCTGCTCGATCTCCTTGGTGCGCACATGGATGTCAGCCATGTCCGCCAGGACGATCGTGCGCTGCTTGGCCTCGTTGGGCTTGAGCGCCATCAGCGAGCACAGCAGCGCTTCCTGCGCGAGTTCCGGGCTGCCGCCGTTGATGTGGCAGAAGCCCTTGAAGCCGTTGAGCCGGGTGGCGTCGAAGTAGTCCAGCCACTCGGGGTCCGGGACGGCGGAGCGGTCGGCGTCCGACAGGGCCTCCTCCGCCCGGCCGATCAGGTCGACCGCGCGCTTGTGGTCGCCCAGGCGCGCCTCGATCTCGGCGTCCACGGCGTGCAGCCAGGAGCGCTGGACGGCGCTGACGCCGCGGGCGGCGTGCGCGTAGGCGGCGCGCATCAGGTCGCGGGACTCGCCGGCCTTGCCGTCCCAGGCCGGGATGAAGGCCAGGTGCGCCAGGATCGCCGAGCCGAGCTGGTGGTCGTCGGCCTCGCGCGCGGCGACCAGGGCGTTGCGGTAGTGCATGCGCGCCGGTTCGGCCTTCTTCAGGTCGAAGAACGCCAGGCGTGCGGCCAGCAACGAGGCCTCGGCCAGCGAGCCGGCCAGCCGGGAGCGCTGGGTCTGCGGGCCGGTCCCGCTCAGCAGCGCGGCCCCGAGCTGGGCGTGCGCCACCGCCGGGGAGTACATGCGGGCCGGGGGGACCGTGTAGTACAGGGATCGCTGCTGGCTGGTGATGAACTCATAACCGTCCACCATCTGCCGGTCGAACGGGACCGCGCGGCCGGCCGGGTCGGCCGCGGCCGGGAGCCGGTCGGGGGCCTCGGCCCCGTACGCGGTCTCACCCGCCCCGGCGACGGTCAGCGCCGCGGCGGCGCTGGTGACGAATTCTCGGCGCTTCACTGGGTCGTGCCCTCCAGATCGGTCGGCGGGCCGCGTGCGGCACAGCCCTGCCATCCGTCCGTGTTGCGTGACTCCCCCAGCTGCACCGTCGTCCTCGGGCCCCACTTCCGGAGCACGCCCAGTGGCGGCGGTCGGTGGCTGTGACGATTCCGGTCGCGGCGCCCACGGCACCGACCATCCGACCTGGAATCCCATCTGCGCGACGGAGACGCCGAAGACCTCTTCCAGGACCCGCTGGTACGCCGGGAGCGGACACGGCGGATCCTCACTCTCCCACCGGCGGACCTGCCGGACGGACAGTGACAGCACCTTACCAAGCGCGCGGGAGGCTTTCTCGAACTCCGCAGCGAATTCCGCCTGCGTCCAGTGCCGGGACAGCCGCAAGGCCTTCAAGGCCGTGTTGCCTGCCGGCTTCTTACCCGGGGAAGAGCCTGAATCCACCTGCATGGCTGAACCCTTCGGTCCATGCGCTTGGAGCGCCCGGCCCCGCGCCGACCGCAGCCCGGCTCGGCGGCGACCTGGTGGCCGGCCGTCGCAGAGGGCTGGTTCAGACGTTAGACCCGAACAAGCCTCCAATGGTAGTACAACCACCCGAAAGGACTATGGCGAATACCTGCGAAAACAGCGATCAGCCTGATCAGGGCTCTGCGATCTTGAGCGGGATTCGCCGGAAAATCTCCTTCTTCCACGCTCAGCGCCTCAGTCGCGGGAACCGGCCGTCCGACATTGCCGATGCGGGGTCGCGACGACACGGACGGCGACGTCATGCGGCCAGATGGCCTATCGAAGCCTCTATAACATCGTGTGAAGAATTCTCGGTTACCGGGGGTTTATCCCGGGGCGGCGATCCGAACCCCCAGCGGCTCGCAGACCGCCTTCCCGAGTGAATCCGCCGATGCTCGTGCAACCGCGCGTGCATGTGCCGTGACGCGTTCGCCCCGTGCCGGACATGGGCCGTTCATCGAAACGAGCTGAGAAGATTTCGCCTCGTTCTCGGGAACACGGGAAGCCCGTGATCCGTTACACCCGTAACCCGGCATTGCCGCTGACGGCGCCAGCTGAGAGGCGGTGCGAGTAGCCGGGTTGGTCTTGGCAGGTGCGCGGGAACGTAGATGGAGGGGGTGAGCCGGACCATGGCTCAGCAGACCACGGTACGAGGAGCCGTCGGACCGATACCGGTTCGCTCGTCGTCCGCCCGGACGGCGGCCCGGATTCCGCCGATCGCCGAGCTCAAGCTCGGCTGGCAGGAACGCGGACTGTGCCAGTCCGGGGACGCGACGGTGTTCTTCGCCCCGGACTCGGAGCGGATCCGGGAACGGGAGAAGCGGGAGACGTCCGCCAAGCGGGTGTGCGACGACTGCCCGGTCCGCCAGCAGTGCCTGGAGCACGCGCTGGCGCTGCCGGAACAGTTCGGCATCTGGGGCGGACTGACGGAGTTGGAGCGGGCCGAGGAGGCCCGGCGCCGCCGCGGCGCCGCGACCGGCACGCGCCCGGTGGTGGTGCCGATCCGGATCGGTACGCAGCGCGACCGGGGGTTCGCCGACGCGCAGGCGGCGGCCAGGGAGGGGACCGAAGTGGCGGCGTGAACGCCGCCGGAGTGCGACCGCACGACACAGCTTTACCGCACAACACAGTCTTAACGCACAACACAGTCTTAACGCATGACACAGCTTTACCGCACAGCACAGCGTTCGCCCGAACATGAGAGTGCAGCCTCTGGACGAACCAAGCGCCGGGTGGGCCGGGGAGGCCGCCCGGCGCTGGGTTTTTCCCGGCGTCTTCCGCAGCAGCTCGACGGGTCGGTCCGCGCCGGCATGGGGATATCGACGCCCGCAATAGAAAAATGCAAGCGCCGGCTTCAAGAAATAGGCGAACTCAGCCCGCGGCGATCGCGTAACAAGCGACGGCCGCCGCCGCTGCCACATTCAGCGAATCCACGCCGGCCGCCATGGGAATCCGCACCCGCAATTCCGCCGCCGCCAATGCCGGATCCGACAATCCGTCGCCCTCGGTCCCCAGCAGCAGCGCCACCTTGTCCTCCGGTCCGAAACGCAGGTCCCGCAGGTCGATCGCGGTCGGGCCCGGGGTCAGCGCGATCGTCCGGAAGCCGTGCTCGGCCAGCGTCGTGAGACCGCCGGGCCAGGAGTCCAACCGGGCGTAGGGCAGCGCGAAGACCGTCCCCATCGACACCCGGACCGAGCGCCGGTACAGCGGGTCGGCACAGCTCGGGGTCAGCACCGCCGCGTCCATGCCCAGCGCCGCCGCGCTGCGGAAGATCGCGCCGAGGTTGGTGTGGTTGACGATGTCCTCCATCACCACCACCCGCCGCGCCTTCGCCAGCACGGCCCCGGCGTCCGGGATCGGCGTGCGCTGCATCGAGGCCAGGGCGCCGCGGTGGACGTGGAAGCCGGTCACCGCCTCCAGCAACGGTTCGCTGCCGACGTAGACCGGGGCGTCGACGTCGTCGATCAGCGGCCGCATCGCCTCGACCCACTTCGGCGACAGCAGCGTCGAGCGCATCGGGTAGCCGGCGGCCAGCGCGCGGCGGATCACCTTCTCGCCCTCGGCCAGGAACAAGCCCTCGGCGGGTTCGCGGACCTTGCGCAGCTCGACGTCGGTGAGGCCGGAGTAGTCGTGCAGGCGCGGGTCGGACGGGTCGGTGACTTCGATCAGGGTTCCCACGCTGGTAGATCCTGCCGCATCCGGTGGCTTCAACCGGAATCGCGCGGCCGACCGGCGCGCGACCGCGGACCTTAACGTGGCAGCAGGCCGTCGCGCAGCAGCGCCCAGACGTTGGCGAAGGACTCGTCGATGGCCGGCCGCGCCCACTCCGCGCGCGTCGCCGGGTTGTGGAACTTGGCCATGGCGTCGAACACCGCGAGCGCCGTGGTCTTCGGGTCCGCCGCCGCTATCTCCCCGCGCGCCACGCCCTCGACGATCACCTTCGTCAGCTGCTCGACCACGAAGTCGATGTGCGCGACCACCGGAGTGCGCGCCTCCTCGGCGAGTTCGGCGAACGCCGCGAAGAACTCCGGGTCGTCCTGCGCCCGGGTCCACTTCGTCTCCGCCAGCGTCCACAGCAGCAGCCGCACGCGCTCGACGGAGTCCCCCGCGCTGTCGGCGATCTCCGCCAGCGCGGGGTGCATGCGCTCCAGCCAGCGGTCGACCACGGCGTCACGCAGGTCCGCCTTGGTCGGGAAGTGCCGGTAGACCGAGCCGTGGCTGACCCCGAGCGCCCGCGCGACGTCGACCACGCTGGTCTTGGCCGGGCCGAAGCGGCGCAGGGTCTCCTCCGCCGCTTCCAGGATGCGCTCAGGTGTCAGTGGTCCACTGGTACTCATACTCACCGCTGCACTCTATTTCTCCGAGTCGAGGTGGGCCATCTGCTCGGCGACGTACCGGTCTCCGGCCGCCGCGCCGGCGGGCACGGCCTTCTCGATCTCGGCCAGGTCGTCGGCGGTCAGCGTGACCCCGAGGGAACCCAGCGACTCCTCAAGGCGGCTCCGGGTGCGGGCGCCGACCAGCGGCACGATGTCCGTGCCCTGCGCCGCGACCCAGGCGATCGCCAGCTGCGCCACGGAGACGTTCTTCTGCACGGCGAGCGCGCGCAGCGTCTCGACCAGCGCCAGGTTGTGGTCCAGGTTCTCGCCCTGGAACCGCGGCGAGGCCGAGCGGAAGTCGCCCTCGGCGGAGCGGTCCTTGCTCCAGTGGCCGCTGATCAGGCCGCGGGACAGCACGCCGTAGGCGGTGATCCCGATGCCCAGGTCGCGGGCGGTCGGCAGGATCGTGCCCTCGATGCCGCGGGAGATCAGCGAGTACTCGATCTGCAGGTCGGAGATCGGGTGCACGGCCGCGGCCCGGCGCAGCGTGTCCGCGCCGACCTCGGACAGGCCGATGTACCGGACGTACCCGGCCTGCACCATCTCGGCCAGCCCGCCGACGGTCTCCTCGATCGGGACGTTCGGGTCCAGCCGGGCCGGGCGGTAGACGTCGACGTGGTCCACGCCGAGCCGGCGCAGCGAGTACGCCAGCGCCGTCTTCAGGGCGTTCGGGCTGGTGTCGTAGCCGATGAAGGCCCCGGACGGGTCGCGCTGCGCGCCGAACTTCACGCTCAGCTGGTAGCGGTCGCGGTCCACGCCGCGCAGGGCGTCGGCCAGCAGGAGCTCGTTGTCTCCCATGCCGTAGAAGTCGCCGGTGTCGATCAGGGTGATGCCGGCGTCCAGCGCGGCGTGCACGGTGGCGATGGACTCGTCGCGGTCGGTCGGCCCGTAGAGGGCTGACATGCCCATGGCCCCGAGGCCGAGGGGGAAGACCTGGGGGCCCTGGGCGCCGAGCCGGCGGGCGGTGAAGGGGCTGTCAGTCGTCGTCATGGCTCCACGATACGACTGACAGCTGGCAGATTTCAAGTTTTGTCAGTCACGCAGTTGTCAGAGCAGGTGCCGGAGCCGCCCGGATCAGGCGGCGCCGCCCACCGGGCTCGCCGGGTCGGTCGGGCTCGCGGAGTCCCCGGGCGTGCCGGGCGCCTTCGCCGCCTTGGCCGGGACCGCGACGACGGTGGCCGTGATGGTGTCGCCCTGGAGCGGCCCGGCCACCGTCACGGTCATGCCGACCTGCAGGTCGGCCGAGGTGAGCGGACGCGCCTTGGTCCCGAAGCGGGTCTTGGCGCCGTAGTCGACGGTCACCGCCTTGCCCTTGGCCTCGAGTCCGGAGAAGGAGCCGGTCCCGATCTGGGTGATCTTGATCCGGGCGAGCTTCGGGGCCTTGGCGCGCCGGCCGGTCACGCCGGTCGTGGCCCCGGCGCCGGGCGCCTGGTTCGGGTCCTGGCTGGTGGCCGGCGCGGCGGCCGCGGTGTTCGACGAGGACGAGCCCGACTGGAACGCCGCGGTGGTGCCCCAGGCCGCCCCGCCGAGCACGATCACGCCGGCGGTGCCGAGCACGGCCAGCTTCAGCGGCCCAAGCCGGGTCAGACGCTGCATGAAGCCCGGCCGCTGCGGCTGGGGCGCGCCATAGGGCTGCTGCTCGAAGGACTGCTGCTGCGGCTGCTCATAACCCGGGATGTTGTATGGGTCCACCGGCTCGAACTGCCGGGTCTCGTCGATCGGGTCCTGATCCTGGCTCATAGCGGTATTACAACCGGCAGCGGATAAGCCGGTGGTCAATAAGACCGATGTAAGGAATCGAAGCGCCGCCGAGCGCGCCGGGGCCGCGCCGCTCAGGTGAGCGCGACGACCGGCCCCACCACGACGATCGCCGGCGGCCGGATCCCGGCCTCGGCGACCGCGGACTCGACCAGCGCGAGCGTGGTCTGCACCCGGCGTTCGCCGGGCATCGTGCCCTCCTGGATCACCGCGACCGGGGTCTGCGGATCGCGGCCGTTCTCCAGCAGAGTGGCGGAGATCGCGCCTATCCGCTCGATGCCCATCAGGATCACCAGCGTGCCGGTCATCCGGCCCAGGGCGGCCCAGTCCACCAGGGACTTCGGGTGGTCCGGGGCGACGTGGCCGGAGACCACGGTGAACTCGTGCGCGACGCCGCGGTGCGTCACCGGGATCCCGGCCAGTGCCGGGACCGAGATCGAGCTGGTGATGCCGGGCACCACCGAGCACGGCACGCCGGCCTCGGCGCAGGCCAGCACCTCTTCGAAACCGCGGCCGAAGACGAACGGGTCGCCGCCCTTGAGCCGGACCACGGACTTGCCGGCCTTCGCGCGGTCGATGAGGATCTCGTTGATCGCGTCCTGGGCCAGCGCGCGGCCGTAAGGGATCTTCGACGCGTCGATGATCTCCACGTCCGGCGCCAGCTCGTCCAGCAGCCCGCGCGGCCCGAGCCGGTCGGCCACCACCACGTCGGCCTCGGCCAGCAGCCGGCGGCCGCGCACGGTGATCAGGTCCGGGTCCCCGGGCCCGCCGCCGACCAGCGCCACGCCCGGTGTGCGGCCGCGGTGGTGCGGGGCGGCCAGGGTGCCGTCGCGCAGTCCCTCCAGGACGCCGTCCCGGACGTCCACGGCCCGCCGCGGGTCGCCGCCGCCGATCACCGCGACCGTGACGCCGTCGTGCCGCCCGACGGCCGGGGTCCACGCCGTGGAGTCCTCGGCCGAGTCGGCCCGGGAGCAGAACACCCGGCCGGCCTCGGCCTCGCGCGCCACCGCGCCGTTCACCGCCGGATCGTCGGCGGCGGCCACCACGTACCAGGCCGCGGCCAGGTCGCCGTCCCGGTAGGGCCGGCGCTCCCAGACGATCTCGCCGCCGTCGGCCAGCGCCTCCACGGCCGGCGTCGCCTCGGGGGCGATCACCAGCACGTCGGCGCGGGCGTCCAGCAGCCCCAGCACCCGGCGCTGGGCGACCGGGCCGGCGCCGACCACCACCACCGGCCTGCCGGCCAGCCGCAGCGCGGCGGGGTAGACGGAGGTGGGGTCGGTCATGGCGCTCATCAGTCGTGGGGTTCCCGTGTCGGTCGCGTGGAGCTCGGCTGGTCGGCGGGTCGCCTAGGCGGCGTTCTCGTCGTCCTCGTCCGCGCGCTCGGTGACGCCGGCCGACTCGAAAGTCGCCACGTCCCGCAGCGCGCGCACCGCCGCCTGCACCAACGGTAGAGCCAGCACCGCTCCGCTGCCCTCCCCCAACCGCAATTCGAGATCGATCAGCGGGACCACGCCCAGGGCCTCCAGCGCGAGCTGGTGCCCGGACTCGGCCGAGCGGTGCCCGGCGACCATGGCCGCGGTGGCGTCCGGGGCCAGCGCCTGGGCCACCAGCGCCGCGGCGCCGGCGATCACGCCGTCCAGGATCACCGGGATCCGCAGGCTGGCCGCGCCCAGGATGAAGCCGGCCAGCGCCGCGTGCTCCAGGCCGCCGACCGCGGCCAGCACGCCCAGCGGGTCCGCCGGGTCCGGCCGGTGCAGGTCCAGGGCCCGGCGCACGACGTCCACCTTGTGCGCGTAGGTCTGCTCGTCTATCCCGGTGCCGTAGCCGGTGACCTGGGTCGGCGAGGCGCCGGTGAACGCCGCGATCAGCGCCGCGCTCGCGGTGGTGTTCGCGATGCCCATGTCGCCGGTCAGCAACACCTTGTTGCCGGCCGCGACCAGGTCGCGCGCGGTCTCGACGCCGACCTCCAGCGCGGTCAGCGCCTCCTCGCGGGTCATCGCCGGGCCCTCGGCCAGGTCCGCGGTGCCGTAGCGGATCTTGCGCGGCACCAGCCCGGTCTGCTGCGGCAGGTCGGCGTTGACGCCGACGTCCACCACGCACACCTCGGCGCCGATCTGGTGCGCGAAGGCGTTGACCACGGCCCCGCCCGACAGGAAGTTGAGCACCATCTGCGCGGTGACCTCCTGCGGCCAGGGCGTGACGCCCTGCGCGTGTACGCCGTGGTCGGCGGCGAAGATCGCGACCGCGGCGGGCTCCGGAATCGGCGGCGGGAACACCCCGGCCAACCCGGTGAGCTGCACGGAGACGTCCTCCAGGACGCCCAGCGAGCCGAGCGGCTTGGTCATCACCTCCTGGCGGGCCAGCGCGGCGTCGGCGGCGGCCTCGTCCAGCGGGGCGATCGCGGCCAGGGTCTCCTCCAGCAGCGACACCGGGCTGCTGCCGGGCAGCGCGCGCCGGCCGTACTGCTCGTCGTGCACGGCCCAGGCCAGCGGCCGCCGCTTGGCCCAGCCGGCGCCGGACAGCTCCGGCTCGCCCGGGAACTCGTGGACGAAGCCGACGCACAGGTACGCCACCACCGACAGGTGGTCCGGCAGGTCCAGGGTCCGGGTGAGCTCGCGCTCGTCGAAGAACGACACCCAGCCCACGCCCAGCCCCTCGGCCCGCGCGGCGAGCCACAGGTTCTCCACCGCCAGCGCGGCGCTGTACGGCGCCATCTGCGGCTGCGAGTGCCGGCCCAGCGTGTGCCGGCCGCCGCGGGTCGGGTCGCAGGTCACGACGATGTTGACCGGGGTGTCGAGGATGGCCTCGATCTTCAGGTCCTTGAACGCCTTCTGCCGCGCCTTGGGCAGCGAGGCGGAGTAGGCGTCGCGCTGGCGCGCGGCCAGTTCGTGCACGGCCTGCCGGGTCTCGCGGCTGCGCAGCACGAGGAAGTCCCAGGGCTGGGAGAAGCCGACGCTCGGCGCGGTGTGCGCGGCCTCCAGGACCCGGGTGAGGACTTCGTCCGGGATCGGGTCGGCGAGGAACGTGGAGCGCACGTCGCGGCGTTCGCGGATGACGCGGTGCACGGCGGCGAGTTCGGCGTCGTCGTACGGGGGGACGCGGGGGACATCGTCGTAGGGCTCGTCGTCGGTGTCGTAGAGGTCGTCGTCGACGGCCTGGAGCGGGGCCGGGATCTGGCCGGGGGTCTGGCTTTGACCCTGGGCCGGGATCTGACCCTGGGCCGGGATCTGGCCCTGGACCGGGATCTGGCCCTGAACCTGGCCCTGGCCCTGGATCTGGCCTTCGAGCTCGACGGCCTCGGCCTCGGCGGATTCCGGCCCGGCGGTCGCGGCCCACGGGACCAACATCTCCGGCTCGGCGTCGGCGTCGGCGTCCTCGTCGAGCGCCGCGTCCTCGACCGGCGCGATGGCCACGGTCGGGGTCGCGAACACCGGTCCGGGCTCCTCCCCCGCCCCGCCGAACTCGACGCCCTCGCTCGGGTCGTCGAACACCGGCGGCGCCGGCTCGAAGCGCGGCGGGTCGAGGTGCGCGCCGAGCGGGGGCTCGGTCTGCGCCTCGGCGGCCCCGGCGGCACCGAGGCCGTAGTCGGGGCTGGTGTTGGGGGTCAGCGGACGGTCGCCGAAGGAGGGCATGCCGCCCTCCGGCGCGCCGAAGACCGGGGTCGGCGGCGCGGGCTGGGCGGACTGCGGAGACTGTGCGGACTGCCCGGACTCGACGGCCGCGCCGAACACGGGCTCGTCCACGGGCCGCGTACCGAACGACGGCTCGTTGCCGGGCCGCGCACCGAACGACGGGTCGTTACCGGCCTGCGGCGCGAAGGCCTGCGGGCCGCCGAACGTCGCCTGCGGGTCGATGCCCCCGGAGTGCGCGTCCTGCGCCGGCGGGAAGGCGGCCTCGTCGGCGGCCGGCGGGAAGCCCTGCGGGCGCGAGCCGAAGCTGGAATCGCCGCCGGACTCCTCGGCCTCGCCGAAGCCCGGGGCGGGCGGGAAGGGCGGGTGCCCGGACTGCGGGCCGTCGAAAACAGCCTCGTCCGCGCCGAAGCCGCCGACCGGGGAGAAGCCCTGGGTACCACCGGCGGGCGGAAACCCTTGCGGAGCGCCGAACCCGGGCGCGCCGGCCGGCGGGAAGCCTTGCGGGGCACCGAATCCGGTGTTGTTCACGGGCGGGAAGCCCTGGTCGCCGAACCCGCGGTCCTCACCGCCCGGGAAGCCCTGGTCGCCGAATGCCTGCTCTTCACCCTGCGGCGCACCGAAGCCCTGCGGCCCGGGCGGGAAACCCTGCTCAGCGAACGCCTGGTCCTCGCCCTGCGGCGCACCGAAACCTTGCGACCTGGGCGGGAAACCCTGCTCGCCGAATCCGCGATCATCACCCTGCGGTGCCGCAAAACCCTGCGCACCGCCCGGGAAGCCCTGCTCTTCGCCCTGCGGCGCGGCAAAACCCTGCGGTCCCGGCGGGAAGCCCTGCTCGCCGAACGTCTGCTCCTCGGCCTGCGGTGCCGCGAATCCCTGCGGCCCGGGCGGGAAGCCCTGCGGCGTGCCGAAGCCGCCCGGCGCCTCGTCGGCGGCGAAGTCGGCGTTCTGGCCGGGGTGCTGGCCGAAGGAGTCATGGCCGGGGTCGTCGAGGACCGCCGGGATGATGTCCGTCGGCTGGTCGTAGGAGGCCGGGCCACGGAGGGGTGCGCGCAGGTCGAAGCCGGGGCGCTCGGGCGTCTCCGGGGCGTCGAAGACGCTGATGTCGACCTGGCCGCGCGGGTCGCGGGGGTCGCGCGGCAGGGCGGTGCGGTCGGCGGCCTCGTCGAAGTCGTTGCCGTCGGCCGGGGACGCCTGCTGCGGGACCACCGGGTCGCGGCGGAACACGTCGAACTGCTGGGCCTGGCGCAGCGCCTCGGCGCCGCGCGCGCCCGGCGAGCGGCGGGGCGTGGGGCCGGAGTCGGCATTCGAGTCGCGCTGCTGCGGGACGCCGAAGTTGCCGCGGTTCTCAGAACCCTGATTCCGGGGGCCGGGCTGCGGGCCGCGGCCCGGCGGCGGTTGCATCGAGGGCATCACCGGACGCTGCGGACGGCCGGGGTCGCCCAGGCCGCGCGCGCCGTCCACCGGACCGCGCGGGCCGTTCGGCGGCTGGTCGCGGAACACCGATCCGGGCGGCACCGCGGGCCCGCCCGGCGCACCGGCCGGACGCGGACGGATCGGACGGGTCGGACGATTCGCCGAATCCGGACCCTGCGGTCCGCCAAGACCACCGGGCCCACCAGGACCGCCGGAAACGCCACCGGGTCCGCCAGGACCGCCACCCCCGCGCCGACCCTGCTCCGGTCCGCCGAACGCGCCGCGCGGCTCTTGGCCGTCGCGCATCCGCATACCGGGGCCAGGTCCGCCAGGACCACCAGGACCACCAGGACCGCCGGGGCCGGCCGGACCGCCGGGCCCACCCTGGCCGCCGCCGGCGCCACCCGCGCCACCACGACCGCCGCCAGGCCCGCCGGGTCCCCCAGGCCCCCCGGGCCCACCCGGTCCCGCAGAACCGTTACGCGGCCCCGGGAAATCGCCGGCACCGTCGTCGTCGAACACCAGCCTGCTGAACTCGGCGGTCGGCGCGTTGTCGTCGTAGGGCCCGGCGCCGGGAGGGAAATCGCCCTCGAACGGCGCCCTCCCGGAGCCTTCACGCCCGAAATCGTCGGCACCGGTCACCGTGGGTTCCTCGATCCTGTCGTTCCATACCATGGTTCGTATCCCGCTCCCGTTTCCCCGTGTCCCCCTTGTCAGCGGGGGTTTGCGTTCGCGTGGGCGCTGCCAAGTATTGCTTGTGAACGGCCGCGCGCGGCCCGGAAGAGCATACGCAGCCCCTGATCGGGTTGACTAAAAAGCCCGGTCCGTCACCCAAGCTCACCCCAAAGAACGAATACCGGCGCCGCCGGGGCCAGGCGGAGCGCGTCCCCCGGTCGGGGAGCCAGACGCGAGGCCTGCAACTGCACGCCGTCCACCCGGCGGTCGCCCAGCCGCAGCGCCTGCCGGATGGCCGGCAGCCGGTCCAGGGCGGTCACCGCGGTGACGACGGTGCGCGCGCCGGTGGTGGCGCAGGACCGCACGATGTCGGCCCGCTCGGTGCCCACGAAGACCGCGTCCGGCCGGGGCAGCGTGGCCAGCGCGGTCGGCGCCGGTCCGCTGACCACCTCGACGTCCACGCCGTGCATCACCGCGTTCAGCGATATCCGCTCGCAGGCGTCCGGATCGCGGTCCACGGCGATCACCGCGGCGCCCAGCCGCGCGCACTCCACGGCCAGCGCCCCGGCCCCGGCCGCGACCTCCCAGATCATCGCGCCCAGCCGCGGGGCCAGCCGCGCCAGTATCAAGGCCCTGACTTCAGCGGGGAGCACCTGCGGGCCGCGGGCCACGAACGCGTTGTCCGGCACCGCCCAGCCCGAGGACGGCCCGGCCCACGCCGACACCCAGCCGGCGCCCCAGCGCGGGTCGTGCGGCGAGTCCGGGCTCAGCCGCTCCTCGTCCAGCACCAGGATCGCGTCGGCGGCGCCCCAGACCACGCGGCCGGCCGCCTCGGTGGGCGAGAGCCGCTCGATCCGCTCGTCGGCCTCGCCGAGGTGCTGGGCCACGATGAAGACCCGCTCGGCCCCGCGCAGGGCCGCGGCGACCCGGTTCGGCGTGAACTCCGGGGAGGCCACGATGGCCACCTTCGGGTGCGCGCGGGCGGTGTTGGCGGCGCGCTGCAGCGAGCGGTCGTCGGTCACGCAGACCACGACCGCGTCGTCCCACGGCAGCCCGAGCCGGCCCAGCGTCGCGGCCACCGGGCCGGGCGCCGGGTACCCGACGACTTCGAAGCCTGATTCCCGCAGATCGCGCAGCACCCCGAAGAACCCGGGGTCGCCGGCCGTCACCACGACCGCCGGCCCCGCCTTGGGGTCGCCCAGGTGCGCGGTGAGGCGGGCGTAGGCCAGGCGGTTGTCATCGCCCAGCAGGATGCGCCGCACGTGCTCGGGCACCCCGATGCCGTCGAGATGGCGTGCGACGCCCACGACGAGTTCGGAGGATTCCAGCACCCGGCGGACCACCGGTCCCGGCAGCGATCCGTCGTACCCGACGACCGCGACCGCCGCCGCTGCCTGGGCTATCGCCGACCCCGCCGCCCCGTGCCGGCCGGCGGTCACGCCGATCCCTCGGCCGACGCGGCTGGCACGGCGAAGCTGGGGACGCGCCGTGGATCGGCCATGGAGTGGTCCTCCGCATTACGACTGTAGGAACGTCAACGCACACTAACACCGCCTGTTCCACAAGTGAGGCGGCGAATCCGGCGAATCGGGGCGAATCGGGGGAGCGAACATCCCCGTTCGGCCGTGGCGCGGATCTCATCGCGCGCCGGCCCCCGCGCCGGGACCGGTGGTGCACGTGCAAAGGCACGTGCATCAGTGAGCCATGGTCACCTGCTGGACACCCTCGGCGATGAAGGGGTCGCCGGCCCTGGCGAAGCCGAAGCGCTCGGCCCACGGCTCCAGGGCGGTGGGGACGTCGATCAGGAGTCTGCGCTCGCCGGCCATCTTCACCGCGTAGTCCAGCAGCCGTCCGGCGATGCCGCGGCCGCGCGCGCCGAAGCGGGTGGCGAGGCGTTCTATCCGCAGGGTGTCGTCGGACTCCTGAACCACGCGCAGGGCGGCCAGCACGTCTCCGTCGCGCTCGGCCCACAGGTGCACGCTGGAGGGCTCGGTGTCCCGGCCGTCGATGTCCAGGTGCGAGCTGCCCCACTCGACGATGAAGACCTCCTGCCGCAGCCGCAGCAGGGCGTAGATGGTCGGCGCGTCGAGATCCTCGATGTGCGCGTAGCGGTAGGAGACCTTGCCCAAGACGAATCTCCGAAACGGGCCTGCCGGCGCCGGAGCACCGGATGGAGTGGTGACGCGGCGAGCCGCCGCGCCGTTGGTGCCGTTCTGTGTTGGTCCTTGAAGATCTGTGTCGATCTTGTTCGCCGATCCCCGGTGGTCCCGCCCCCGAACTGTCAGACCCGTGACCCCCGTCACGGGCAGAATACTGACCCAGGTGCACGGACGCCATGCACGTGCGGCACGCCGCCGGTACCGCCTCCAGCATAGGTAGTATCAGCTGGATACACTGCCAATTCGGTGAAGATCACCTATGCGTCGAAGTGCGGCCGGTTGTGCGGTTATGCATCGGCGGCAAACCGGTTCAGAGCACCATCGATCCGATGGCGACCAGCCCCACCACGATGATCAGGCCCCTGAGCACCTTCGGCGGCAGCCGCCGGCCCACGCTCGCCCCGATCTTCCCGCCGACCAGCGCACCGACCGCGATCGCCAGGGCCGCGCCCCAGCGCACCGACGGATGCTGGGAGCCGCCGAGGCCGAGCGCGCCGACCGTGATGAACACCACGGCCGCGATCGCGTTCACCACACAGGCCAGCACGTTCTTGACGCCGTTGAGCACCTGCAGGCGGTCGCTGTACGTCAGGCCGAGAATCGCCATCAGCAGCACGCCCTGCGCGGCGCCGAAGTAGCCGCCGTACATCCCGCTGCCGAACACGGCCAGCAGCACGCCCCAGCCCTGGCGGGCGCCGTCCGCCACCCCCGCGCTCTCCCGCGCCTCCCGGCGCGCCGCGATCCGCTTCGACAGCCGCGGCTGGACGATGATCAGCACCAACGCCAGCGCGATCAGCGCCGGCACGATCGCCTTGAACGCCTTGGCGGGCAGCAGGAACAGCAGCAGCGCGCCGATCGCGGCCCCGAGCATAGAGGCGAGCACCAGGCGGGTCAGGCGCCGGCCGCCGACGGCCCGGAACTCGGCGATCTCCGCGCGGTAGCCGTGGATTCCGGACAGCGAACCGGGTACCAAACCGACGGTATTGGTGACGTTCGCGACGACCGGGCTGTAACCGAAGGCGAGCAGAGTCGGGAAGGTCACGAGGGTGCCGGAGCCGACGACCGTGTTGATCGTGCCGGCCGCCATGCCCACGCCGAGGAGCGCCGCCACCTCGCCGATGCCCACCGCTGCCTCCTTCGTGCCCTGGCCGACGCGCCGTGGCCGATGATCGAGCGTAGCGGGGAAAGATCGGTTGGCTACGCGCCGTCCAGTAGTTAGGATCGCTAACCGTGCACCGGTTGTTCCCGGTCACCCCGCCGCCGGGATCCTGAAGCGGGGTCGACCTGATCGTCAGGAACCGCCGGTCGGCGTGTTGAGCCGACCGGTGTGAGTGGCACGTCCCCGCTTCCCGCGACTGATTCCTCTTTTCCTTCGTCGCAGGAGCGATCCCTTGATCTACCTTGTCTTTTCCGGCGTGCTCTGGGGCACCGGCGGTCTCACCGGCCGGCTGCTCGCGCTGCACGCGCACCTGTCCCCCACCGCCGTGGCCGGCTACCGGCTGTCGATCGGCGGCGCACTGCTCATCTTGTTCGCGACCGCCACTGGACGCGGACGGCTGCGAGACAGCGGCACCGCCGCGCAGTCCGGACGGCTGCCGGGCGCCGCCGCCGGTCACTCCGGACCGCTGCCGGTCGCCGGCGCCTCGGCGGCCCGACCAGGACTCGTCCGGGGCCGCGCGGCCTGGACCCGCGTCGGCGTCATGGGCGCGCTCTCGGCGGGCTTCCAGGCCTGCTACTTCGCGGCGGTCGCCCTGACCGACGTCAGCCTGGCCACACTCCTCACCATCGGCGCCGCGCCCCTGCTGGTCGTCGCGTTCGAGCAGGCGACCGGCCGGCGGCGGCTGGACGTCCGGGTCGCGGCCACCGTCTCACTGGCGGTGGCCGGCCTCGGCCTGCTGGTCGGCGAACCCCCGCGCGGCATCACCGCCACGCATCTCGCCCTCGGCGCCCTGTGCGCGATCACCAGCGCGGCGGGCTTCTCCGCGATCAGCCTGCTCGGCAAAGACCCGGTCCCGGGCCTGGACGAGATCACGATGACCGGCTACAGCTTCACCCTCGGCGGCCTGGCACTCCTCGGCACCTCCGAAATCACCACCGGCGCCGGATTCACGCCACGGCCCGCCGCCCTCGGCCTCCTGGCAGTCTTCGGCCTCGTCCCGACCGCCATCGCCTACGGCTGCTACTTCATCGGCCTGCGCGAAGCGGCGGCGAGCACCGGAACCGTCACGGCCCTGCTGGAACCGCTGACCGGCACGATCCTGGCCGTCGCGCTGCTCGGCGACCGGCTCACCGCGGTCGGCATGCTCGGCGCGGCGCTGCTCGCGGTATCGGTCGGCGCCGAGACGTGGCAAGTCCGGACGCGCCCCGCTGGTTAAGAAGTGAGGCCGCCATGGGAAAAGGCGCGGGGCCGGTCCTCAGACCGGCCCCGCGCCCTCTCGACTACCTCAGTTACCTCAGTCCTCGTCCTGGTTGAAGAACACGTCGTCCGCCGGGCTCGACGTCCCCCGCTGGCGCGGCGGCCGGTCCTGGCGCGGCGCCGGCCCCTTCGGGGACGCCTCGGCGCTCGGCCCCAGCGCGTTGCCGTTGGCCGCCACCGGCTCCGCGGCCGGCACGCCGGGCATCGCCGGCGCCTGGCCGAACCGGCCCAACGCGCCGCCGACGTTCTCCAGCGCCTTGCCGAACTCGCTGGGGATGATCCACAGCTTGTTGCTGTCGCCCGCGGCGATCTTCGGCAGCTGCTGGAGGTACTGGTAGGCCATCACCTGGTTGTCGGCGTTGCCCTCGTGGATGGCGTCGAAGACCTTGCGGATCGCCGCCGCCTCGCCCTCGGCCTGGAGCGCGCGCGCCTTGGCCTCACCTTCGGCGCGCAGCACCGCGGCCTGCTTCTCGCCCTCGGCGGTGAGGATCTGCGACTGCTTGAAGCCCTCAGCCGACAGGATCGCGGCGCGGCGGTCCCGGTCGGCGCGCATCTGCTTCTCCATCGAGTCCTGGATCGAGGCCGGCGGCTCCACCGCCTTCAGCTCGACCCGGGAGACGCGGATGCCCCAGTTGCCGGTCACCTGGTCCAGGACGCCGCGCAGCTCGTTGTTGATGTAGTCGCGGCTGGTCAGGGTGCGCTCCAGGTCCATGCCGCCGACGATGTTGCGGAGCGTGGTGACCGTCAGCTGTTCTATCGCCTGGATGTAGTTGGTGATCTGGTAGACCGCCGCGCGGGCGTCGGTGACCTGGAAGTAGATGACGGTGTCGATCGAGACCGTCAGGTTGTCCTGGGTGATCACCGGCTGCGGGGGGAACGGCACGACCTGCTCGCGCACGTCGATGATGGCGCGCACCCGGTCCACCACCGGCATCAGGATCCGCAGGCCCGGCGTCAGGGTGCGGGTGTAGCGGCCGAAGCGCTCGATGACGGCGACGGTCCCCTGCCCGACTATGCGCACGGACTGGAACAAGCTCGCCGCGATGACCGCGGCGATCACGACGAGGACGACGATCGTGGTGACCATGTCGACTCCTCCTCCATAACAACATCGATGTCCGGCAGGCAGGGGGCGACAAGCACCCCCCGGTGACAGTGCTCGATCTTAGGCCCGCGAAGGCATAGCGCACACACAGTTCAGTCGAGGTCCGTCGTGAACAGTCCTGCCCGCACAAGGGCAAGCGGAATCCCAGGCGCCGCCTAGAGAACGAGTGCGGTGGCACCTTCGATCTGCGCGACGTCGACGCGGTCTCCGACCTCGTATTCAGTCTGCCCGTCGTAGGCGCGGGCACTCCAGATCTCGCCGGATATCCGAACTCTGCCGTCGTGGGCGTCGACCTTCTCCACGACGACGGCCTCGCGCCCGATCAGCGTGTCGGTGCCCTGGCGGTGCTCGGGCCCGCCGTGCAGCCGCTTCATCGCGGTGGGGCGGGCGAAGACCAGCGTGGCGACGGAGACCGCACCGAAGGCCGCGAACTGCACGACCACGTTCCCGCCGGCCCCGGCGGCGATCGCGGCGGCCGCCGCCCCGATCCCGAGCATCACGAACACCAACGTGGTCGTGGTCAGCTCCAGCAGGATCAGCACGGCCGCAACGATCGCCCACACCATCGCGTCCATGGAACCCATGCTACGGAAGCCGAAGCGGCTATCAAACCCCTGTCAGAGGGCGCGCGGTGGCGGACGTCAGACCGCGCGGGCGTACCAGCGGTCGCCGGAGGGGGTCTGGTAGCGCTCCACGCTCAGCGGCAGCCCGAACGTGGTGGTCAGGTTCTCGGAGGTCAGCGAGGTCTCGATCGGCCCGGCCGCCACCACCGCGCCGGCGCGCACCAGCAGGATGTGCGAGAAGCCCGGCGGGATCTCCTCGACGTGGTGCGTGACCAGGATCGTGACCGGCGCGTACGGGTCCGAGGCCAGCCCCGACAGCCGGCGCACCAGGTCCTCGCGGCCGCCGAGGTCCAGGCCGGCGGCCGGCTCGTCGAGCAGCAGCAGTTCCGGGTCGGCCATCAGCGCGCGGGCGATCAGGGCGCGCTTGCGCTCGCCCTCGGACAGCGTGCCGAAGGTGCGCTTGCCGAACTCGGCCATGCCCCACCAGGCCAGCAGGTCGTCGGCGCGCTGGGCGTCGGCCTCGTCGTACTTCTCGCGCCAGCGGCCGACCATGCCGTAGGAGGCGGTCATCACCACGTCGCGCACCGTCTCGCCGCGCGGCAGCCGCTCGGAGACGGCGGCCGAGGAGTAGCCGATGCGCGGACGGAGTTCGAAGACGTCGACCGCGCCCATCCGCTCGCCGAGAATGCCCACCGCGCCGGCGGTCGGGAACAGCGAGGTGGCCGCGATGTTCAGCACCGTGGTCTTGCCGGCGCCGTTCGGCCCGAGCACCACCCAGCGCTCGCCCTCGCCGACCGTCCAGTTCACGGCGTCCAGCAGCTTGCGGCCCTCCCGGACCACGGATACGTCCACCAAGTGGAGAACACTGTCGAGGTCGAGGACGCTGTCAGCGTCGACGGACAGGGCATCGGTGGTCATGTTCGGCACCAGTTTCCTCACGCTGCAGGCCTCGATCTTCGCGCGCCTAGCTTAGGCCACCGACGTGTCCGCTTCGGGCCTGCGGTCGCCCCACGACATGTGCGCCGGATCACCGCGTGGGCGCCGCGACGTACCCTGGTGGTCATGCTGAGCGAACACCGGTCCGGGCGCCTCGTGGCGTGGGGGAACGCGTGGCTGTCCGGGCACACCAGTCTGGACTCGGCCGCCGAACAGGTCCGCGCGGACGGCGACGAGCCGCACCGGGTGGCCGGCGTGCCGGGCGAGGACGCCGAGGTGAGCTGGACCGTCGCGCTGGGCCGGCTGCGCGCCGCCGGCGTCACGGGCTTGCGGCTGGCGCTGCCCCGGCCCGGCGACCCGCTGGGGCTGAAGGGCCCGGCCGCCTTCAACCAGGCGGCGATCGAGGTCGGCGAGGCGGTGCTGACCGACGGGCCGGCGCTGGGCATCGTGCCGTCGGTGGCCGGCTACGGCCCGGACGGCGACCGCGGGCACGCGGTGCGCTGGACGGTGACCCCGGTGGAGAGCGGCGCGGCCCCGGTGCCGACGCTGTCAGAGGCCGAACGCGAGCTGAACGCGGCGCTGCGCGAGGCGGCCGAGGAGCTGGCCCGGCTCGACGTGGCGCGCTGGCGTCCGGAGCTGGCCGAGTCGCTGGCCGCGATCCGGGGCCACGGCCGCGCGCCGGAGGCGGTACTGGCGCCGGGGTATCCGCCGCGCGCCGTCAAGGTCCTGACCCAGGCGCAGCGGCTGGCGGCGATCGCCGACCTGGCCAAGCAGGACGAGGGCGGCAGCGTCACGGCGCTGGAGTCCCGGCTGCGGGCCTCGGCGCTGGTCGGCCTGGAGCGGGTGACGCGGCGGGCGCAGTTGGCGGCGTACCACTCGATCCTGGAGCCCGGCGGGCACTGATCGCCGGCTCAGCCCATCGTCAGCGCGGCGAACTCCATCGCCACCCCGATGGCCAGCACCACCAGCGCCCCGAGTAGTTCCACCCAATCGCGCAGCCTCAGGTCGAAGCGCGAGACCAGGATCCGCTCCGGCCGCAGCGGGTCGTACCAGAGCCGCACCTGGGCCCCGGTCGCCACGCTCTGGTGCGGCCGGTAGCCGTAGGCGCGGGTGACGACCGGCGGCCCGGTCGGCGCGAAGTAGCGGACCCGCGGCGCGTTGCGCACCGTCCCGGAGGCGTCGCAGGACACGACCATCCCGATCACCTCGCCCCGCGTCGGCACCCCGACCAGCCGGAGCCGCAGGCGCGCCAGTCTGCGGGCGCACACGGACAGCCAGAGCACCCCGCCCCCGGTCCAGAACAACCCGGACGCGGCGAGGAACCCGGCGACGAAGGACAGGTCGTCCGCGGCCATGATTCCATGCTAGGTCTGTCACCCCGGGGTGAACCTGTTTAGAGACCGGACATCACCCGTATGGGATACCGGACCGCCCACCACCCGGACACTCCTCGGCCGTTCCGCGTACCCCGGGTACCGTGGATCACACCATGAACACCGCGCTCGTCCTGCCGCCGCCTGCCGCAACCGTCCTGGTCACCGTGTACGGCGCCGACCGTCCCGGGGTCACCGCGAGCCTGTTCGCCGCGCTCGAGCCGTTCGACGTCCCGGTGGTGGACGTGGAACAGGTGGTGGTGCGCGGACGCCTGGTGCTGGCCGTGCTCGTCGGTGCGCCGACGGAGTCCGACGGCCCCACCGCGCTGCGCCTGGCCCTGCACAGGTGGGCCGCCAAGGAGAAGCTCGACGTCGAGGTGGTCACCGGCCTCGGCGACAACCGCAAGCGCCGCGATGGCCGCACGCACGTCACCGTACTGGGCGCCCCGCTGAAGGCGGCCGCGATGGAGGCGCTGGCGCACGAGATCGCCGAGTGCCACGGCAACATCGACCGCATCGTGCGGCTGGCCAAGTACCCGGTGACCGCGATCGAGCTCGACGTCTCCGGCGCCGAACCCGACCTGCTGCGCGAGCGGCTGGCCCGGGTCGCGACCGAGCAGCACGCGGACATCGCGGTGCAGCCGGCCGGCCTGAGCCGCCGGGCCAAGCGGCTGGTGGTGATGGACGTCGACTCCACGCTGATCGAGGGCGAGGTCATCGAAGAACTCGCGGCCCGCGCCGGATGCCTGGACGCGGTCGCCGGGATCACCCAGCGCGCGATGCGCGGGGAACTGGACTTCGCCGGGTCGCTCCGCGAGCGCGTGGCCCTGCTCGAAGGGCTCGACGCCGGCGCGCTGGAGGACGTGCGCGCCTCGGTCCGGCTGATGCCCGGCGCCCGCACGCTGGTCCGGACGCTGAAGCGGCTGGGCTACCTGGTCGGCATCGTCTCCGGCGGGTTCACGCACGTCACCGACTCGCTGCGGGACGAGCTCGGCCTGGACTTCGCGCTGGCCAACACCCTGGAGATCGGCGCCGACGGCCGGCTCACCGGCCGGGTGGTCGGGGCGATCGTGGACCGCGCGGGCAAGGCCGCGGCGCTGCGGGAGTTCGCGGAGTCGGCCGGGATCCCGGTGACCGACACCGTGGCGATCGGCGACGGGGCCAACGACCTGGACATGCTGGCCGCCGCCGGGCTCGGGGTGGCGTTCAACGCCAAGCCGGTGGTGCGGGAGCAGGCGGACACGGCGGTGAACGTGCCGTTCCTGGACACGATCCTGTATCTGCTGGGGATCACCCGCGAGGAGGTCGAGGTCGCGGACGCTTCGGAAGAGGCGATAGAGACCGCGCCCGCGGAGGCCGCCGCTCGGTCGGGTTCGGGTTCGGGTTCGGGGGCTGCCTCCGCGTCGGCCTCGGGACCGACCTTGGAGTCGGGGTCGGCCTCGGAGTCAGGGTCGACCTCGGGGCCTGCGTCGGCGTCGGCCCGAGTGCAGCCCGCGGCCTGAGCGGCTCAGCCGCGCGGGGACTCCACCGCCACGATCGAGGCCCCGGCCGGGTCCAGCGTGGCCCAGGCGCCGTCGAACTCGAGCACGGTCAGCGTGTTCGTCGGGTAGCCGGCGTGGACCTTCGTGACCAGCTCCGGGTTCGCCGCGTCGGCGAGCGCCAGCGCCAGGTACTGGGTCCCGGGGTTGTGCGAGACGATCATCAGGGTGCCGATGCCCTCGGGCGTCTCGCGGATCACTTCCAGCATCTCGCCCGCCGAGGCGGCGTAGAGGTCGTCCCGGAGGACGACTTCCGGGCTGGCCGGGAACGCCTCCGCCGCGAGCTCGTAGGTCTCCTGCGTGCGCAGCGCGGTCGAGACCGCGGCCCGGTCCGGCACGCGGCCGTTCTCCACCAGCCACGCGCCGGTGCGCGGCGCGTCGCGGCGGCCGCGCGCGGTGAGCGGGCGGTCGTGGTCGGCGACGCCGTCGGGCCACTCGGACTTGGCATGCCGGAGCAGGATCAGGGTGTGCCGCATCAGCCGTTGGCCAGGCCCCAGAAGGACACCGCCACCAGGATCACCATGATCAGGGCGATCAGGCCCAGGAGCCGGTACATGCTGGTCGCGCCGGCGCCGCGCTGTGCCTCGCGCCACTCGCGCGGCGGCCACTCGGCCTCGGCCGGCGTTTCGGGCACTGAAATCTCTGGCACGGAGACCGTGGGCTCGTCACTTGCTGCCGTCATGCTGCCCAGTGTCGCATCGTTGTCCGGGCGGACGCCTGCGGGGTCCCGTCGTGGCGCCGTTCATCGTTTCGTTCAGCTCAGGTGCTGCTTCACTGCTTCGCCGCTGCGCGCTTCAGCTCAGGCGCTGCTTCGGCTCGACCTCGTCGGCCAGCTGCTCCAGCACCGGCACGGCGGCCTGCAGCGCCTCCAGCTGCGCGCCGGTCAGCCGCTCCATGCCCTGCACGAGCGCCGCGGTCCGCTGCTTGCGCACCTTGGTGATCAGCGCCTCGCCGCCGGGCGTCAGGGTGACCATGAAGGAGCGGCCGTCGTCCGGGTCCGGCTCGCGCTGCACCCAGCCGGCCGCGACCAGGCCGCTGAGCGTGCGGGTCATCGACGGCGCGGCCACCTTCTCGCGCTGCGCCAGGTCCCCGATCCGGATCGGGGCCCACTTCTCGATCACGAAGAGCGCGGACAGCTGGGCGAAGCTCGCCTCGGACTGTCGTTGCAGCAGCTGCCTGTTCAGACGCCCCAGCGCCACCCGCAGGCGGGCGGCTACCTCGGTGTCGGGCTGGGTCGGCGATGAGTTCATCGGGTCCTTCACAGGAGCGCGGGACTGAGCCGGCGACGTCGGATGGGTGTCGGTGCGGTGAGGCGGAAGTGGGGCACAGTGAAACACATTGCCCGACTCACAATCTACCGACCCCCGGCGCCACAGGCCGGTCCCACGCCGCGGGTCCCACGTGGGACCCGGCTCACCGGCGTGGGACCCGCCGTCAGGCGGTCGCCGCCGCGCTCTGTCCGGCGGCCGTCTCCTCCTCCGGCTTCGCCTGCCCGGGCAGCGCCGAGGCCACCGCCCCGATCACCGCCATCGCGATGGCGAGCCAGAACACGACCATCAGACCGTCGTGGAAGGGGCCGGAGATGAGGTGGGGGAAGAACTCCCGGCCGGTCAGGGTCTGCGCGTTGGCGGCGGGCAGGGCGTGCAGCGTCGAGGGGCCGAGCAGCTGCTGCATGGGGTTGTAGCCGAGGAAGGCGGCGAACAGCGTCGCCACCGGTGGCAGGTGCGAGATCTGCGTCGCGGTCCCGGCCGGCACCCCCTGCGCGGTGAGGCCGCTGGACAGGGTGTGCGGCAGCGAACTGGACAGGCCGGCGACCATGAGCGAGAAGAAGATGCCCATGGAGAGCACCATGCCGGCGTTCATGAACGTCGCCCGAGCCCCGGAGGCCGCCCCGCGCATCCGCGTCGGCACGCTGGACATGATCAGCGAGGTGTTCGGCGCGGAGAACAGCCCGCCGCCGATGCCGTTGAGGAATATGAGTAGGGCGAACACCCAGTAGGAGAAGTCCGTAGGTATCAGGAGCAGGCCGGCGAACGAGACCGCCATCGCCACCAGACCCCCGGCGGCGAAGACCCGCGGCCCGAATTTGTCGGACAGGTGCCCGGCGATCGGCCCGGCGGCGAGGAAGCCGAGCGTCAGCGGGATCATGTAGATGCCCGCCCACAGCGGCGTGTCCTTGTAGTCGTAGCCGTGCAGCGGCAGCCAGATGCCCTGCAGCCAGATGATCAGCATGAACTGCAGGCCGCCGCGCGCGATCGCGCCGAGCAGGTTGGCGAGGTTGCCGGTACTGAAGTCGCGATTCTTGAACAACGTCATCGGCAGCATCGGATCGGAGATCTTCGCCTCGATGACACAGAACACGACGATCAGCACGACACCGCCGATCAGCCCGGCGTCGACCCAGGGGTTCGTCCAGCCCTGGGTGTGGCCGCCGTAGGGCTGGATGCCGTAGGTGATGCCGGCGAGCAGCGAGGTCAGACCCAGGGCGAAGGTGAGGTTGCCCCACCAGTCGATGCGGGCCTTTTGTCGGACGCCGGTGTCGTGCAGCGACTTGTAGGCCCACACCGTGCCGATCAGCCCGATGGGCACGTTCACCCAGAACACCGTGCGCCAGTTCCACTCCGACAGCGCACCACCGAGCACCAGACCGATGAACGACCCGGCGATCGCGGCGACGATGTTGATCCCCAGCGCCATACCGCGCTGCGCGGCCGGGAACGCGTCGGTGATGATCGCCGCCGAGTTCGCCATCAGCATCGCCCCGCCGATGGCCTGGAACACCCGCCACCCGATGAGCCACAAAGCCCCGGTCGCACCATGGAACGGGTCAAGCGACAGCGCGATCGAGCAGACGGTGAAGACCAGGAACCCGGAGTTGTAGATCTTGACCCGCCCGAACATGTCCCCGAGCCGCCCCAGCGCCACCACGAACACGGCGGTGACGAGCATGTAGCCCATCAGCATCCACAGCAGGTAGCTGACGTTCGACGGCTGCAACGGATCGAGCTTGATGCCGTTGAAGATGGCAGGAAGCGAGATCAGGACTATGGAGGAGTTGATGGTCGCGATCAGCATGCCCAACGTGGTGTTGGACAGCGCCACCCACTTGTAGTGCGGATGGTCGGGCCCGCGGACGGCCTTCCCAGTCGCGCTGGAAGCTTGTGTCGCAGTCATACCGCCCCGCCCTTTTGTCATTTACATAGTTTAGGCACGCTAAGTTTATGGGTAGCGAGGAGGGCTGGCAAGACAGGTATGACGACTGGCGGGGCGATGCGCGGCGGGCACGCGAACGCGGTGCTCGGGCGAGCCGCGACAACGTGGGACTCGACCTCTCTTATGTCTTATGCGCAAGCTCGGCGGCGCGCTGCCGCACCCGCTCGGCAACGCGACCCGAGGCCGGCTCGGCAGAAGGTAAGGCGGTCGGCAACCGAGCACCGGCGCGAGTCGCGCAGCGGCCGGCTAGTGAGCCGACTTCGAGATTCGCCGACACCATGTGAGTCGAGTTCTGCACCAACGCGCAGGTCGAGCGAGGGCACACCGCCGTAATTGCGCTGGCAAATCTCGAAGTCGGCTCACTAGGTGCTCGGCGGCACACCGGCTCGGCGGCTCGGCGGCTCGGCGGCTCGGCGGCTCGGCGGCGGCAGATTTGCGAGTCGGGCGCGGCTGCGGTGGGCGAACGCAGCTGCTTCGGCGCCGATGCTTTGTTGGCAGTGCGCGGAATGGCGTCGCGCGACCCGGTCCTCCCCCAGAAGCGGCCGACCGCCCCCTCCGCGGCCGGCCGCCCCGCACCTAGATCGGGTACGCGATGTCGCACACCTCGTCGTCCGGCCCCGCCGCGTCCCAGTCGGTGAAGTAGACCTCGCGCGGAGAGAGGGTGGCGGTGTGGTCGTTGGTGGTGACCCAGCGGGCCACCGCGTCGAAGGCCGAGAGGATCTGCGGGAACGCGACCTGCGCCTTCGTGATGCGCAGGTAGGCCTCGCGGTGGGCCGGTTCCTCGCGGGTCGGGGTGGTCAGGGCGGCGGCGCGGGTCGGGTCCACGGGAATGCAGACTTCTGCGGGGCCGTCGCTGTCGTGGTTGATTTCGCCGTGGTAGATCACGAAGGGGTTCCCGGCGGGGCCGCCTGCCGGGCCGGCGGCGGTCAGGAGGCGCATCATCGCCTGGCTGATCCAGGTGGGGAGTTCTTCGGGGGTGAGGTGGCGTTGCTCCGTCAGGACGAGTTGGGCCGGGATGTCGCGGGTGTGGATTTCCTGGGTCATGGTCAGGCCTCCTTCGTGGCCGGACACCGTTTCGCGGACGCGCGCCGCCAGCCAGCGCTGGGCCGCGAACTTCGCTTCCGCCTCGTCCCAGTACGTCGCGATCAGCGCGTCGCGCTCGGGCGGCGGGGCTGCCAGGACGCGTGCCACGTCGGGCAGGGGCATGTCCAGGCGGCGAAGCCAGACGATCAGGCGGGCGTCGGCCAGGGTGCCGACGCGGTAGCGGCGGTAGCGGTTGGCGGCGTCGACCTCGTCGGGGACCAGCAGGCCCTGCTGCTCGTACAGGCGGAGCGCCTTGGGCGAGAGCCGTGAGCGGCGGCTGAACTCGCCGCTGGTCAGCAGTTCGTCGTCGGGCATCGCGATTCGGTGTCCTTGTCGGATCGGTACGGCCGTCCGGTGCGCCGGGCGGCTCGGGATCAAGCCTCGGGCCTGCCCCAAGGGCGAGGTCAAGATATCGCCGCGGGGACGAAACGAGGTGGCCCGGCGCACGAAGCGCCGGGCCACCTTCTTCGGATCCCCCTCGGATCCCCCGATCCCCCGCAGTCCTGTGAGACGGCGGCGCGGCGTCACACCATGATCTCGTCCTCGCTCCGCGCCGTCTTCGGCACCGTGAACGCCAACAGCCAGGTCAGCACCAGGATCCCCGCGGCCAGCCAGTACACCAGCTCGGCGGCCGGGAACGGCGAGCCGCCGCTCTCGACCCGGTTGAAGAACAGTGTGCTGAACAGCGCCGCCGCGACCGCGTTCCCCAGCTGGTTGAACGAGCTGATCACGCCGTTCGCCGAGCCCAGCTCGTGGTCGTCGACCGCGGCCAGCACCAGGCCGAAGAACGGCGCGAACACCAGGCCCATGCCGATCCCCGACACCAGCAGCGCCGGCGCCAGGTTCCAGCTGGTCACGCCGCTGTGCCAGATCGGCTGGTGCTCGGCGCTCAGCGTGAAGGACGTGCCCGCGTAGTGCCTGATGATGAACGCGCTCAGCGCCATGCCGACGGCCAGCGTCAGCAGCCCGGCGTGCAGCACCCGGCGCGGCGTCTTCTTCACGAAGGCCTGGCCGGCGCCCATCGAGATGATCGTCCCCAGCGACCACCACGCGCCGGTGAGCCCGGCCCGCAGCGGCGACCAGCCCAGGGACACCTGCAACAGCAGCGGGCTGACGGTGAACGCCGCCGCGCACGCGCCGAAGAACAGGAAGATGGTCATGGTCCCGGTGGTGAAGGCCCGCTTGCGGAACAGGCTGGTCTCCAGGAACGGGTCCAGGTTCCTCTTGTGCCGGGCCCGCGCGTAGACCGCGAACAGCACCATCACCACGGCCGACCCGGCCAGCATCAGCCAGATCCCGGCGTCCCAGTGGTGCTCGCGGCCCTGGATGACCGGGTAGACCAGCAGGCCGACCGCGATCGAGCACAGCACCAGGCCGATGTAGTCCAGCTTCGGCCGCTCCCCCTGGCTGTGGTGCACCTTCGGCAGCACCTTGGCGGCGAAGTAGAGCGCGATCACGCCGACCGGCAGGTTGATCACGAACACCCAGCGCCAGGACGCGTAGGTGATCAGCGCGCCGCCGAGCACCGGGCCCAGGGCCGCGGACAGGCCCATGAAGGGCCCGAAGATCGCGAACGCCTTCTGGCTGTTCTCCCGGCCGAACTTCTCCCGGATCATGCCGATCCCCTGCGGGATCATCATCGCCGAGGCGCTGCCCTGCAGCAGCCGGGCCGCGATCAGCTCGCCCGGGTTCTGCGCGACGGCGCAGACCGCGGACATGATCGTGAAGCCGGTCAGGCCGATCAGGAACATCCGGCGCCGGCCGGCGATGTCGCCGAGGCGTCCGCCGGCGATCAGCAGCACCGAGAAGGACAGCACGTAACCGGTGCTGATCCACTGGTACTCGGTGTTCGACGCGCCGAGCCCGTTGCGGATCGAGGGCGCCGCGACGTTCATCACCGTGGCGTCCAGCAGGTCCATCATCGAGGCGCCGAGCACGGTGAACATCACCGCCCAGGCACCCTTCGGGAGCGCCGAGGCGCCCGGGTCCTTCTCCTTCACGGACGGCCCGTCCCCGGGCCCCGCGTCGGCAGCCGGGACGACCACGTCCTGGGTACCGCTCACCGCCTCACTCATGATTCCCCTCCGCGCCGACCGCAGGCCCAGCCTTGGATTCGCTCGCAGCACACGATATAGCGCGTACTGCCGCTGTCAAGCTATATCGCGAATCTCGCCGGGTCCGACGACCTCAGATTGATGGTGTCCCCACCCTCCGCGGTGGGTACAACACCTTTTTATCCGAGACCACCGACAGGTTTCGCCTGAATATGGCGCCGTGCGGACCGCCCCCGGAGAAACGGCACGAATCGAGAAGCGGCCGGGTCCGGATACCTCTCGGTACCCGGGCCCGGCCGCCTGGCTCAGAGCTGGTAGAGCTGGTGGAGCTGGTGGAACTGGTAGAGATGGCAGAGCCGCGAGCGCCTCACGCACCCATCGCGTGCACGCCGCCGTCCACGTGGATGACCTCGCCGGTCGTCCGCGGGAACCAGTCCGACAGCAGCGCGACGATGCCGCGCGCCGCCGGGTCCATGTCGGTCAGGTCCCAGCCGATCGGCGCGCGCTCGTCCCAGACGCCGTCGAACTTCTCGAAGCCCGGGATCGACTTGGCGGCCATGGTCTTCAGCGGGCCGGCCGAGATCAGGTTGCTGCGGATGCCGCGCGGCCCGAGCTCGCGGGCCAGGTAGCGGGAGGTGGACTCCAGCGCGGCCTTCGCCACGCCCATCCAGTCGTACCCGGGCCAGGCCACCTGCGCGTCGAAGTCGAGCCCGACGATCGAGCCGCCGGTCTCCGGGAACAGCGGCAGCAGCGCCATCGCGACCGACTTCAGCGAGTAGGCCGAGACGTGTACCGCGGTCGCCACCGACTCCCACGGCGTGTTGAGGAAGTTGCCGCCGAGGGCGTCCTGCGGGCCGAACGCGATGCTGTGCACGATCCCGTCGACGCCGTCCATGTACTGCTTCACGTTGTCGGCCAGCGAGGCGAGCTGCTCCTCGTTGGTCACGTCCAGCTCGATCACCGGCGCGTCGCCGTTGGGCAGCTTCTTGGCGATCCGCTGGGTCAGCGAGGGCCGCGGGAACGCGGTGAGCACCACCTGCGCGCCCTCCTCCTGCGCGATGCGCGCGGCGTGGAAGGCGATCGAGGCGTCGGTGAGCACACCGGTGACGATGATGCGCTTGCCTTCGAGGATTCCCATGCTCAGTGCCCCATTCCCAGTCCGCCGTCAACCGGGATGACGGCTCCAGTGATGTACGCGGCGTCCTCGGAGGCCAGGAACCGCACGACGCCGGCGACCTCGTCGACGGAGGCGTACCGGTTCAGCGGCACCTGCTTGAGGATCTCTTTCTTGCGGTCGTCGGAGAGCACCGCGGTCATGTCGGTCTCGACGAAGCCCGGCGCGACCACGTTGCAGGTGATGCCGCGCGAGCCGATCTCCCGGGCCACCGAGCGCGCGAAGCCGACCAGGCCGGCCTTGCTGGCCGCGTAGTTGGCCTGCCCGGCCGAGCCGGACAGCCCGACCACCGAGGAGATCAGGACGATGCGGCCGCGCTTGAGGCGCAGCATGCCCTTGCTGGCGCGCTTGGCGACGCGGAAGGAGCCGACCAGGTTGGTCTCCAGGACCGCGGCGAAGTCCTCGTCGCTCATCCGGAGCAGCAGGGTGTCGCGGGTGATGCCGGCGTTGGCCACCAGCACCTCGACCGGGCCCTGCTGGGCCTCGACCTCGCCGAACGCGCGCTCCACGTCCTCGGCCGAGGTCACGTCGCACTTCACGCCGAACAGCCCCTCGGGGACCTCGCCCGAGCGGTAGGTGATCGCGACCTTGTCCCCGCTCGCCGCGAAGGCCTTCGCGATGGCCAGGCCAATTCCCCGGTTTCCCCCCGTGACCAGTACGGACCGGCTCAATTCAGCACCTCTGTTCTTGTTCTTCAAGACGTCGCTGCCAAGCTATCGGGCTACCCGGCGGTAGCCGCAACCACGGTGGGCATAGATCGTCGGGCGTTGGTTTTGTAGGACCCCCACAACCGGCCCTCGCCGCCGACTTCCCGTTAGGTTGGCGGTATGACCGTAGACGAGTCCTTCACCTCGCTCCCCTTGGGCGATCTCGCCGAGGCGGCGCTGTCCCGGGCCCGCGACCTGGGCGCCGAGCACGCCGACTTCCGCGTCGAGACCGTCCGATCCCAGAACATCAACCTGCGCGACGGCAAGGTCGACGGCGTCAGCGACTCCTCCGACAGCGGCCTGAGTGTACGCGTCGTGTACGACGGCACCTGGGGCTTCGCCGCCGGCGTGGCGCTGACCGCCGAGACCGCCGCGGCGCTGGCCGAGCAGGCCGTCGAGGTGGCCAGGGTGTCCAAGCCGGTGAACTCCGAGCCGGTGGTGCTGGCGCCGGAGCCGCCGCACGGCGAGCAGGTGTGGGTCTCCAGCTACGACATCAATCCCTTCGACGTCCCGGACACCGAGAAGATCGGCCACTTCCAGCGCTGGTCCGAGCGGCTGCTGGCAGCCGACGGCGTGGCGCACGTGGACGCCGAGTTCCAGGCCGTCCAGGAGTGCAAGTACTTCGCCAACCTGGCCGGCAACCGCCTCACGCAGCAGCGGGTCCGGACCGAGGGCTCGCTGACCGCGGTCGCCGTCGACGAGGAGACCGGCGCGTTCGAGACCATGCGCACTGTCGCCCCGCCGGTCGGGCGCGGCTGGGAGTTCTTCACCGGCACCGAGGTCCACGACTGGGACGCCGAGCTCGACGCGCTCCCGGGCCTGCTGCGGGACAAGCTCGCCGCGCCGTCGGTGGAGCCCGGCGAGTACGACCTCGTCATCGACCCCTCGAACCTGTGGCTGACCATCCACGAGTCCATCGGCCACGCCACCGAGCTGGACCGCGCGCTCGGCTACGAGGCCGCCTACGCCGGCACCTCGTTCGCCACGCTCGACAAACTCGGCACCCTGAGATACGGCTCCCCCGTGATGAACGTCACCGGCGACCGGGTGTCCGAGCACGGCCTGAGCACCGTCGGGTACGACGACGAGGGCGTGCACACGCAGCAGTGGGACATCGTCAAGGACGGCATCCTGGTCGGCTACCAGTTCGACCGGCGCATCGCGCAGCTCAAGGGCCTGAACGGCGGCCGCTCCAACGGCTGCGCCTTCGCCGACTCCGCCGCGCACGTCCCGATCCAGCGCATGGCCAACGTCTCGCTCCGGCCCGCGCCGGACGGCCCCTCCGCCCAGGAGCTGATCTCGCGCGTCCGGCGCGGGCTGTACATCGTCGGCGACAAGTCGTGGTCGATCGACATGCAGCGCTACAACTTCCAGTTCACCGGCCAGCGCGCCTTCCTGATCGAGGACGGCGAGCTCAAGGGCCAGGTGAAGGACTTCGCCTATCAGGCCACGACCACCGACTTCTGGGGCGCCATGGAAGCGGTCGGCGGCCCGCAGACCTACGTCGTCGGCGGCTCGTTCCAGTGCGGCAAGGGCCAGCCCGGGCAGATCGCGCCGGTCAGCCACGGCGCGCCGACCGCGCTGTTCCGCGGCATCCGCATCCTCAACACGGTCCAGGAGGCCGGCCAGTGAGCCCGATGAACACAGCGTTCTCCCAGTCGGGGGGACAAGCCACTCCGCAGCAGCTCGTCGAGAAGGCCCTGGAGCTCTCCCGCGCGGACGGCGCCGTGGTGCTCGTGGACACCGCGACCGACGCCAACCTGCGCTGGGCCAACAACACCCTGACCACCAACGGCGTCTCGGCCGGCCAGCAGGTCACGGTCATCTCGACGAAGAACGGCGGGACCGGCGCGGCCTCGGCCGCGGTCGGCGTGGTCGGCCGCTCGGGCGTGGACCTGTCCACCCTCGAGGACCTGGTCCGGGCCAGCGAGAAGGCGGCCGAGGAGTCCGGGCCCGCCGACGACGCCGCCGGCCTGGTCCCCGGCCGGGTGTCGGCGGACTGGGACGAGGCGCCGGCGCGGACCGACATCTCGGTGTTCTCCGCGTTCGCCCCGGCGCTCGGCGAGACCCTCGCGGCCGCGCGCGCGGAGGGCAACCTGCTGTTCGGCTACGCCGAGCACAGCATGGGCACGCAGTATCTGGGTTCTTCGACCGGCCTGCGGCTGCGGCACGCGCAGCCGACCGGCTCGGTGCAGCTGAACGCCAAGTCCGGCGACCGCTCGCGCTCGGCCTGGACCGGCGTGCCGACCGCGGACTTCTCCGACGTGGACGTCGTGGCCGCCGGCCAGGGCCTGGCGCAGCGTCTGGAGTGGGCCAAGCGCAAGATCGACCTGCCGGCCGGCCGCTACGAGACGATCCTGCCGCCGAGCTCGGTCGCCGATCTGATGATCTACGCCTACTGGGCCGCCGCACTGCGCGACGCCCTGGACGGCCGCTCGGTGTACAGCAAGAGCGGCGGCGGGTCCCGGCTCGGCGAGAACCTGGCGGGCTCTTCGGCGATCAAGGCGACGCTGCGCAGCGACCCGAAGGCGCCGGGGTTGGAATGCGCCCCTTACGCCGTGGCGTACTCCTCCGACGCCTCGGAGTCGGTGTTCGACAACGGCCTCGCCCTCGGCCCGACCGAGTGGATCAAGGACGGCCACCTCTCCTCGCTGGTCAGTACGCGACGGACCGCGGCGGCGGCGCAGCTGCCGACGACGCCGTTCATCGACAACCTGATCCTGGACGCGGCGCCCGGCGGGGCCGGTCCGACGCTCGGCGGGATGACCGGGGAAACCCGCGACGGCCTGCTGCTGACCAGCCTGTGGTACATCCGCGAGGTGGACCCGCAGACCCTGCTGTTGACCGGGCTGACCCGGGACGGCGTCTACAAGGTCGAGGGCGGCGAGGTGGTCGGCGAGGTGAACAACTTCCGGTTCAACGAGTCGCCGGTGTCGCTGCTCTCGCGGATCGCCGAGGCCGGGCGGACCGAGCGGACGTTCTCCCGGGAGTGGGGCGACTACTTCAACCGGACCGCGATGCCGGCGCTGCGGATCCCGGACTTCAACATGTCGTCGGTGAGCCCGGCTTCGTAGGCCGCGCCGCACAGCCGATCACACAGCCGGATCGCACACCTGGATCACACAGCCGGATCACACAGCCCGGCCGCACTATCAGGACCCCGCCGCGACGATGTCGGCGGGGTCCTGTCATGGGCCTCGACGGCGGGCGTAGCCTGGGAGTATGCGGATCGGGCGGGACAAGAGCGGACATCGGCAGGACGTCGTACACGGGATCACCGACGCCCCCAAGCCGCTCAGCCAGGACATCCGGTCCCGGGAGTCGAAGTACTTGATGGCGATGGGGATAAGGATCGCGGCGTTCCTGCTGATCGTGATCCTGCCGATCGCCTGGCCGTGGAAGATCGGGCTCGCGGCGCTGGCGCTGGTGCTGCCCTATGTCGCAGTCGTGTACGCCAACGGCGGACGCGAGCCGGCGCCGGGTGCGGACTCCCCGTTCACCCACGCCGAACGGCAGGCGTTACTGCCCGGACAAAGCGGCGGGAACGGAGCGTCGGGCCGTCCCGGAGACCCCCGAGACAACGATGGCTCGGCCCCGGAGGAGCCCATCGTGGGACGGATCGTCGGCGACGACGACTGAGCCCGCCGCTGGTCGAGCGGTGTGCCCGCACCGGTTGGCGAAAAGTAAGGGGCCCATTCCCTTAGCGGGTCTACGCATGTCATACTTCTTACCTGCGCCCTGAACCCCCGTCGGGGCGCCACTTGCGGCGTCGAGCGGCTCCCCCCGTGGCCGTTCGACGCCGCGTCTTCGTCTCTCGGCACCGCCCCCACGAAGCTGTTCTACAGTGGCTTCGTGACCTCGGAAGACACCCCCACGACCGCCATCTGCTCGGCGAAGGGCTGCCGCACGCCGGCGGTCTGGAGCGTGGTGTGGAACAACCCCAAGCTGCACCCGCCGGACCGGCGGAAAGTGTGGCTGGCCTGCGAGGAGCACCGGCAGCACCTGGCGGACTTCCTGGACGTCCGGGGCTTCCTCATCGAGGTGGAGCCCTTCACGCCCGGCGCGCCGCGGGACTGAAAAGCACCCGCTGTCCGTGGCGGAAAACAGCGGATGCCTCAAGTTCCTCAGCACAAAGCGATCAGCTCATCAGACCATTGAGTTCCGGGTACGGCAGCCCGCCCTCGACCGTCGTGTAGGTACCGCTTTTGGCCAGCTCCTCGGCGGCGCGGCGGACCAGTCCATAGGCCGCCTCGGCCACGGCGGCGCCCAGGCTGACCCGCGCCACCCCGAGCGCGGCGAGCTCCGCGACCGTCGGCGCCCCCGGCCCGACCATCACGTTCAGCGGCGCGTCGATGCCCTTGACCAGCTCGGCGATGGTCTCCGGGGCGGCCACCCCGGGCACGAAGATCCCGCTGGCCCCGGCGGCCAGATAGCGCTCGGCCCGCGCCAGCGTCTCGCCGAGGCGGTCCTCGGCGGCGCCCAGCCCGAACAGGAACACGTCGATGCGGGCGTTGACGAACAGCGGGATGCCCGCGTTGTCCGCAGCCGTCCGCGCCGCGGCGATGCGCGCGGCGAGCTCGGCCGGATCGCGCGGCCCGTCCTCGATGTTGACCCCGACCACACCGGCCGCGATCACCTGCGCGACGGTCTCGGCCACGGCCTCCGCGTCCGGCCCGAAGCCGTCCTCGATGTCCGCGGTGACCGGCACCTCGACGGTGTCCACGACCCGCCGGATCAACGCCACCGCGCGCTCCCGGTCGAGGTGGCCCCCGTCGGCCGCGCCGAGCCCCCACGCCACCCCGGCGCTGGTGGTCGCCACCGCGGGCGCGCCGGTGGAGGCGACGATCCGGGCGCTGGCCCCGTCCCAGGCATTGGCGAGGGCGAGGGGCGTGCCGGGGACGTGGAGGGCGTGGAACCGGGTGGCCTTGTCGTGCTGAGATGTCATGCGGACAGCGAATCAGACCGCGCCCACGGTCGCATCTGATTCGGCGGGAGACGAATCCGTGGCGGTTGCGGGGGTCAGCCGCGCCAAAAGCCGACCGTCAGGCCGACCGCCCGCCGACCGCTCGCCGACCGCTCGCTCAGCCCCCGATGGCCGACATCGGCCGCTCGGGCTGCACGAACCCCGCCTCCCCGATCCCGGCCGCCCGCTTCTTCCCGAGCATCGCCACGCGCCAGCGCTCGGCCAGCTCCTCGTCGCTCGCGCCGTCGCGCAGCGCGCCGCGCAGGTCCGACTCCTCGCGGGCGAACAGGCAGGTGCGGACCTGGCCGTCGGCGGTCAGGCGGACGCGGTCGCAGGCGCCGCAGAAGGGGCGGGTCACGCTGGCGATCACGCCGACGCGGCCCGGGCCGCCGTCCACCAGCCAGGTCTCCGCCGGGGCCGCGCCGCGGGCGACCGGGCCCTCGGGGGTCAGCTTGAACTCGGTCTCCAGGGCCGCCAGGATCTCGTCGGCGGTCACCATCTGCGCGCGGTCCCAGCCGTGCTGGGCGTCCAGCGGCATCTGCTCGATGAAGCGCAGCTCGTAGCCGCGCTCCAGACACCATCGGAGCAGCGCCGGGGCTTCGGCGTCGTTGACGCCGCGCATCAGGACGCTGTTCACCTTCACCGGGGTCAGCCCGGCCTCGGCCGCCGCCGCGAGGCCCGCGACCACGTCGGCGAAGCGGTCGCGGCGGGTCAGCTCGCGGAAGACCGCCGGGTCCAGCGTGTCCAGCGAGACGTTCACCCGGTCCAGGCCGGCTTCCTTCAGCGTCGGGGCCAGGCGGGCCAGGCCGAGGGCGTTGGTGGTCAGCGAGATGCGGGGGCGCGGGCGCAGCTCCGCCACCTGCGCGACCAGGGTGGCCAGGCCCGGCCGGACCAGCGGTTCGCCGCCGGTGAAGCGCACCTGGTCCACGCCGAGCAGGTGGACCGCGATGCCGATCAGGCGCAGGATCTCGGCGTCGGTGAGCAGCTCCGCCTTCGGCAGCCAGGGCAGCCCCTCGGCGGGCATGCAGTACGTGCACCGCAGGTTGCAGCGGTCGGTCAGGGACACCCGCAAGTCCGTCGCCGTTCTGCCGAACGTGTCGACCAGCATCGTGCCCCTCTTTCCGCCAAGCGTCGCCGAAGATCCCCTCTAACCGTTCCAGCTTCTCAGACGCGCGCCTTGTTCCCGTCTTCGCACTGGCGCACATCGCCGCCTACGCGCTTTTGTTCCCGCGCACAGTGCGAAGACTCGATGCGCAAGGGCATATCCGAGGTTGCTGAGGCTCGCTAGGCTGCATGGTGTTCCACCCTCAGGCAGAGTCCCGCCACGCAGAGCCACCATGGCCCCCTCCATACCGCAGCCGCCGCACACGTCGCGATCGCAGGTGATCCGCATGCCGTCTCCGGTTCAGCTCACGTCTCCACCCCAGCTCGCCCCCACGCCGCGGCCGGCCGCACCGGCCCGCATCCCGACCCCCGGCGAGGTCGGGTTGTGCCGGATCCTGGCCGTCGCGGACGTCCTGCTCGGCGCGGTGGACGAGGTCGAGCTGGTGGACCGGCTGCTGCCGGTGCTGCGGCGCGCGGTCCCGGCCGACACCGTACTGTGGCTGGCCTCCGACCGGCGGCATCCGGCGACCTGGCGGGCCGAGCCGGCCGGGTCGGTCGGCGCCGAGCAGGCCGCGCTGCTGGCCGCGCACGCCGACGACCCGCTGCTGGCCGCGGCCTGGCACGGCCCCGGCACCGCGACCCGCCGCTCGGATCTGCACACCGACCACGAGTTCCACCGGCTCCCGGTGTTCTCCGCGCTGTACGCGCCGCTGGGCGCCCGGCGCCAGCTGGTGATGGCGGTGCGGCCGGACGAGCAGCGGCGGGTCGTCGTGCTCTTCAACCGCGCCTCCCCCGACTTCACGCAGCACGACGTCGCCGTCGCCGAAGCGGTCCGGCCCCGCATCGGCCGCGCGCTGGCACCGTTCGGCGGGCCGGGCCCGCGGCGGGAGAAGGTGTCGCCGCGCGAGGCCGACGTGCTGGACCTGCTGTGCCGGGGGCTGACCGACCGGCAGATAGCCACCCGGTTGGGGATCAGCCCGCGCACCGTCGACAAACATCTGGAGCACGCGTACGTGAAGCTCGGCGTCCGGTGCCGCGTCCAGGCCGCCACCCGCTGGCGGTCGTGACGCAACCGAGACACCGCGGGCAGCAACGAAAGGACCTCTTCGCACGTCTTTCCAGACATGGAACAGCGCGATCAGACGCCGCAGGAGCCGGGTGAGGACATCGGCCGCGCCGCGGCGGAGGCGGCGGCCCGGGCCGGCGAGTACGAGAGCGGTCCCGCGTACGCGGAATCGGCCGGACGCCGGCCGAAGCGCTGGTTCATCGTCGGCGGCGTCGCGATCGCGGCGCTGGCCGTGGCCGGCACCGCGGCGGCCCTCGTCGGCGGCTCGCACTCGCCCTCGCACGACACCGCGCTGAACGCCGCCGCGTCGAGCTCCACGCCGGGTCCCACGCCCGGCGAGACCTCCGCGCCGGACACTCCGACCACCGGCGGCACCACGAGCGGCTCCGCGATATCGGGGACCAGCACCCTGCCGCCCACCTCGGGGCCCACGACGCCGTCGTCGACCCCGAAGACTTCGCCGACCTCGCCGACCTCGCCGAGCAAGAGCCCCACCTCGCCCCCGCCGTCGGCCGACGGCGAGAACGGCGACTGCGAGAACACGAGCCACGACACCCCCGCCGACGAGGCGATGAAGTTCAGCGGCATGACCCACGGCACCCAGCAGGCGTTCCTGGCCGCGCAGAAGGCCGCGCAGGCCGCCGGTCTGAGCTTCGTGCTCAACTCCGGCTACCGCTCCGCGGCCTACCAGCAGCGCGTCTTCGACTGCTGGGTCAAGCAGCTGGGCTCCCCGCAGGCCGCGCGCCAGTACGCGCTCCCGCCGAACGAATCGGCGCACGTCCAGGGCTACGCGATGGACATCGCCCCGCCGTCCGCCGCGTCCTGGCTGGAGTCGACGGCCGGGAAGTACGGGCTGTGCCGCCGGTACCAGGACGAGACCTGGCACTTCGAGTACCAGTCCCGGTACAAGACGCAGGGGTGCCCGGCGCTGCTGCCGCATCCGTAGCGCCGCCGCTCAGCAGGGCCAGCGGGCTCAGCACGGCCAGCGAGGTCAGCGGGGCCAGCGGCCGAGCCGCTACTCCGCCTGCGGCAGCGGCAGCCGGGCGATCAGCTCGGCCAGCTGCGCGCTCTGCTCAGCGTGCTGCGTCCGGAGCGCCGAGAACTCCTCGGTCAGCACCTGCAGCATCTCCCGCGACTGGCAGTCCGCGTCGTAGTCGTGCTGCGCCAGCTCACTGGACACCTGGTCCGAGCGCTTGGCGGCGATCAGCAGGATCGCGCCCTGCAACGCCGCAACGCAGGAGAGCACCAGGTTGAGCAGGATGAAGGGGTACGCGTCGAAGGTGTGCCCGGTCGACTTGTCCAGGACGACGTTGACCGTCATCCAGACGGCCAGGAACACCAACGAGACGAAGACGAACATCCACGAGCCCATGCCGTTGCGCATCTTGTCCGCGGCACGCTCGCCGCGAGTGAGCTGATCGCCGGTGCGCACACCGGGGTGCCGGCGCCAGCTCCCCGGCGCTATGTGCTTCACGGCGGACTTCATGGTGGACTTCAGCTGGACTTGTGCGGTCATGCGAGCGAGTGTCGCAGAGCCAGGTCACAGATTCGTCGCTGACCTTGGAACTCTTTACCAACCCGGTCCGCCGGGTCCGTGAGAGTCCCGTGAGCGCGGCGTCCGGGCAGCGGCGCCGGTGACGGTCAGTTGCTGTTCCGCTGCGCCGCGAGCAGGTCGCGGATCTCCGCCAGCAGCTCCTTCTCGGTCGCGGTGGCCTGCTCCGGGATCCCCAGGCGGGCCTTGCGCCGCTCATTGATGCGGTTGATCGGCATGACGATGACGAAGTACACCGCGGAGGCGATGCTCAGGAAGACGATGACGTTGGTCAGCAGGTCGCCGTAGGCGAAGTGCGACTTGTTGATCGTGAACGACAGCCGCGTGTAATCCTGTTTGCCGAAGATCGCCGTGATCAACGGCATGATGATGTCCTTGACCACCGAGTTGACGATGGCGCTGAACGCACCGCCCATGACCACCGCGACCGCCAGGTCGACGACGTTGCCACGCATCAGGAACTTCTTGAAGCCGGAGAACAAGATCGGGAGCCTTCCACGAGGGGGGGTCGGCGGCCGCACGACGGGGCCACCGCTTCGGGGGGAGGCTAAAGCGTACCGAACGCGATCAAGGGGCGGGTACGGATGAGTCGGATGTTATCTCACCCGACAGGATTGAATCCGGCGAAACGGACGGATTATGACGACGCGCTCTGATACAGCGCCTGTACGGCCGAACCGAAGTAGGCGCTATAGGAGATGTCCGGGGTGTCGCCACCCTGCTGGTAGCCGCCTATCACGCCGATGACGGTCCCCTTCTCCCCACTGGCGTCCACGTTCGTCAGGAACGGCGCGCCCGAGGTCCCGTCCGGGTAGCCGCGGCAGTCCCATTCGGTCTGCGTGGCGCTGAACTTCTTCGCCGGCGACACGCACGTGATCGGGGTGTCCGAGCCCTGCGGGTAGGCCGGCACCGTGACCGGCATCCCGAAGCCCTGGCTGAAGGCGATCTGGTCAGCCCCGGTCACCGACTCCAGCGAGGCCCCGCTGGAGTTCGGCGCCACCTGCAGGAAGGCCACGTCCTCGTCCGGGTCGTTGGAGCTCTGCCAGTTCTGGGAGACCACGACCTTGGTGACGGTCCACGAGCCGTAGGGCAGCTGGCCGTCGTGGAAGCCGGGCGCGAACGCGATGTCCGATTTGGGACCGTCGCTGTAGACGCAGTGCGCGGCCGTGATCACCAGGTCCCCGGCGGAGCTGTGCACCACCGAGGCGCTGCAGAAGTGGCTGGAGACACCGGAATCCGGCCGGTACAGGACCCCGGCCACCGCGGTGCCGCCGAACGGCTTCCCGCTCGGCGAGCTCGACGGCTGGTCCGGGGTGTCGACCGTGGAGCCGGGCCCGGCGGCCGCGGCCGCCGCGGCGGTGCTCGTCGCGGTGCTGACGGTCGGCTCGGGGGTGACGCTGCCGGGCTGGGCGGTGCTGGTGACGCTGGCCGTCGCCGCGGCCGGCGGGACCGCGGCCGCGGGAGCCGCGGCGGCGTGCGTGCTCGCCGAGGTCGAGGGGCTGCTGGTCGCGGCCACCGGGGACGGCGAGGACTCCGCGGCCCCCTCGGCGGTCATCGCGCCGGCGGACTCCGGCGTGCTGAAGGCGGTGCCGAGCATCCCGGCGATCACCACGATCCCGGCCGCCCCGGCGGCCAGCGCCGCTCTGCGGGCTCGAGCACGCTTGCGGGCCTGCGCACGCTGACGCATGCGCGCGACCCGCGACAGTCGGCCGGGAACCTCCATCGGCGTCACCCTCCGCTCACCTCCGACCTGTCCGTCGGCCGAGCGGCCGTTCCGGTGTCACTTTGCCGCCTGGCGCGTAAGCCGGAGATACAGATGCAGATCTTCCAACGACCGCTACCGATCTTCTCCCACAGATACCGATCTTCGTCATGCAGATCCAGATCTTCGTCCGACAGGTACAGATCACCACGGAATCGAAGCCGCCGCCTCGGTGCCGAGCTGGTCCGACCAATGAACCTCCAGCACCTGAGCGAGCGATGAAGGACCGGCGGGACTGCGCCGAACGGGCAACGATCCGCCGACCGGGTGAAGGTGGCGGATCGCTTGGTGATGGGGGCGGTGTTCCACGAGATCACGTATGCCCAGCGACTTAAGTCTTAAGCCGAGGTGTCGCTCGGGTGCAGGTCAGGCCGGTTCGCGACGCCGCGGCCTCACCACACCCGGATCACGCTGTCGGTGCCGAAGGTCGGCGAGGTGGCGTCCGCGGGCGCCTGCTTCAGCGGCTCGTCGATCTCCGCGGTGGTCGGGCCGACCGCCGCCGCGACCGGGTCGAGCGCGGCGAGGTCGAATCCGTAGACCCGGGCCGCGTTGCCGCCGACGATCGCGGCGATCTCCGCGTGCGGCAGGCCGGCGAAGGAGTTGCGCAGCGCCTCGCGCGAGTACGGGAAGGTGCCCTCGTCGTGCGGGTAGTCACCGCCCCACATCAGCTTCTCCAGCCCGATGGCATGCCGGAGCGGCACCTCGTCGGGCCGCATGAAGGAGGCGCCGAGGTAGAAGTTCCGCTTCCAGTACTCGCTCGGCGCCAGGCCGACCGCCTCGGCGATCCCGGCGCCGAACCGGCTCTCGGCGGTGACCGCGCCGGCGTCATGCATCACCGAGCTCATCCGGCGCACCAGCGCGCGGTGGTAGTAGTCGAGCATCTCCAGGACGCCGGGCACCCAGCCGGAACCCTGCTCGGTGAGCACGAACTTGAGGCGGGGGTGGCGTTTGAAGGCGCCGCCGTAGATCAGGTGCCACAGCGCGCGGTGCGCGAACCAGGTGATCTCCATCATGAAGACCGCGCGACCGGCCGGCTCCTGGCCGATCTCCGGGGACGCCGAGCCCGCGTGGTGGTTGATCGGCATGTCGAGCTCTTCGCAGACCGCCCACAGCGGTTCGTAGACGTCCGAGTACAGCTGCGGGACCGACGTCCCCGGCGGCGTCCCGGGCAGCAGGACGCCGCCGAACAGGCCGTGCTCGCGGGCCCAGCGGACTTCGCCGACCGCGTCGTCCATGTCGCCGAGCAGGACCTGGCAGGTGCCGGCGCGGCGGCCGGGGGTCTGCGCGCAGAAGTCGGCCATCCAGCGGTTGTGGGCGCGCAGGCCGGCCCAGCGGAGTTCGTACTCTTCGGCGCTCGGCTGCTGCGCGCCGAGCGACATGCTCGGGTAGAAGGGCGGGATGGTGTTGGGGAACAGCACTTCGGCGACGATGCCGTCGCGCTCCAGGTCGGCCTGGCGGCGTGCGGAGTCCCAGTTGCGCTCGGCGTCGCCGTGCAGGAGGTCTTCGTAGGGGTTCACGTACGCCGCGGCCCACGCGTCGAACTCGTCGTGGTACCTCGACTCCAGATAGGGCCGGTAGTCCAGCAGGTCGGCGCCGGCGTGGCCGTCGGCGGAGATGACGGTGTACCGCGCTGCGCCATCGGTGTTCCCGGTCATCACGACACCTCCGGTCCGACGCCCTCGGTGCGGTGGCCGCCGAGGGTGGCGCCGTAGCCGATGACCGGGAAGTCGTTGCCGGTGAGCCAGTGCCGGCCGACCTCGCGGGCGGCAGCCCAGCCGGCCGCCTCGTCGCCGGACTGGCCGAGGTCGCTCGGCCGCAGGTTGACGCGCTCGGCGACGGGCTGGAGCTTGGCGAGGTCGAACCCGTACACCTCGGCGGCGGCCAGGCCGAGCATCCGGCGCGTCTCGTCGACCGGGAGGTCGTGGAACGTGGTCCTGAGCCATTTCCTCGAGTTCGGCCAGGTGCCCTCGGGATGCGGGAAGTCGTTCCCCCACAGCATGTTGTCGATCCCGATCTCGTACCGGTGCGCCAGCTCGCGGCGCTTGGTGTTGGTCGCGCCGATGAAGCAGTTGCGGTCGAAGTACTCGCTCGGCGGCCGCTTCACCTCCTCGAACGGCGTGAGCTTGGCGGCGGCGTGCGCGCCGAGGAACAGCCGGTCCATGAACCACAGCAGGTTCGGCGCCCACCAGCAGCCGGCCTCGGTGACGCCGAACTTCAGACCCGGGAAGCGCTCGAACACCCCGGACCAGATCAGGAACCAGATCGGCCGGGCCGGCCACCAGGTCACCTCAGAGACGTAGATACCCAGGTGGTCGCCGTACTCGTCGCGCGGGGCCACGCCGGAGTGGGTCGCGACCGGCATCTGGAGCTCTTCGCAGGCCGCCCAGACCGGGTCGTAGCGGCGGTCGTGATACGGCGCCTTGTCCTCCCACATCGCCGGGATCATCACCGCCCCGAGCCCGGAGTCCCTGGCCCGGCGGATCTCGGCGACCGCGGCGTCCACGTCGCCGGTGATCGGCACCAGGGCCACGCCGCGGCGCCGCTCCGGCGAGTGCGCGCACAGCTCGGCCAGCCAGCGATTGTGCGCGCGAGCCCCGACCAGCGCCAGCTCCTGGTCCAGGCCGCCGGAGAAGGTCAGGCCGACGCCGAAGGGCGCGGCGGTGGTGGACTCCACGGCGTCGGCGTCCGGGAAGATCACCTCGGCGGTCACGCCGTCGGCGTCGAGCTCCTTGTCGCGCTGCGCGGAGTCCCAGCCGCCGCGCAGGCCTTCTTCGTGTTCCTCGAACCAGTTCCGGGCGAACTCGGGGTTGCGGACGCCGAGCTTGGTCGCGGCCTCGACGCGGGCCGCCTGCTCGGCCAGGAAGTCGTCGAAAGCCGGGTGGTACTTGGCTTCGATGTAGGTGCGGTACTCCTCGGTCGGCAGGCCGGCGTGGCAGTCGGAGGAGATGACGACGTAGGGGCTGTTGTCGAGCTCTGGCATGGGTCTTTTCTCCTCAGTCGAGGATGAACTTTTCGAGGTATCCCGGGTTCGAGCGCTCCAGCATCGACTGCGAGCGCCGCCGGATCATGTCGTCGGAGGAGCCGCCCTTCGGCAGGATCCAGAAGGTCCCGGTCCGGATCCCCTCCAGCGCGTGCGCCGCGACCTCTTCCGGCTCGGTCATCTTCGCTTCGAGCCCGGCGTCCTTCATCGCCTGCTCCCAGCCTTCGAGGGTGGGATACGGGTTCTGTCGCGGCTTGGTCTTCGCGTAGCGCTCGGGGCGGTTGCGGTAGCTCTCCCACAGGCCGGTGCGGACCATGTGCGGGCCCGGGAAGAGCACCGAGGCGCCGATCTTCGCGCCGGCCTGTTTCAGCTGCGCGTACAGGGCTTCGGTCATCGTGACGATCGAGGCTTTCGTCACGGCGTAGACGCTGGCCGTGGGCAGCGGGGCGATGCCGCCGTCCGGGGAGCTGGTGTTGACGACGTGGCCGGGGGTGTCCTGCGCGATCATGCGCGGCAGGAAGGCCTGGACGCCGTGGAAGACGCCCCAGACGTTGACCGCGAAGGCCCACTGCCAGTCGGTGCGCTCGTGCTGCCACATCGGGCCCTCGGCGCCGGAGCCGACGCCGGCGTTGTTGCAGAGGACGTCGACGCTGGGGAAGGTGGCGAAAGCCTTGTGCGCCAACGCTTCCACGGATTCCGGCAGCGAGACGTCGGTGACGACGCCGATGGCCCGCGCGCCGTGGACCGCTTGCTGAGCGACCTCGGCCGTTGCCTTGACTGCTTCTTCGAGAGCGGGTTCCTCAACGTCGGCGAGCACCACGTTCATGCCCTCGGCCGCGAACAGCCGGGCCATCGCCAGGCCGATGCCGCTGGCCGCGCCGGTGACGACCGCGGTCTTGCCGGGGAGGTCAGCCAGCATCGGGAGCCTCCACGGAGTCGTGGATCTGCGCCGGGTCGTCGTAGCGCTGGTGCACGTAGGGCAGGATCTCCTTCGGATCCAGCCGCGCCACGACCTCGCCGCGCTGGTCGGAGGTCTTCTCCCCGTAGGTGATCTCGACCAGCCGGAGCACCGGGAGGTCGGCGATCGGGTCGAGCGCGGACTCGCGGAGGATGACCTCGCCCTCGACCGCGTCCAGGGCTCTGGTCTTCTCGTTCCGGACGCAGCGCACGAGCAGCGGGTCGGCGTCGAAGCCGGAGCCGTCCACCGCCGGCAGGAACTTGAGATACCAGTCGACCTTGACGTAGGGCGCCGGGGGTTCCAGCGCGCCGGCGATCCGGCCGCGGATCTCGGCGAAGGTGACGCCGTGCCGGGTGACCGTGCCGGCCACCTGCTCGCCGTCCCGGTCCACGACGACCTCGGCCAGCTTCTTGGGTTCGCCGAACACCTCGCGGCCGCCGATCAGCGAGCGCTCGGTGGTCATCGGCATGACCAGGCTGTACCAGCCTTCTTCCGCGCCGTGCGCGCAGGCCACCGAGATGGCCGCGGCGCCGAGCGGCATCCCGAAGATGTCGACCTGGTTGATCGTGGCGCGCACGTACGGTTTGGCGGTCGGCTTCAGGGGCGGAGGCAGCACCTGGGCCAGGGCGTCGGGGTCGGTCTCCCAGACGGCGTGCACTCCGGTGGACCACAGGTCGGGCAGTTTCGAGGCGGATTCGCGGGCCGCGGCGACGGCTTCGAGGTCGCGGGGGCCGTAGCGCACTTTGGGCATATCTGACTCCTCGTCATAAGCCTTCTGTAACACCGTTACACCCGTGGGCGTGAAGGGTAAAGAGCCATCGGCGGCGAGAGGATGGCACCGTGACCGGTTCAAGCCAGGAGGCGACGAAGCCGAGCCGTGCGCCGGCGGTGACCCGGCGCGCCGTGCTCGACGCCGCGACGCGCCTGGTCGAGCAGCAGGGCGTGGCCGGGCTGTCGATGCGCAAGCTCGCCGCCGAGCTGGGAGTCGCGGTCACCTCGATCTACTGGCACGTCGGTAACCGCGAGGCGCTGCTCGACGAACTGGTGCAGGAGATGGTGCACGGCCTGGAGACGCTGCCCGCGCGCGGGACGACGCCGACGGCGCGCGTGCTGTCGCTCGCGGTGGAGCTGCGCCGGGTGCTGCGGGACCACCCGCACCTGATCGGGCTGGTCAACGAGCGCGGACTGACCCCGGCGATGTTCCTGCCCTCCCAGCGGGCCCTGATCGCCGAGATCTCGGCCGCCGGACTGCGCGGCGCCCGGGCCGCCGAGGCGGTGCGGGCGTTGCAGTACCACGTGATCGGGTTCATCCTCGTCGAGCGGCACACCGACCGCTCGCCGGAGCAGCGGCCGTCGGCCGAGGAGCTGTGGCAGGCCGAGCCGGCTCCCGACGCCGCGCTGGCCGGTGCGCTGGCCACGCCGGTGGACGCCGACCGGCTGTTCGCGGTGGCGACCGGGGCGTTGGTGCGGTCGCTGCTCGCGGATCAAGCGCCACCGGAGAATCAGTAGCCTGAGACAGGCGTCCCCGCCTACCTTGGTCGACATGACAGTCGAGGAGATCGTCGGTCCGGCGACGCGCATGGTGTTCCACTCGCCGATGTCCGAGGAGCGCGCGAACCGCATCGCCGCGGACCTGGCAGCCACCCGGCCGGCGACGGTCGCCGACTACGCGTGCGGCTGGGGCGAGCTGCTGCTGCGGGTACTGGCGCTGGCACCGGCCGCGCGGGGATACGGCGTGGACCTGTCGGGGCGGGATCTGGCGCGGGGACGGGCCAACGCCGCGGCCCGCGGACTCGGAGACCGGGTGGAGTTCGTCGAAGGACCGGCACGGGAGAACGCGCGGACGGCGGACGTGGTGATCAGCAGCGGGGCGTGGCAGGCGTTCGGCCGGAACGTGACGCGGGCGCTGGAAGCCCTGCGTCCGCTGGTGAATCCCGGCGGGCGGCTGTTCTTCGGGGTCGAGCACTGGGAGACCGTGCCGCCGCCGGAGCGGCTGGCCGAGATGTGGCCCGGGACCACCGCCGAAAGCTACGAGCTGCTGGCGGACCTCGCCGACCACGCCGTCGCCGCCGGGTTCCGTCCGCTGCGCATCGAGTCCTCGACCCGCCCGGAGTGGGACGACTACGAATCGCTGGAGACGATGGACGCCGAGGAGTGGCTGCTGGCCGAACCGGACCATCCGGACGCGGCGGCGGTCCGTGACCGACTGGACGGCAAGCGGAGCATCTGGCTGCGCGGACACCGTGACTACTTCGGATTCACCATGCTCACACTGGGTGTTCCCGGGTAGTACAGCCCTTGACCGAGCACTGATGCCCTCAAAGCATTGTCGCTTTCGGGCTGACGCGAGCCCGGCGATCGCATAACGTTCTGCCGTGTCTTCACCGCTCCTTGAGTACCCGAGGGGCCCTCGCCTGTCCCTGCGCGAGTTCCGCCCCGACGACCTTCTGGCCTGGCAGCGCATAGCCGGCGACCCACGGGTCGCCGCGCACACCCCGTGGCCGGCCCTGGCCACCCCGGACACCGCCGGCGCGTGGCTGTCCGAGACCGCGCGCATGGCTCAGCTCCAGCCCCGCCGCAGCTTCTACCTCGCGGTAGAGCAGTACGGGGACCTGATCGGCTCGGCGACGCTGGACATCCTCAGCTTCCCGCACCGCCAGGGCGAGATCGGCGTCTACCTCCGCCCCGACCGCTGGGCCGAGGGGCTGGGGACGGAGGCCTCGCGCCTCCTGCTGGAGCTGGCGTTCTCCCGCCTGGAGCTGCACCGCGTGCAGACCACCGTGGACCCGCGGAACACCGCGGGAATGCGGGTGGCGGAGCACGTGAAGATGCGGCCGGAGGGCGTGCTGCTGGACCGCTTCCTGGTCGGCGGCCAGTGGCAGGACCGCGCGATGTACGCGATCACCATGCCCGAGTGGCGCGGCGGCGGCCGCGGCGGAGCGCATGCGGCTGGTGCGGCGGGGGATGCGGGTGCGGCTGGTGCTGGTGCGGCGGCTGAGCCCGCGACCGGCGTCCCGGGCGAGGCTCCGGCTGCGGAAGCGGCCGAGGGCTTCGACGCCTTCAGCAAGCCTGCCGCCGGCCCCGGCCCCGGCGGCGCGGCGACTCCGACGACCGTCTCGTTCGAGGGCGGCCCCGAGGAGCCGGTGCTGGGCGCGCCAGTCCCACCGGAGGCCGACGAGCAGCACGCCGACGCCGAGCAGGAGGCCCGCGAGAAGTTCGCCGACGGCGCCTTCGACGACGACGAGGAGAGCGAGCCGCAGGTGCTGACGGCGCAGATCGTCATGGAGCAGATCGAGGTCGTGCACATCCTGCCCCGGGAGCCGTAGCAGCAGCCGGAGCCGGCGATCAGGCTTCTGCGACGTCAGCCGCCGTCGAAACGCCTTCGGCGGCGGCATCCTGCTGCGCGGCCCTGCGTTTCTCCGCGCTCGCGAGGGCGGCCTCGACCAGCGGCAGCCTGATCGCGGGCTCGACGTCGAGCCGACGCGCCGACGCGATCAGCCGCCGGCTCTGCGCGAAGTCGCCAAGTGTGGCCTCGACGAGGGCCCGCACCGCGAGGAGGTCCGCACGCTCCTTGTCGGTGCGCGCCTCGTCATCGGCGCCGACCAGCAGCCTGCGAGCCTCAGCCGGACGGTTCTGGACCAGCCGGATCAAGCCCAGGGCGCAGCGGGCGATGGAGCAGGAGCGGTCCTTGCCGTAGGCGAACTCGGCGAGCGCCGCGATCTCGGCCACGAGCTCCGGATCCCGAGCCTCCCGGCGGATGAGCCGGCGCAGCACTTCAAGGCCCTGGACCCAGGCGACACGCCCGGCCATGGACGCGGCAGTCTCGGGGCGCATCCGCGGATTCCGCGCCGCTCGGACGAAGCGGGGGATGTCCGCGGTGAACTCCGCGATACCCGCCCTCATCGTGGCCGCCATCAGCACGGTGGCGGCGGCCACGTCCGTGGTGCCCTGGCCGTAGTCGGCCATCGCGCGCAGACCCGCGAGGTCCGGCACTCCCCCGCGCTGGATTTCGGCGAGGTACTCCTTGAGCCGGGCCTCGTCCTTCATCGAATTCCTCCTTGTTCCACCCCGCCGTAGCAGCCACGTAAACACCTGCAACCCATCAGATGGGCGTCCGCGCGCATGGAGCGGGACGAGATTGCCCGCGCCCACTCCCAGGCCCAGGATCACCGGCAGGAGCAGGAGTCCGTGCTGCTCCGCACTGACCCCGTGTCGATCCGCCAACTGCCAGAAGAAGACGGCGATGCCGATGTTCGCGCCCGGCCCGGCCAGCGCCGTGACGGCGATGCGGGCCGGTATCGCGACCGCGCCGGGGCGCGGCGCGACGTTGACGTGCGGCCGCCCTCCGGCGCCCCGGCCGCCCGGCAGCAGCCGGATGTGGCCGACCCCGAGCCCCATGAGCAGCGCGCCGACGAGGTGCCCCAGTTCGTGCGCGATGACCGTGCCGATCCACGCGCCGAGGAAGACGGCCAAGAAGACGGGGATGACCCTGGCATCCGGATGCTTTCGCATCGACCACAGCACGTGTATCTCGTCCGCACAGGCGAAGCCGACGATCAGCCCTGTCACGAACACCTGGGCCGCCCGGTACCAGACCGACGTCCGGCGCGCGTTCATTTCAGCACTGTAAGGACTCTGACAGACTTCGATCCATCATCGCGAACACATGTTCAATCCGGGGCCGCCCAGTGTTGGTTCCTTAGTCGTCGAAGGACCTGGCGGCGACGCGATGGCCTGCATGGCCTAGCGATCGACTACCGCCCGATAACGCCGGGTAGGCCGCTCTCGGCGGTGGAGGCCGCCGCGTCCTGTCACCGTGACCCGGGAGTCGGAAATGGCCGTGTGTGAGGTTTGTGGCAACGACTACTACATGTCGTTCGACGTCGTCGCCGCCGGCGTGAAGCACACCTTCGACTCGTTCGAGTGCGCGATTCACCGGATGGCGCCGACCTGTGAGCACTGCCGGTGCCGGATCGTCGGGCACGGGGTCGAAGCGGACGGCAAGTTCTACTGCTGTGCGCATTGCGCGAAGTCGGCCGGCGCGAACGGTATCGCCGACCACGTCGACCACGCGTCGCACCCCGGGCACTTGATCGCCGCCGGTGGCGGTGCGTGAGGGAGCCTCGGGCGGGCTGGGCGTAGCGCGGGTTTGACGCCGGGGAGCGAGTCAGCGCTCGTCGGCGTCAGCGTTGGCGTCGGGTGAGCTGGCGTCGAGTGATTCAGTGTTTTCCTTCGGCTTCGGCTTCGCCGTACCGAAGTCCTCGGCGGTCATGAGATCGGTCTCGTGCGCCCACTGGGCCCAGCCCGCCAGCGCTTCGTTTATCCGGATCCCCGCCTCGATCGCGATCCGCATCGCCCGCGTCTGCGCGCTCGTGCCCCACTCGCCGCGGTCCTTGGTCTCGGCGTAGCCGCGCAGCGCGGCCGCCGTCTCGGCGAAGAAGGCCTGCTCGGACGCCAGGTGTGTCTTCAGGTCCTCGGGGTCCATCAGCCAGAAGAAGTACGCGCGGAACAGCGTCTCCATCCGGAACGTGTGGTCGACCTCCACCTCTGCGAGCCAGCGGCGCACCTCGGCCAGGCCCTGGTCGGTGATGCGGTACGCCTTGCGCCGGCGCGGGCCGGTGCTCTCCACCTCGATCAGGCCGGCCGTCTCCAGGCGCGCCAGCTCCGAGTAGATCTGCGGGTGCTGCGCCGGCCAGACCGAGCCGAGGGCTTCGGAGAAGCGGCGGGCGAGGTCGTAGCCGCTGGCCGGGCCTTCGGCGAGCAGGCCGAGCAGGCCGTGGCGCAGCGACATCGGCGGGGTCCTCCTGGCGGATCGGTGGCAGCGGGTGGCAGTCGGCGGCTGATCGTCCATCTTGACACATCGGTGCGGACATGTAGACGATGACATGTACAGACAGACATGTTGAGTGGAACGTATGGGGAGGGGCTGTCATGAACGGCGAGCAGAAGCGCGCGGTGGTGCTGACCGGCGCGGGCGGGGGCGTGGGGCGCGCGACGACACAGGCGTTGGCCGAGCGCGGGTTCCGCGTCTACGCGGCAGTGCGCGAATCGGGTGGGGAGTTTCTGCAGCACCCTGACGTCCGGGCCTTCCCGCTGGACGTCACCGATCCCGCCAGCGTGGCCGACGCCGTGGCCCACGTCCTGGCCGACGGCTGCACCGCCCTGCACGGCGTCGTCAACAACGCCGGCATCATCGTGCAGGGCCCGCTGGAGCTGGTCACCGCGCAGGACCTGCGGCACCAGTTCGACGTCAACGTCTTCGGCGCGGTCGCGGTCACCCAGGCGTTCCTGCCGCTGCTGCGCGCCGGCCGCGGCCGGCTGGTCAACATCACCGCCGCGACGGCGCGGGTCGCCGGACCGTTCTTCGGGCCGATCTCGGCGAGCAAGGCGGCGCTCCAGTCGCTGTCCGACGCCCAGCGCCTGGAGCTCGCGCACTGGGGCCTGCCGGTCGTCGTGGTCGAACCGGGCTTCGTGGACACCGCGATCTTCGCCAAGGCGGCGCAGGCCACGGCGAAGGCGACAGCAGCCCTGACTCCGGCCGAACGCGCCCTCTACGAGGCCCAGATCCAGGCCGTGGACGGCGCGCTGGCCAAGTCCAAGGCCGCCCCGCCCACGATCGTGGCCGACGCCGTGATCAGGGCGCTGACCGCGCGCAAGCCCAAGCCGCGCTACACCGTCGGATCCGACACGCGCATGCTCGGGCTGCTGGCGCGCCTGCCACTGCGGACGCGGGACCGGCTGCTGGCGGGCGTCATGGGCCTGAACAAGGTCCCCGCGGCGCGATGAGCGCGAACGGCGAGCGCCCCGCCACGCCGTCGCCGCACGCGGGACGCGGGAAGCCGCCCGGACGCGAATGGCTGTGGCAGGCCACTGAGGAGCCGCGCGGCCCTTTCGCCGACGTCGAGGGGCCCGGCTAAACCCGCCGCGCCGCCACCCCCAGCCGCCGTCCCGCCTCCGCCAGCCGCCCCGGCGTCAGGCCGGCGTAGCCGAGCACCAGCCCGGGCGGCCCGGGCGCGAACCGCATCGGCGCCAGCGGCTGGACGCGCACGCCCTGCGCGTCCGCCGCGGCGGCGAGCGCGCCCTCGTCGCTCCGCGGCGGCAGGTCCACCAGCACGTGCAGGCCGGCCGCGACGCCGCGCACCTTCCACTCCGGCAGTTCCGCGGCCAGGGCGGTCACCAGCGCGTCGCGGCGGGTGCGGTAGCGGCGGCGGACGGTGCGCAGGTGGCGGTCGTAGGCGCCGGTGGCGATCAGGTGCGCCATCGCGAGGTGGTCCAGGACGGAGCCGCCGAGGTCGCTGTGCAGGCGGATGTCGCGGATCCGGTCCGCCAGGGGCTGCGGGGCGACGGCCCAGCCGAGGCGGAGCGCGGGGGCCAGGGACTTGCTCGTCGTCCCCAGGTACAGCACGCGGTCCGGGGCCATGCCCTGGAGGCAGCCGACCGGGTCGCGGTCGTAGCGGAACTCGGCGTCGTAGTCGTCCTCGATGACCAGGCCGTCGGCGGCGCGGGCCCAGGCGATCAGCTCGGCGCGGCGGGCCGGGGCCAGGACCACTCCGGTCGGGTACTGGTGCGCCGGGCCCGCGAAGACGACGGTCGCGGACGTCCGCCGCAGCTCCGAGACCACCAGGCCCGCCTCGTCCACCGGCACCCCGACCAGGGTCATGCCCGAGGCGGCCAACAACCGGCGCGGGCGGTCCGCCGACGGGTCCTCGACCGCCAGCACCCGGTGTCCGAGCTCGTACAGGGCCTGCAGCCCGAGGGCGAGGCCCTGCGCCGAGCCGTTGATGGCGACCACGCGTTCGGGCGTGGCGTCCGCGGCACGCACCCGGCGCAGGTAGGCCGCGATCTCCTCGCGGAAGCGGAGCACGCCGCCGGGATCGCCGTAGCCGAGGCCGGTGTGCGGCAGGTCGCTGAGCACCCGGCGCTGCGCCCCGACCCACGCCGTGCGGGGGAACGCCCCGAGGTCCGGCCGACCCGGCGTCAGGTCGAACTCCGGCTCCGTTTCGGCCGTGTCCTGCGGCGCCGCGGCCCGCTCCCCCACCGCGTGCCCGGCCGCCACCCACGTCCCGGCGCCGGTGCGGCTGAGCAGGTACCCCTCCGCGACCAGCTGCTGGTACGCCTCGACCACCAGCCCGCGCGACAGCCGCAGCTCCGCCGCGAGCTGCCGGCTCGGCGGCAGGACGGTGCCGCCGGCGATGCGGCCCGCGCGGATGCCGTCGCGCAGGCCGACGACCAGCTGCTCGACCAGGCGGCCGGCGGTGCGGTCGACGGTCACCAGGATCTCGGCCACCGGATTGGTCCCCTTTCCGCGCCGCTGATTGGTTCTTACTCGCGGACCAATCCGATCCTAGCCTCGCAGCATGTCCACGATCACAGGCGAGGCGGGCGCGGGGAGCGGGGCCGGCGCCCAAGCCCAAACCCAAGCTCCGACCCCAGCGCAACGCCCGCGCCCCGCCACCCGCCACGTCCTCCAGGGCGCCCTGGCCATGTCAGTCCTCGGAGCCTCCACCGCGGTCAGCGCCCACCTCACCCGCTACCCGGTCCTCGGCGGCCAGGCCCTGCGCTACACCCTCGCCGCCGCGGTCTTCGCCGTCATCGTCCGCCGCAGCGGCCTGCCCCGGATCCGGCCGACCGCCCGCGAATGGCTCCAGCTGAGCCTGCTGTCGGCCACCGGCCTGGTCCTGTTCAACGTCTTCGTGCTCGCCGCGCTCCGGCACACCGACGCCGCCACCCTCGGCAGCGTCGTGGCCTGCTCGCCGCTGGTGCTGGCCATCGCCGGGCCGCTGGTCGCCAAGGCCGGCCACGGCCACCGGCTGCGCACGGGCCCGGCGATCGGCGCGGCCGGGCTGGTGGTCGCCGGGAGCGCGATGGTCCAGGGCTTCGGGCCGGGCAGCGCGGCCGGGATCGTGTTCGCCGTCCTGACGCTGGCCTGCGAGGCGCTGTTCTCACTGCTCGCGGTGCCGCTGCTGCCGAAGTTCGGCGAGCTGCGGGTCTCGGCCTACGTCACGGTCATCGCCGTCCCCACGCTGCTGGTCGCGGGCCTGGCCACGGACGGCACCGCGATGCTGCGGATGCCCACGCTCGCCGAGACCGCCGCGCTGCTGTACCTCGCGCTGCCGCTGACCGTCGGCGCGTTCCTGCTCTGGTACCGCTCGCTGAACGGCCTCGGGCCGCAGCGCGCGGGCCTGCTGATCGGCACGGTGCCGGTCGCGGCCTGCGCCGCCAGCGCCGCGCTCGGCGTCGGGACGCCGGGGATCGCGCAGCTGGCGGGGGTGGCGGTGGTGGTGGCGGGGATCGTCGTCGGATTGGCGAAGAGTTGATCCGGACCGAGGATTAGGCTCGGGGTGAAGGCCTGGCGCTGAGTGCGACCTGCCTCCAGCACGCTGAGGGACGTCGGGTACCGTCAGCCTGTGTCTCGGTACCGTTTCGTCTTCTCCTGGCGCTGGATCCGCCTGCATGTCCTGATCTGGCTGGTCCTCATCCCCTCGTTCATCGGCCTGGGGATGTGGCAGCGGAGCCGCTACCACGAGCGCACCGCGGAGAACGCCGTCATCAGGACCGCGATGAACGCCCCGCCGGTGCCGATCGAGGACGCCGACGCCGTGGGCGCCGCGGTGCCGCAGAAGGCCCGCTGGAAGCAGCTCACGCTGGTCGGGACCTTCGACACCGCGCACCAGTTCCTGGCCCGCAACCACCAGGAGAACGGCAACCCGGGGTTCTACGTGATCACCCCGATGACGCTCGCGGACGGCACGTCCGTCCTGGTCAACCGGGGCTGGATCCCGACCGTCGACTCCGACGAGCAGCAGTCGCCCGCGATCCCGGCGCCGCCGGCCGGCACGGTCACCGTCACCGGCCGCCTGCAGCAGTCCGAGACCAAGGGCAACACCGGCATCCGGGACGTCACCTCGGGCCTGCCGGCCGGGCAGATCAGCCTGATCAACACCGGCGCGCTGGCCGCCAAGACCGGGCTCCAGCTGCGCGGCGGGTACGCCGAGGTGATCACCTCGAAGCCGGCGGACTCCGCGGCGAACTCCTCCGGGGTGCAGATCACGCCGGTGGACGCGCCGTCGCTGGACGAGGGCCCGTACTTGTCGTACTGGTTCCAGTGGTGGCTGTTCTGCGTGATCGCGGCCGGCGGCTGGGTGACCATCATCCGGCGCGAGGCCCAGCACCGGGACCGGGAGGCCGCCGAGGCGGCTGAAGAGGACGAAGAGAACGAAGAAGAAGACAGCGAAGAAGACGAAGAGGCGGAAGGCGCCGAAACGCCCGCCGCCCCCGCTACCGCGCCAGCGCCCTGAGCACGTCCGCCAGTTCCTGCGTCGGCTCGAACCGGATGCCGTCCTCGGCGCGGCGTGAGCCCTGCCGGTACAGCACCCCGTCCCGCCACCAGAACAGCTGGTCGCTCACCGGGCCCGGCCCGGTCTCGTACTGCCGCCGCGCCAGGCGCAGCATGCCCTCGGCGGCGGGCACGGCCTCCGGGCCGCGCACCGGGTGCGCCGCGAACAGTCCGCGGTTAGGTATCACCACCAGTGCGCCGTTGCTGTCGACGGACACGTAGTCGGGCAGCCAGAAGGAGTGTGTCGGGGCGTAGCCGGAGCCGCCGCGCACCACCGTGATGCTGACGCCCTCCGCCTCCAGCAGCCGGGTCTCCAGCAGGCCCTCGCGGCGCACGTTCTCCCGCGCGGTCCGGTAGGCCTCCCGCGCGGTCACCTTCCAGCGCGCCAGGTCCCCGTACGCGACCGGGCCCTCCTCGGGCCGGTACCAGCGCACGCCGGCGCCCAGCGGGTCGCGCAGCGGCGAGGGCGGCACCAGTTCCAGGACCTCCACCAGGCCGTCGGCGCAGAACCGGTGCTCTATCCCGGCCAGCGCCGCGGAGTCGGCGTCGTCGCCGCCGAACAGGCGGGCCCGGATCCGGCCGCGGACCGAGGCCCACTCCGAGTCGTGGTCGCCGGTGAGGGACACCGAACTGGCGTAGAACCCTGAGGGGTCCACGCGGGTCAGCACCAGTTCCTCGACCATCTCCGGCCAGTCGGCCTTCTCGGCCACCTCCATCCGGCGCTTGAGGGCGGCCAGCGGCCAGCGGCCGCGGTGCGGGCCGTAGACCTCGATCAGCCCCTCCTCCACGATCGACCACGCGCAGCCGCGACGGCGCAGCTCCACGTCGAGCAGGCCGACCATCGCCACCGCTACCGGGTCCCCTTCCGGCCAGCTCCTGCGAGCCTCGGCGGCGTGGCGTCCGTTCGTTCCCACCTGCGGATCCCCCCAAGAGAGAGTCGTCGTACCGGATTGCGAAGCAGCCCCCGGCTACCCGCGATCGCTCCCCGCACTCAATATTTTGACGAAAGCCCGGCCTCTTCGGTTGCCGAACCGTACCGATCTAGTCCCCACCTAGTCCTTTCGGCGTATAAGCGCCAGGTATCCCTTCAGGGTCTCTCATCGAGTGGACCATCGGACAGGGTAACGCCACGGGGCGCTTCCGCCTGCCTCCAATGGGTGACAAGCGACCCGAAAGCGTGACGTCTGCTGTTTCGACCGCGTTGGGCGATACGTGCCCCACAACGCGCCGCGCACTGAACCGCCGGATGTCCACAGCGCGGTGCTCCTGGGGGTTCCGGCCCCACGCCGCGACCCCGCCACCGCGCCCGGCGGCGCCAACACCCTGACACGCCTGCGCCGCACCGCCCCCACGGACCCGATGGTCACCGACCGAGCCTGGGAGCGCATCAGCGCCCTGCTCCCCGAGCGCCCCCGCCGCCGCCGCAACCCGGGCCGCAAACCCCTGGACGACCGCGCGGTACTGAACGGCATCCTGGTGGTCCTGGGCCGCCGCATCGGCTTCGAGAAGCTGCCCCAGGAACTGGAGTACGGCAGCGGCATGACCTGCTGGCGCCGCCTCCGCGACTGGCAGCGAGCCGGCATCTGGACGGACATCGCCCAGGTCCTGCGCGAAGAGATCCCCGAAGCACGCCGCATCGACTTCGACCGGGTGATCACCAACGGCGAACCCGGCGCCGCAGCCGGCGAGACCCGGGTCGCCCGCCGGCCGCGCTCCACAACGCTGATCCGGCAGCCTTCACCGGTGGCGATGGAATTCGGGTTCACGGCCTTGAGGAAAAGCCGGTAGAGCTGAGGTTGCTTCGGGCGGGCCGGCCTCCGGCGGCGAGGCCGGGCTGGCGCGCGGGCGGCCGGGCTGGCTTCGGGCGCGCAAGCTGATCTCGGGCGGGCGAGCCGGTCTGGGGCGAGCAAGCTGGCCCAGGTGCCGGGCCGGTCTCGGGCGGGCGGCTTGGCTTCGCGCGGGTGGCCGGTGTGTCGGCGGCGCCCGGTATACCTGGATAAGGGGCGAAAATGCCCTAACAAAATGCCGAGCGCCACCATCGCCACGCTGAAGTCCGGCGGTCAAGCCGCCACCACCGCGCCGAGCCGCGCCGAAAGCCGCCCGCCTGGCCGCCGCCCCCGCCATCACCCCGCAGCCGCAGCGACCTCCGGCGCAGCCTCAGCACCGGCGCCGGCCTCGGCCTCCCCGCCCCGCATGCCCTCCTGCCCCTGGAACTGCACCCGGTACAACTCCGCATACAACCCATCCGCGGCCAGCAGCTCCTCATGCCGCCCCTGCTCCACGATCCGGCCGCCGTCCACCACCAGAATCTGGTCGGCGTCGCGCACCGTCGACAGCCGGTGCGCGATCACCAGCGACGTCCGCCCGCGCAGGGCCCGCGCCAGTGCGCGCTGTACCGCCGCCTCGTTCTCGCTGTCCAGGTGGGCGGTGGCCTCGTCGAGTACGACGACGCTCGGGGCCTTCAGCAGCAGGCGGGCGATGGCCAGCCGCTGCTTCTCGCCGCCCGACAGGCGGTAGCCGCGGTCGCCGACCACGGTGTCCAGGCCGTCGGGCAGGCTGTGGACCAGGTCCAGGATCTGGGCGTCGCGCAGCGCGTCGGTCAGTTCCTCGTCGGTGGCCGTGGGGCGGGCGTAGAGGAGGTTGGCGCGGATCGTGGTGTGGAACATGTGCGCGTCCTGCGTCACCGTGCCGACCGTGGCGTGCAGCGACTCCAGGGTGACGTCGCGGATGTCCGCGCCGCCGATGCGGACCGCGCCCGACTGCGGGTCGTAGAGGCGGTTCGCCAGGGAGGTGATCGTGGTCTTGCCGGCGCCGCTCGGGCCGACCAGCGCCACCATCTCCCCCGCCGCCGCGGTGAAGGTCACGCCGGCCAGCACCTGCGCCGACGGTGCCTGGTCCAGGCGGGCCACCGACTCCAGGGAGGCCAGGGAGACCTCCTCGGCGGTCGGGTAGCGGAAGGCGACGTCGTCGAACTCGACCGCGACCGGCCCGGTCGGCAGCACGCCGGCGTCCGGCTTCTCCCTGATCATCGGCTCCAGGTCCAGGACCTCGAAGACCCGGTCGAAGGACACCAGCGTCGACATCACCGTGATGCGGACGTTGGTCAGCGCGGTCAGCGGCCCGTACAGCCGGCCGAGCAGCGCGGCCAGGGCGATCAGCGTGCCCAGCGTGATGGAGTGGCTGATCGCCAGCCGGCCGCCGATCAGGTAGGTCAGCGCGGTGGCCAGCGCCGCCACCAGGGTCAGCGCCGTGGTGAAGAACGCGCCGGTCAGCGCGATGCTGATGCCCGCGTTCCGCACCCCGTCGGCCTTCTCGGCGAACTCCGCGTCCTCCTCGGCGGGCCGGCCGAACAGCTTGGCCAGCAGCGCGCCGGAGACGTTGAAGCGCTCCGTCATCATCGCCGACATGTCCGCGTTCAGCTGCATCTGCCGCCGGACCTGGCCCTGCATCCGCTTGCCGACGCGGCGGGCCGGGATCAGGAACACCGGCAGCAGCGCCAGCGACAGCACGGTGATCTGCCACGACAGGTAGAACATGGTCCCGGCGACCAGGACCAGGCTGATGACGTTCGACAGCACGCTGGACAGCACCGACGTGAAAGCCTGCTGCGCGCCGATGACGTCGCTGTTCAGCCGGGAGATCAGCGCGCCGGTCTGGGTGCGCGTGAAGAACGCGATCGGCATGCGCTGGACGTGCGCGAACACCCGGGTCCGCAGGTCGTAGATCAGCCCCTCGCCGATCCGCGAGGACAGGAACCGGTTCACCAGCGACGCCATCGCGTCCCCCACCGCGACCACCGCGATGATCAGCGCCAGCTTCGTGACCACGGCCTTGTCGCCCTTGAGCACACCGCTGTCGACCAGCTTCTGCGCCAGCAGCGGCGGAAGCACCACCAGCACCGCGTCGATGATCGTGATCGCCAGGAAGACGCTGATCAGCACCCGGTAGGGCCGGGCGATCTTGAAGATCCGCCTGATGGTCCCCGGGGCGAGCTTGTGGTTCAGGATCTCTTTGTCGTTCCGGCCGCGGGCCCCGCGCATCATCATCATGCCCGGCGAGCCCATCCCACCACCCATCGACACGCGTGCAGCTCCCTAAAGTCGTGAATCCCCGTCAGAGATAAATGCCGTGAGGTCACACGGCCATTCCCATAGCCTTCAGCCATGTTGAACCCTCCGGGCTCATTTTCTGAAGACGAGCTGCGTGCGCTGTTGGCGAACAGCTGGCAGGTGCAGGTCGCGGGCCTGCAGTACGTCCCGGTCGGGTTCGGGTCGCACCACTGGTCGGTACGCGACACGGCCGGCCGGAGCTGGTTCGTGAACGTCGACGAACTCGCCGCGTTCCCCCTGGCCACCGACGATCCGCTGCGGAGCCTGCGCAACGCGCTGAGCGTGCCGCGCGCGCTGGTCGACCACGGCCACCGGATCACCCCCGCACCGGAGCGGACGGTCGACGGCGGCCTGCTCGCCGAACTCGGCTCGACGGTTTCGACGGTTTCGACGGGTTCGACGGGCTCGACCGGCTCGACCGGCTCCGCAAGCCCCGCAGGCTCCGCGGCCTCCCCCGGCTTCGCGGTGTCGCTCCACCCCCTCCTCGACGGCGAAAGCTTCGAATGGCAGCCCTGGGATCAGGCCGACCCCGCACTCGCCGCCGAAGCGCTGGCCGTCGTCACCGAACTCCACGCCGTCCCGGAAACGGCCTGGGGCACCGCCGAGGTCGAGACCTTCGCCATCCCGAAGCGCGCGGCCCTGGAAGCGCTGCTATCCGGACAGGCCCTCGATCCGAGCCTGGGCCCCTTCGCCCGCAACGCCTCGAAGCTGATCGCCTGGCAGGCCCCGACCCTCTCCGCCCTGCTGGCCCACTACGACTGCGTCGCCGAGGCCGCCCGGGCCGAGCCGGACGGGTTCGTCCTCACCCACGGCGAGCCGCACCTCGGCAACTTCATGCGGGTCGGCGGCCGGCTGCTCCTGATCGACTGGGACAGCGCGCTGATCGGACCGCCGGAGCGCGACCTGTGGAACTTCGGCCTGGGCGACCCGCGGCTGCGCGAGCTCTACCAGCTGCGCTGGGACCTCGCCGAAACCGCCGTCGACCTGGCCCGGTTCGCCGTCCCGCACACCGGCGCGGCCAACGAGCGGGCCACCTGGAACGCCCTGGTGGACACCCTCGCCGCGCTGGAAACTACCGCCGCTAGGATCTAGCCACCATGGACTTCACGACACTGAGCGCCCACCAGGGCAAGGTCATGGTCTCGGTCGGGGACTCCTTCACCGAGGGCATGTGCGACGACACGCTGCCGGACGGCTCGTTCCGCGGCTGGGCCGACCGGGTGGCCGAGCGGCTCGCCGCCGACGACCCGCACCTGCGGTACGCGAACCTCGCGGTGCGCGGCAAGCTGATCGGGCAGATCGAGCGGGACCAGATCCCGGTCGCCGCGGCGCTGAACGCCGACCTGATCACCCTGGCCGGCGGGCTGAACGACGTGCTGCGGCCGCGCTGTGACATGGCCGCGGTCGAGGCGAGCGTCCGCTCCTGCTTCGCGCAGCTGGCCACGACCAAGGCCACCATCGTCCTGTTCCGCCCGACCGACCCGCGCCGCCGGATGCGCGGCTCGCAGCGCCTGATGCCCGCCGTCAACCGGCTGATCGAGCTGGTGGACGCCTTCGGCGAGTCGCACGGCGCGGTGGTCGTGGACCTGTTCACGGCCCGGGTCTTCGACGACCCGCGGATGTGGGCCGAGGACCGGCTGCACTTCTCCCCCGAAGGCCACCGGCGCGTCGCCGAGGCGGTGCTGCAGGCGCTGGGCGCGGAGCCGAGCTTCGACTGGCGCGCCGGGCTGCCGCCGGCGCGCCCGAAGCCGTGGCTCCAGGCCCGGCGCCAGGACCTGCGGTGGATACGGATCTACCTGCTGCCGTGGATCGGGCGGCGGATCACCGGCAAGTCCTCCGGGGACGGCCGGGCGGCCAAGCGGCCCGAGCCGACGCTGGTGTCCGAGACCGCGCAGTAGCCGACGGCGTCGATGCCGGTCCCGGTCGCAGACTTCTGGCAATCGTGGCTGCGGCCGCAGCGACAACCACAACCACAGCCGCGGCCGCAGCCGCAGCCGCACCAGGGACGGTCAGGACTCTCCCGTCCCGGCCAGGTCCCGGAAGCGCCGGGTCTGAGCCGCCCGCTCCGCGGCCCGCTGCTCGTCGTACGCCCGCCCCGCCGCCGCCCGCAGCAGGGCCTTCGACTCCGTGACGGCGCCGCGCGGGTTGGCCAGCAAGTCGGCGGCGAGCTTCGCGGCGGCGGCGTGCAGCTCGCCGCGCGGGACGACGTGGTTGGCCAGGCCGATGCGCAGGGACTCCTCGGCGTCGACGTAACGCGCGGTGGCCACGATCTCCAGGGCCCGCGAGTAGCCGACCGCGTCGACCAGCGGCTGGGTCCCGGCCAGGTCCGGCACCAGGCCGAGGGCCGGCTCCTTCATGGAGAACAGGACGTCGTCGGCCACGATGCGGATGTCGCAGGCCAGCGCGAGCTGGAAGCCGGCGCCGATGGCGTGCCCCTGGACCGCGGCCACGGTGACCAGGTCGGTACGGCGCCACCAGGTGAACGCCTCCTGATACCCCTCGATGGTGCGGTCCACCTCCTCGTCGGAGGCGGCGGCGAAGGTGGCGAAGTTCTCGAACATCGAGCGATCCAGGCCCGCGGAGAAGGACTTGCCCTCGGAACGCAGCACCACGACGCGCACAGTGCCCGGCAGCGCGGCACCGATCGCGGCCAGCGCGGCCCAGAACTCAGGGGTCTGCGAGTTGCGCTTGTCCGGCCGGTTCAGGGTGACCGTCGCGGCCTCACCCTCCAGCAGCACGTCGATGCCCGCCTCAGCGGCCTGACGTGCGGTGTCTTCCCAGCTCATGCGCTCTCCCGAATCCGTGCGGACGGTGCCGAAGAGCGAGACTACTCGCGGGTAACTTGTTGCGCCAGCGGAGTGCCCGACAATAGAGGTGTCCGCCGCGTCCGGACTCGGCCTGGAGCGAGGAAGAAGGACGGCGCGGACACAGAAGAGGGCGGGGTGCCCATCACGCACCCCGCCCCTTCGTCACCGGTCGGCTGCCCGACCTCCGCCCGGCCCATACGACCTGGTCAGGCGGTCTTCGCCTTGCCGCGCGTCGCGCCGCCCCGGCCCCGAAGCGTCACACCGGATTCGCTGAGCATCCGGTGCACGAACCCGTACGAACGCCCGGTGGACTGGGCGAGGGCGCGAATGGACTCGCCCGCCTCGTACTTCGTCTTGAGGTCGGTCGCGAGCTGCGACCGCGCGTCGCCGGTCACCCGGCTGCCCTTCTTGAGAGTCTCGGCCACACGTGCCTCCTGGAGTGGATGTGCGCTCTAGGTACACATGATCACCCCTCGCAGCGCTCTTGGCCACCGATTCGGCGATGTTGCCCATAACATCAATGTCACGTCCCCCGATCCGACTAGTAGATCATGCTGTTTTGTCCGGTTATCCGGTGATCCTGATCTCGGGATGAATCAGCCCTCGAAGAAATATTGCGACCCGAAGGGTCCCCATAACGGGTGGTGGTGGGCGCCGGGCGGGCGAAAGGTCCCGCCCTGGCGGGGCATGGCGAATATCGCCCGGGCCAGCGCCAGAGGGTCGGTCAGGTGTTGACCTTCCCCTTCGGGGAAGCCGCATAGTGGTCCCGACCGGGCATCCCGCCCGGAACGAGGGAGCCGACCATGAACGGGGCCAGCGGAGCGAGCCGGGTGAGCATCGGCGAGTTCTCACGACTGTCGCGGCTGTCGGCCAAGGCGCTGCGCCTGTACGACGAACTCGGCCTGCTGGTCCCGGACCGCGTCGACGCCGAGACCGGATACCGCTGGTACGCGGTCGCGCAGCTGGACCAGGCCCGCGTGGTGGCCCTGCTGCGCCGGATCGGCGTCCCGCTGGCCCGGATCCGGGACATGCTGGCGCTGGATCCGGCCGGGGCCGCCGAGCAGATCCGCGCCTACTGGACCGGGGTCGAAGCCGAGCACGCCGCACAGCGGGTCCTGGTCGGCCACCTCGTCGACCGTCTTCTCGGAAGGAAGTCCGCCATGCACGAGGTCACCGTCCGCGACATCCCCGCCCGCCGCATGCTCAGCGTCATGCGCAGGGCGCACGAGGAGGAGCTGATCCCGCTGGGCCGGGAGCTGTTCATCCACCGCCTGGCCCGGGGCGGCGTCCCCCGGATCGAGGGGATCGCCGGCGCGCCCTTCACCATCTTCCACGGAGAGGTGAGCGGGGACAGCGACGGCCCGGTCGAGTGGTGCTGGCCGGTCCCCGATGACCGGGCCGAGGAGATCGCGGCCGGGTTCCCCGACCTCACGCTCCGCACCGAGCCCGCGCATCAGGAGGCGTTCATCCGCGCGGACGCCCCCGGGGCGGCGGGCGGCGCGGCCCAGGCCGAAGCCGCCGTCCTGGCGCTGTTCGCCTGGGCCGCGGATCAGAACCGTGAGCCGGCCGGGGGTGTGCGCGCCCTGCTGATCTTCAACCCGGCCAGCCAGGGGGCCGGGCCGGACACCGAATTCGCCGTGGCGCTGCGCTGAGCCACGACACGGTACTGAGCCACGACACGGTACTGAGCCACGACCCAGCGCTGCGCCACGACACCGTGCTGAAACACAGCGCCAAACCGCGGCCGTACTAAGCCACCGCGCCGCGGCCGACCCCTAAGCCAGCGACACCAGATCCAGGTACTGCTCGCTCCACAAGTCCTCGTCGCCGTCCGGCAGCAGGATCACCCGCTCCGGGTTCAGCGCCTGCACCGCGCCCTCATCGTGGGTCACCATGATCACAGCGCCCTCATACGTCCCGAGCGCGCCGAGGATCTCCGCGCGCGAGGCCGGGTCCAGGTTGTTGGTGGGCTCGTCGAGCAGCAGCACGTTCGCCGTCGAGACCACCAGCGTGGCCAGCGCCAGCCGGGTCTTCTCGCCACCGGACAGCACGCCGGCCGGCTTGTCGACGTCGTCGCCGGAGAACAGGAACGACCCCAGCGTCTTGCGCACGGCGATCAGGTCCAGGTCCGGCGCCGCGCTGCGCATGTTCTCCAGGACCGTGCGCTCCGGGTCCAGGGTCTCGTGCTCCTGCGCGTAGTAGCCGAGCTTGAGGCCGTGCCCCTCCTCGACCTGGCCGGTGTCCGGCTTCTCCACGCCGCCGAGCAGCCGCAGCAGCGTGGTCTTGCCGGCGCCGTTCAGGCCGAGGATGACCACCTTGGAACCGCGGTCCACGGCCAGGTCGACGTCGGTGAAGACCTCCAGCGAGCCGTAGGACTTGGACAGGCCGGTCGCCATGATCGGGGTCTTGCCGCAGGGCGCCGGGGTCGGGAAGCGGAGCTTGGCCACCTTGTCCGACTGGCGGACCTCCTCCAGCCCGGCCAGCATGCGGTTGGCGCGGCGGGCCATGTTCTGCGCCGCCACGGTCTTGGTCGCCGAGGCGCGCATCTTGTCCGCCTGCGCGTTCAGGACCGCGGCCTTCTTCTCGACGTTGGCGCGCTCGCGCTTGCGGCGGCGCTCGTCGTCCTCGCGCTGCTTGAGGTAGAGCTTCCAGCCCATGTTGTAGTAGTCGATGGCGGCGCGGTTGGCGTCGAGGTGGAAGACCTTGTTGACACAGGATTCGACCAGGTTCACGTCGTGGGAGATGACGATGAAGCCGCCCTTGTAGGTCTTCAGGAACTCGCGCAGCCACACGATCGAGTCGGCGTCGAGGTGGTTGGTCGGCTCGTCCAGGAGCAGGACCTCGTTGTCCCCGAACAGGATCCGGGACAGCTCGACGCGCCGGCGCTGACCGCCGGAGAGCGTGTGCAGGGGCTGGTTCATCACGCGGTCCGGCAGGCCCAGCGCGGAGGCGATGGTCGCGGCCTCGGATTCGGCGGCGTAGCCGCCGGCGGCGATGAACTCGTCCTCCAGCCGTGCGTAGCGGCGCATCGCCTTGTCATGGGTGGCCGGGTCGACGGAGGCCATGCGCTTCTCGTTCTCGCGCATGCGGCGCAGGATGTCGTCCAGGCCGCGGGCGGAGAGGATGCGGTCGCGGGCGATCACGTCGAGGTCGCCGGTGCGGGGGTCCTGCGGGAGATAGCCGACGGGACCGGAGCGGCTGATGGTGCCGGCGGCCGGGATGGTCTCACCGGCCAGGGTCTTGGTGAGCGTGGTCTTGCCGGCGCCGTTGCGGCCGACCAGGCCGATGCGGTCGCCGGGACCCACTCGGAAGGAGGCCTTCTCGATCAGGATGCGGCTGCCGGCCCGGAGCTCGACGTCGGTTGCGGTGATCACAACGCACCATTTTACGGTGCGTACGACACCACTCCGGAACGCGTTTTCGTGCTGCGCTGAAACGAATCGCCTGTGGATCAGGCGATATGTGACTCAGATCGCCTGCAGACCCGCGATCAGGCGCGAACCCAGACCGCGGTCCACGCGCTTGCTGTCCCGCCAGCAGACCGCGAACGAGCGTCCCGCGTGCCACGAGCTCAGCGCCGTGCGCGTGTAGCCGACCGTGGCCGAGGGCAGGTCGTCGACCGTGAACCAGCCGAGCTTCTCGCACTTGGTGGGCTCGGCGTTCACCGGGCCGCCGGACCAGCGGCTGGCCGCGAAGAAGAGCTGCATGCGCGGCTCGCCGTCGGCCTCGCGGTGGTGGACCGTCACCGCGTGTTCGAGGTCACCCGGGTCTATGCGCACGCCGAGTTCCTCGCGCGCCTCGCGCACCAGGGCCTGCACGGCGTCCTCGCCGGGCTCGACGTGGCCGGAGGGCACGTGCCAGCGGCCGGAACCCCACACGGGACCCTTGCGCAGCCCCAGGAGGACACGCTCGTCGTCGGGCCGCTGGAGAATGAGGTGCACGGCGAGCAGGCACGACTCACGGCCCTTGTCAGTCGCCTTCCGGATCCCGGACACAGGCTCCCCCTTTGTACGCGGGTCTTGACCATCCCGTTACTTGTAACAGGTACCAACCTACCCACACGTACCGTCGTTTACGCAAGCCTTCCGCGCCTGCGAATGCACATGCATCCGCAGAAGGCAGCGGAGGAAAGGCCTGCGATACACGGAAAAAGCCGCCCGATTCCAGAAGAATCGGGCGGCCAGTTTTTACCAGCCGTTAACGCAGTCCGCTGATATCAGACGTTGAAGCCGAGGGCCCGCAGCTGCTCGCGGCCGTCGTCGGTGATCTTGTCCGGACCCCACGGCGGCATCCACACCCAGTTCACCCGGAAGTCCGCGACCAGGCCGTCCAGGGCCATGCGCATCTGGTCCTCGATGACGTCCTGCAGCGGACAGGCCGCCGAGGTGAGCGTCATGTCGACGACGGCGATGTTGGCGTCGTCGACCGTGAGCCCGTAGACCAGGCCCAGATCAACGACGTTGATCCCGAGCTCCGGGTCGACCACGTCGCGCAGCGCCTCGGTGACGTCCTCGACGGGCGCCAGTTCGGTCGTGCTCATGCGTTAACACCACTCTCTTTAGCTTCGAGCGCCTGCGCGGTCGCGTCCTTCCACGCCATCCACGACAGCAGCGCGCACTTCACGCGCCCCGGGTACTTGGCGACGCCGGCGAACGCCACGGCGTCCTCCAGCACCTCCTCGTGCTCCTCGGCGAACTCCGGACCGTCCAGCTTGGACTGCATCAGCTGCAGGAACGTCTCCTGCACCTCACGCGCCTGCTCGACGGACTTGCCGATGAGCAGGTCCGCCATCACCGACGCCGAGGCCTGACTGATCGAGCAGCCCTGGGACTCGTAGGAGATGTCGCTGATCACGTCGCCGTTGAGGTCGACGCGCATGGTCACCTCGTCACCGCACGTCGGATTGACGTGGTGCACCTGGGTCGCGAACGGCTCGCGCAGACCCTTGTGGTGCGGGTGGCGGTAGTGGTCCAGGATGATCTCCTGGTACATCGATTCCAGCTGCATCTCCTGCTCCCTTACGGCTTTCAGACTCCGAAGAACCGCTTCACCTGGTCCAGGCCCTCGACGAGGGCGTCGACCTCGGCCGGCGTGGAGTACAGATAGAAGGACGCCCGCGTGGTCGCAGGAATTCCGAACCGCACGCAGACCGGCCGCGCGCAGTGGTGGCCGACGCGCACCGCGATGCCGTGCTCGTCCAGCACCTGGCCGACGTCGTGCGGGTGGATGTCGCCGAGCGTGAACGAGATGGCCGCGCCGCGGTCCTCGTTCGTCGCCGGGCCGATGATCCGCAGACCCTCGACCTCCTGCAGGCGCTTGAGCGCGTACTCGGTGATGGCGTGCTCGTGCGCGGCGACCTTGTCCATGCCGATGCCGTTGAGGTAGTCCACGGCGGTGCCCAGCGCGATCACCTCGGCGATCGGCGGGGTGCCGGCCTCGTACTTGTGCGGCAGGCCCGCGTACGTGGACTTCTCCATGGTGACGGTCTGGATCATCTCGCCGCCGCCGAGGAAGGGCGGCAGCTCCTCCAGCAGGTCCCGGCGGCCCCACAGCACGCCGACGCCGGTCGGGCCGAGCATCTTGTGGCCGGTGAAGGCGACGAAGTCGGCGCCCAGGGCCTGCACGTCCAGCGGCAGGTGCGGCGCGGACTGCGAGGCGTCCAGGACCACCAGCGCGCCGACCTCGTGCGCGCGCTTGACGATGGTCTCGACCGGGTTGACCGTGCCCAGGATGTTGGAGACGTGGACCAGCGAGACCACCTTGGTGCGCTCGGTGATCAGCTCGTTCAGGTTCGACAGGTCCAGGCGGCCCTCGTCGGTGATCCCGAACCAGCGCAGCTTCGCGCCGATCCGCTCCGCGGTGAGCTGCCACGGCACGATGTTGGAGTGGTGCTCCATCTCCGAGATGACGATCTCGTCGCCGGGGCGGATGCCGTAAGGCTCGCTGGCCCAGCCGAGCACGTTGGCGACCAGGTTCAGCGCCTCAGAGGAGTTCTTGGTGAAGATGACCTCCTCGCGCGGGGCGTTGATGAAGGCCGCCACCTTGTCGCGGGCGCCCTCGTACAGCGCCGTGGCCTCCTCGGCCAGCACGTGGATGCCGCGGTGCACGTTGGCGTTGTGCAGCGAGTAGTACTCGACGATGGTGTCGATCACCTGCTGCGGCGACTGCGAGGTCGCCGCGTTGTCCAGGTACACGAGCGGCTTGTCGCCGTGCACCAGGCGCTGCAGGATCGGGAAGTCCTTGCGGATGGCATCCGTATCAAGAAACTGAGGGGTAATGCCCATGAGGATCAGGCTCCAGCCTTGGCGTAGCTTTCGTAGCCCTCAGATTCCAGCTTGTCCGCCAGTTCCGGACCACCCGATTCCACGATGCGGCCGTCGGAGAAGACGTGGACGTAGTCCGGCTTGATGTAGCGCAGGATCCGCGTGTAGTGCGTGATCAGCAGCGTGCCGACCTCGCCGGACTCGCGGACCCGGTTCACACCCTCGGAGACGGTCTTCAGCGCGTCCACGTCCAGGCCGGAGTCGGTCTCGTCGAGGATCGCGATCTTCGGCTTCAGGAGCTCCATCTGCAGGATCTCGTGGCGCTTCTTCTCGCCTCCCGAGAAGCCCTCGTTGACATTGCGCTCGGCCATCGCCTTGTCCATCTGGATGGCTTCCATGGCGCCGTTGACTTCCTTGACCCAGGTGCGCAGCTTCGGGGCCTCGCCGCGGATCGCGGTGGCCGCGGTGCGCAGGAAGTTGGAGACGGTGACGCCGGGGATCTCCACCGGGTACTGCATGGCCAGGAACATGCCGGCGCGGGCCCGCTCGTCCACGGTCATCGCCAAGACGTCCTCGCCGTCCAGGGTGACGGTGCCCGAGGTGATGGTGTACTTCGGGTGGCCGGCGATCGAGTAGGCCAGGGTGGACTTGCCGGAGCCGTTGGGGCCCATGATGGCGTGCGTCTCACCCTCCTTGACCGTCAGGTTGACGCCGCGCAGGATCTCCCGCGGGCCGTTCTCGCCCTCGACGGTGACGTGCAGGTCCTTGATTTCCAAAGTCGCCATGACTTCTCTACGCCTCCTTGACGGCGACGTACAGGTCATCGCCTTCGATCTTCACGGGGTACACCGGCACCGGCTCGGTGGCCGGCAGGCTGGAGGGCTTGCCGGTCTTCAGGTCGAACATCGAGCCGTGCAGCCAGCACTCGATCTCGCAGTCCACGACCTCGCCCTCGGACAGGGCCACGTTGGCGTGCGAGCAGACGTCGTGGATCGCGTAGAACTGGCCGTCGTGCAGCACCACGGCCATCGGGATCTCGCCGGCCACGACCGCCTTGGGCTGGTCCGGGGTCACCTCCGAGACGCCGCACACGCGCGTCCAGGTCTCGGTCTGGCTCATGCGACGGCTCCAGCGAGCTCGGTCTCCACCTTCGCCATCAGCCGCTCCTGGACGTCCGGGATGCCGATCCGGCCGATCACGTCGGCGAAGAAGCCGCGGACCACCAGGCGGCGGGCCTCGTCCTCGCGGATCCCGCGGGCCTGCAGGTAGAACAGCTGCTCGTCGTCGAAGCGGCCGGTCGCGCTGGCGTGCCCGGCGCCGACGATCTCGCCGGTCTCGATCTCCAGGTTCGGCACCGAGTCGGCGCGCGCCCCGTCGGTCAGGACCAGGTTGCGGTTCAGCTCGTAGGTGTCGGTCTGCTCGGCCTCGGCGCGGATCAGCACGTCGCCGACCCAGACCGTGTGCGCGTCCTTGCCCTGCAGCGCGCCCTTGTAGGTCACGCGGGACTTGCAGTGCGTGGCGCTGTGGTCGACCAGCAGCCGGGCCTCCAGGTGCTGGCCGGCGTCGGCGAAGTACACGCCGAGCAGTTCGGCGTCGCCGCCGGGCGCGGTGTACGCCACCCGCGGGGTGAGCCGCACCAGGTCGCCGCCGAAGCTGACGTTGATGGACTGCAGGCGCGCGTCCCGGCCCAGCCGGGCCTGCTGCTGCGACAGGTGCACGGCGTCGTCGGCCCAGTCCTGCAGCGCGATGACGGTCAGGTCGGCGCTGTCGCCGACCAGGAACTGCACGTTCTCCGAGTAGGTCGCGCTGCCCTGGTAGTCCAAGACCACGACGGCCTTGGCGAACGGCTTGACGTCCACCAGCACGTTGCCGAACACGGTGCCGCCGGTGCCGGTGAAGGTCACGCGCACCGGCTCGGCGACCTCGGCCTCCTGCGGGATGGTGATGACGGTGGCCTCGGTGAACCCGGCCCACGCCAGCGCCGAGGTGCGGTCCACCGGGGCGCCGGCCCGGCCGAGCCGGGCGTCGTCGCGGCCGACGGTCTCCACCACGACCGGCTCGCTCGCCGCCACCTCGACCGCGACCTTGCCGTCGGCGGCCGGGGACTCGTGCAGCCCGCGCAACCGTTTCAGCGGGGTGAAGCGCCAGTCCTCCTCGCGGCCGGTCAGGGCCGGGAAGTCCGCGGGGTCGAAGGACGTGTGGCGCTCCACGCGCGCGTCGGTCGGCTGGCTCACGGCGCGGCCGGTGCCCGGACCGGCGAGGCGGTTGCCCGCGCCGGGCTCGTTCACGGTGACGGCTGCGGCGGTGACGGCGCCGACCTGGTTCTGCGGATCAGACATCGATGTCCCGTACTCGTGGCTAGTGATTCGTGAAAGGTCTGTGCTGAACAGGGATCGGGGCGGCCGCCGGCGTCAGCCGACCGCGCCCTCCATCTGCAGCTCGATCAGCCGGTTGAGCTCCAGCGCGTACTCCATCGGCAGCTCGCGGGCGATCGGCTCGACGAAGCCGCGCACGATCATCGCCATCGCCTCGTCCTCGGTCATCCCGCGGCTCATCAGGTAGAACAGCTGGTCCTCGCTGACCTTGGACACGGTCGCCTCGTGGCCCATGGACACGTCGTCCTCGCGGACGTCCACGTAGGGGTAGGTGTCCGAGCGGGAGATGGTGTCGACCAGCAGCGCGTCGCACTTCACGGTGGACTTGCTGTGGTGCGCGCCCTCCTGCACCTGGACCAGGCCGCGGTAGGAGGTGCGGCCGCCGCCGCGGGCCACCGACTTGGAGATGATGGTCGAGGAGGTGTGCGGGGCGGCGTGCACCATCTTGGCGCCGGCGTCCTGGTGCTGGCCCTCGCCGGCGAAGGCGACGGACAGCGTCTCGCCCTTGGCGTGCTCGCCGAGCAGCCAGACGGCCGGGTACTTCATGGTGACCTTGGAGCCGATGTTGCCGTCGATCCACTCCATGGTGGCGCCGGCCTGCGCGGCGGCACGCTTGGTGACCAGGTTGTAGACGTTGTTCGACCAGTTCTGGATGGTGGTGTAGCGCACGCGGGCGTTCTTCTTCACCACGATCTCCACGACCGCCGAGTGCAGCGAGTCCGAGGAGTAGATCGGCGCGGTGCAGCCCTCGACGTAGTGGACGTAGGAGTCCTCGTCGGCGATGATCAGCGTCCGCTCGAACTGGCCCATGTTCTCGGTGTTGATGCGGAAGTAGGCCTGCAGCGGGATCTGGACGTGCACGCCCTTGGGGACGTAGATGAAGGACCCGCCGGACCACACCGCGGTGTTCAGCGCGGAGAACTTGTTGTCGCCGGTGGGGATCACGGTCGCGAAGTGCTCGCGGAACAGCTCCGGGTGCTCCTTCAGGGCGGTGTCCGTGTCCAGGAAGATGACGCCCTGCTCCTCCAGCTCCTTGTTGATCTGGTGGTAGACGACCTCGGACTCGTACTGCGCCGCCACACCGGAGATCAGCCGCTGCTTCTCGGCCTCCGGGATGCCCAGCTTGTCGTAGGTGTTCTTGATGTCCGCCGGCAGGTCGTCCCAGGACTCCGCCTGCTTCTCGGTGGAGCGCACGAAGTACTTGATGTTGTCGAAGTCGATCCCGCCGAGGTCCGCGCCCCACACCGGCATGGGCTTCTTCTCGAACAGCCGCAGACCGCGCAGCCGCATCTCGAGCATCCACTCCGGCTCGTTCTTCTTCGCGGAGATGTCGCGGACGACGTCCTCGTTCAGCCCGCGGCGCGCGGTGGACCCGGCGACGTCGGAGTCGGCCCAGCCGTACTCGTAGGTGCCGAGGCCTTCGAGCTGCTCGTGCGAGGTGGTGGTCATAGCGGAACCCTTCCGGAAACCTCGGTGCTCTTGCTGGTCCCGGTGGCTGAGACGGTCATCGGGATGAAAGTCGTGCACACGCCGTCGCCGTGGGCGATGGTCGCGAGTCGTTGGACGTGGGTGCCCAGCAGTTCGGCGAAGACCTCGGTCTCCGCCTCGCACAGCTGGGGGAACTGCTCGGCGACGTGCGCCACCGGGCAGTGGTGCTGGCACAGCTGCTCGCCGGCGGCCGGCGCGTTGCCGGTCTCCCGCAGGCCCGCGGCGTAGCCGTCCTCGGTGAGGAGCTTCGCCAGCAGCGCCGGCCGCTCCTCGGCGGGCACGGATTCCATCCGCTCCCGGAACCGGTCGGCCAACTCCGCCACACGCTTGCGCGCGAACGCCTCGACCGCCGCGGACCCCGCACTCTCGGCGAGGAACTTCAGCGCGTCGACGGCCAGCTGGTCGTACGCCTGGTAGAAGACGCTCCGGCCGCGATCGGTGAGCGCGAAGACCTTGGCCGGCCGGCCGCGTCCCCGCTGCCCGTACGTCCGCTGCTGCCGCGCCTCGACGAGATTCTCGGCCAGCAGCGCATCCAGGTGACGCCGCACGCCGGCGGGCGTCATCTTGAGCCGCTTGCCGAGGTCCACCGCGGTCGAGGGCCCGTTGGCCAGGATGCTGCGGGCGACCCGGTTGCGCGTGCCGACGTGCACGTCAGAAACGTCGTCGGCGGACGACGACGCACTCACGCTCGGGTTCGGCACACTTTCCACAACACCAGTGTGCCTTTATTCGTTCCCCGGTACCAAGTAAGGGAGACCTAATAAGTCACGGGGATGTGACCAAATTCACGCGACCCCGCGCGCGGTCTGCATCGCGGTGATCTTGGTGACCACGCGCTCCAACGCGAGCGCGGCGATGCCGAGGCACAACGCGCTGGCCCAGGTGCCGTCCAAGTAGTCGGCGATCTGATGCGTCACCACGGTAGACCCATCCGGACCGACGCTGTGGAGCGTGGTGGTGTGAATGCCGGCGACCGCGGCCAGGAGCCAGAAGGTCCACCACGCACCGGTCCACCGGGCCACGGAGGTGCGCTGGGCCAGGTCGGTACCGGAGGTCCGCCAGACGTCCCGCATGATCTGCACCGGGTACCACGCGTTGACCACCGGGCAGAACCAGCCGCCTATGGTCCAGCCCTGCGAGCGGGTCTGCGGCCCCCACATGCCCGCGTTCTTGCGGACGCGGTAGAACCAAACGAGGAACACCACTGCTATCCCGGTGAAGAGAAGCAGGTTGAGAACCGTCACCAATTGCCTGGCGCCGCTGGTCCCGGTGAGGGCGACCAGCGCCGCCTGACCGATGGCCAAGACGAACAGCAACCCTGTCAGGACCCTCCCCAGGTCGCTCACCGGGGACGGCGCCTGCTGCTGGTAGGGCGCGCCGTACCCGGGATTCAGGCCGTACCCGGGATGCAGAGCCGCGAACTCGGCGGGGGACGGCACCAGCCGACCTCCGCAACGAGAGCATTCGACCGCACCCGCAGGGGCCGCAAGCTCACAAGCCGGGCAGTTCACGATTCTCTTGTCTCCGCAGGTCGGAAGGGAATGACGGGCGCTGAATCCTAAGCAGCAGCCGACCTGGTTGTCGATCCCCCATTGCGCAGTCGAACGGCGCGGCAGCCGTCAGACCTCTACATCCCGCACCAAAGCCGCCGCCCCGATCAGCCCCGCGTCCCCACCGAGCGCCGCCGGGTGCACCGTCACATCGCGCGTGAACGACAGCCGCGCGTACTCCTTCAGGTGCTCGCGCAGCGGCCCGAACAGCAGCTCCCCCGACTTCGCCACACCGCCGCCGATGACCGCCGCCTCCATGTCCACCAGCGCGGCGGTGCCCGCGATGGCCGCGGCGAGTGCCTTGGCCGAGCGGTCGAACGAGGCCAGGGCGATCGGGTCGCCGGCCCGTGCGGAGTCCGCGACCTCGGCGGCCGTGGCCTCCGACGCGGCGCCGCCGCCGGGGCGCTGCCAGCCCTCGCTGACCGCGCGCGCCGCGATCGCGGTGCCGCTGGCGATGACCTCGACGCAGCCGCGGGCGCCGCACGGGCACGGCGGGCCGTCCAGCTCCACGCACATGTGGCCGACGTGGCCGGCGTTGCCGCTCGGGCCCGGGCGCAGCCGGCCACCCAGGATCAGGCCGCCGCCGACGCCGGTGGAGACCACCATGCACAGCACGTTCTCGCGGCCCTTCGCGGCGCCGCGCCAGTGCTCGCCGGCGGCCATGGCGACGCCGTCGCCGGCCAGGGTGACCGGCAGGCCGGTGCGGTCCGCGACCCGCGCCGCGAGCGGGAAGTCCCGCCAGGCGTGAATGTTCAGGGGGCTGACGGTGCCCTTGGCGGCGTCGATGGGTCCGGCGCTGCCGATGCCCACGGCCACGGCCTCGGCCCACGCGGGCTCGGCCGTCAGGGCCGCCAGGAGGTCGTCGACCGCCGTCATCGGCTCGGCGGCGGGAGTCGGCCGCTCGTGCCGGGCCAGCAGCTCGCCCGCGCCGTCGACCAGCCCTGCCGCGATCTTGGTGCCGCCGATGTCGATGGCCGCGTACACACTTCCTCCGGTGGGTCGGAAAAACGTTTTGCCCAGCTGGACGGATTGCCCAGCTGGACGGACGAACCGCCGAGCCGGGGGCTCAGGATCCCCGGCTCGGCGGCGGCTTGCAAAACCGCTGAGGTCTCGGCGGCCGAACCCTAGCCGAGCGCCAGCTCGTCGATGGCGGCGAGTTCCTCGGCGGTGAACTCCGGCCCCGACACCGCGGCCACGTTCTCCTCCAGCTGCGCCACCGACGAGGCGCCGATCAGCGCCGAGGTCATCCGCGGGTCGCGGACCACCCACTGCGTGGCCATCTGCGCCAGGCTCTGCCCGCGCTTGCCGGCCAGCTCGTTGAGGCCGCGCAGCTTGGTCAGCACCTCCGGCGTGAGGTTGTCCTTGGACAGGAAGCGGCCGATCGACGCCCGCGAGCCGGCCGGGATGTTCCCGTCCAGGTAGCGCGAGGTGAGCAGCCCCTGCTGGAGCGGGCTGAACGCGATGCAGCCCATCCCGGTCTCGGCGGTGGCGTCCAGCAGCGAGTCCTCCTCGATCCAGCGGTTCAGGATCGAGTACGAGGGCTGATGGATCAGCGCCCGCACGCCCATGCCGCGCAGCAGCGCCGCGGCCTCGCGGGTCTGCTCGGAGTTGTAGGAGGAGATGCCGACGTACAGCGCCTTCCCCTGCTGCACCGCCGAGGCCAGCGCACCCATCGTCTCCTCCAGCGGAGTCTCCGGGTCGAAGCGGTGCGAGTAGAAGATGTCGACGTAGTCCAGGCCCATCCGGGTCAGCGACTGGTCGAGCGAGGCCAGCAGGTACTTGCGCGAGCCCCACTCGCCGTACGGCCCGGGCCACATGTCGTACCCGGCCTTGGTGGAGATCACCAGCTCGTCCCGGTACGGCCGGAAGTCCTGCGCGAACACGTGCCCGAAGTTGGTCTCGGCCGAGCCGTAGGGCGGCCCGTAGTTGTTCGCCAGGTCGAAGTGCGTCACGCCGAGGTCGAAGGCCCGGCGCAGCACCGCGCGCTGGTCCTCGATCGGCTTGCCGTCCCCGAAGTTGTGCCACAGCCCGAGCGACACCAGCGGCAGCTTCAGCCCGCTGAGCCCGCTGCGCCGATAGGGCATCCGGTCGTCGTAGCGCTCCGGGTCGGCGGCGTACGTGGGAAGGACGTTCATGGTTCAGGCCTCCGAACCGGTCGTGCGGGCGAAGCGGAGCGTCACGAGCTGGAACGGCCGCAGATCCAGACGGAGTCCATCGTTGTCTGTGGCCACGCTCACACCCTCTCGGGTGATCGGCCGCTCAAGCAAATCGCAGATCTCAAAGCCCGAGAAACCGAAGCCCGGCGTGACGCGCGCCGAGGCCCGGCCGCCGTGCGATTCGTAGACGCGCAGGATCACGTCGCCGCTGCGGTCGTCCGCGAGCTTGATCGCGGAGGCGGTGACGGCGTCGCTGTCGATGGTGAACAGGGGGGCCACCTCGGCCGAGCCCGCGACCCGGCGCTCCGGCAGGCTCAGCGCGTAGCCGTCGCGCACCGCGTCGCCGATCGAGGCGCCCGGAACGAGCGCGTGCCGGAAGCGGTGCACGCCCTGGTCGGTCTCCGGGTCAGGGAACCGGGGCGCGCGCAGCAGCGAGACGCGCGCGGTCGTGGTGGTGCCGCCGTCCGCGCGGACGGTCCGGGTCACGTCGTGCCCGTAGGTGGAGGCGCTGACCAGCGCCACGCCCCAGCCCGGCTCCTCGAAGTGCACGAACCGGTGGTTGCAGGCCTCGAACTTCGCCGCCTCCCACGAGGTGTTGGAGTGCGTCGGCCGGAACAGGTGGCCGAACTGCGTCTCGGAGGCGTAGCGGTCGGCGTGGATGTCCAGCGGGAACGCCAGCTTCAGGAACTTCTCGGTCTCGTGCCAGTCGACCTCGGTGGCGATGTCCAGCCGCTTCGAGCCGCCGGTCAGGATGAGCTCCTGCGACACCCGCGACGCCCCGAAGGCGCGCACCACCCGCACCGAGGCCCGGGCCGGGTCGGACTCCGAGACCTCCACCGACTCCACATCGGTCAGGTCGGTGACCGTGTTGCGGTAGAACTCGTCGACGTCCCAGGCGTCCCACATGTTCGGGAAGTCCGGGTGGATCTGCAGCAGGTTCGCCGCGGCGCCGGCCGGGATCGTCTCGCGGCCTTGCTCCAGGTCGACCGCCGAGACCACCAGGCCGCGGCCGTCGATCTCCACCCGCACCAGGCCGTTGGCGATCACGAACCCGCCCTCGGCACGCGGCGAGACCTCGACCGCGCCGGCCTCGTGCGCCACCCCGGGCGTGCCGAACGGTGTGACCGCGGCGCGCGCGGACCCCGCGGGCACTCCGGCCTGCGCGTGCGGGGCGCTGTTGAACAGCACCTCGCCCGGACCGACGTCGGCGGGATCCCCATCGCCGGCGAGCAGGGACAGGCTCGCCCCGATGATCCCTTCCAGCTGCCTCCCGAGCCGGGCGTACGTGGCCTCCGCCTCGCGGTGCACCCACGCGATCGACGAGCCCGGCAGGATGTCGTGGAACTGGTGCAGCAGCACCGTCTTCCAGATCTGGTCCAGCGCCTCGTACGGGTATTCGGCCCCGTGCCGCACCGCCGCCGTCGCCGACCACAGCTCCGCCTCGCGCAGCAGGTGCTCGCTGCGCCGGTTCCCCTGCTTGGTCCCGGCCTGGCTGGTCAGCGTGGCCCGGTGCAGCTCCAGGTACAGCTCCCCCACCCACACCGGCGGGTTCTGGTACTCGGCCTCGGCCTTCGCGAAGAAGTCGGCGGGCTTCTCCCACGCGACCTTCGCCGACCCCTCCAGGTCCTTCATCCGCCGGGCCTTGGCGACCATCTCGCGCGTGGTCCCGCCGCCGCCGTCGCCCCAGCCGGTCGGGGCCAGCGACACCGAGGCGCGGCCCTTGTCCTTGAAGTTGCGCGCGGCGTGCGCGATCTCGCTGCCCTTCATCGAGCAGTTGTAGGTGTCGATCGGCGGGAAGTGCGTGAAGATCCGGGTGCCGTCGATGCCCTCCCACAGGAAGGTGTGGTGCGGGAACTTGTTGACCTGGCTCCAGGAGATCTTCTGGGTCAGCAGCCACTTCGAGCCCGCCGCCTTGATGATCTGCGGCAGGCCGCCGGCGAAGCCGAAGGTGTCCGGCAGCCAGGCCTCGTCGTTCTCGACGCCGAACTCGTCCAGGAAGAAGCGCTTGCCGTGCACGAACTGCCGGGCCATCGCCTCCGAGCCGGGCATGTTCGTGTCCGACTCCACCCACATGCCGCCGGCCGGCACGAAGCGGCCGTCCGCGACCGCCTTCTTGACCTTCTCGTAGACCTCGGGGCGGTGGGTCTTGATGAAGTCGTACTGCGCGGCCTGGGACATCGTGTAGATGAACTCGGGCTCGGAGTCCAGCAGGTTGGTCATGTTCGCGGTGGTGCGCGCGACCTTGCGGACCGTCTCGCGCAGCGGCCACAGCCACGCCGAGTCGATGTGCGCGTGGCCGACCGCGGAGATCCGGTGCGCCGAGGGCACGGCCGGCTTGGCCAGCACCTCGGCCAACTGCTCGCGCGCCGCAGCCGCGGTGGCGTTCACGTTCTGGAGGTCGACGGCGTCCAGCGCGCGCTCGACAGCCCGCACGATCTCGTAGCGCCGCGCGGAATCCTCCGGCAGCTCGGCCATCAGCTCGCCGAGCACCTCCAGGTCGGCGACCAGGTTCCAGACCGTCTCGTCGAAGACCGCCAGCTCCAGCTTCTCCAGCCGGTACTGCGGCTCGTCGCCGGCCGTCTCCTTGTCGCCGAGCAGGGTCGGCAGGAAGGGGTGGTAGTCCAGGATCACCGGGTTCGACGCCGCCTCGACGTGCAGCAGCACGTCCTCGCCGCCGGCCGCCCGGTCCGCCACGCGCACCCACTGGTTGCGCGGGTTCAGACCCTTCACCGGCGAGCCGTCGGGTCGGTAGACCAGCCCCTCGCACTGGAAGCCGGGCATGTTCTTGTCGAATCCGAGGTCGATGATCGCCTCGACGGTCCGGCCCGCCCAGGCGGCGGGGACCGTCCCGGCGACCGTCAGCCAGCTCGTCCCCCACGGCGCGCCCCAGCGGTCGCCGACCGCGACCGGCTCGCGCGGCGCGGCGAGGCCTTCGGCCACCGGCACCGGCTCGCCGGGCGCCACCCAGATCGACCCCGTCAACGGCACCGACTCCGGGTAGATCGCCGGGGTGATGCGCTCCTCCAGGACGCGCTTCAGACGGTGTTCCACCAAGGACCGGTTATCGTGCATCGCTTTAGCTCCAAACGTCCTCGACGGCCAGCACCTCGGTGATGCCGCGCGCAGTCAAGTGATTCTTATCCCCCGCCAACCCGGCGAGTACAGCTGTGGGCCGTGCACCTTCTGCTAATAAATGCATGAAGGCTTCGTAGTAGCGTCCGCCGGGGCCGCACGTGGCCCGCGCCGTGACCTCCTCGGGCAGGTCCAGGACCAGGCCGACGGCCCGCGGGGCGGGCGGGGCCCACTGCTCCCGGACCTCGCCGACGATCTTCGCCAGCTCCAGTCCGGCCGGCTTGGGCTCGCGGGAGTTGGTGAGCAGCCCGAGGCGGTACTCGAGCTCGGGGAAGTCGGCCAGGTCCTTGCTCACGTCGTGTGAACACCACCACGTGACGCCCCACAGGTCCGGGCAGTCAAGCGCGTTCGCTACCGTGGCCCGGGTGAAATCGGCGGCTTTGTCGGCCGGGATGTGCGGCTGCGGAGCGCCGACCTCCTGCAGCCACACCGGCCGGTGCGCCTCGGTGGCCCAGGCCTTGGACAGCTCGATCATGTACTCGGCGTGGTGCGCCACGGCCGTGGAGTCCGTGCCGTAGCGCTGCTGCGTGCCGTTGAAGACCCAGGAGTGGATCGCGGTCGCGGCGCCCTGGCGCGCGGCGTGCCCCGGGGTGAAGGGGTGGTCGTCGAGGTACCAGGCGGCGTCGTAGGAACAGTGCAGGTGCAGCTTGCCCGGCGCGCCCTCCTCACAGGCCGCGAGCAGGCGGTCCAGCCAGGCCGCGGCCTGCGCCGGGGTGATGCGGTCCGGATCCGGATGCGGGTCGCCGGAGAACTGGTTGGTCTCGTTGCCGAGCGTCATGCCGATGAAGTTCGGGCGGTCGGCCAGCGCGGAGGCCAGCGTGCGCAGGTACTCGGCCTCGCCGGCGACCACGTCGGGGTCGGTGAACATGTTCCGGCGGTGCCAGGTGCTGACCCAGGCCGGCTGGAAGTCGAAGCTGGACAGGTGGCCCTGCAGGCCGTCGACGTTGACGTCCAGCCCGCGCTCGCCGGCGGCGTCGGCGAGCGCCACCAGCTGCTCGACCGCGCGCGGCCGGATCAGCGTCCGGTTGGGCTGGAACACCGGCCACAGCGGGAAGACCCGCACGTGGTCCAGGCCGAGCCCGGCGATCGAGTCCAGGTCGGCGCGCACCTCGTCCAGGTCGAAGTCGAGCCAGTGGTGGAACCAGCCGACGCTGGGGGTGTAGTTGACGCCGAAGCGGGGTGCGGCTTGTGGGTGCGTCGGCTGGGTGCCTGCGGTCGGCGGCTGCGGGGACGGCGGACGGGGCGGAACTGCGGTCATGGCCGGAGCGGGTCCTCGTGTGTGCGGGGCGTGCGGTGGCGATCAGATGTCGTGGGACCTGGAGGGCGTCACCCCTTGATGGCGCCCTCCGCGACGCCTCGGAAGAAGTACCTTTGCAAGATCAGGAAGAGCGCGAGGATCGGCAGCAGCGCCATCATGGTTCCGGCGGCGATGGTGCGCGGATCATGCGACCACTGGCCGTTCAGATAGGACAGGCCGACGGTCAGCGTGAGCTTGTTCGGGCTCTGCAACACCAGCAGCGGCCACAGGAAGTCGTCCCAGGCCCCGATGAAGGCGAAGATCGAGATCACGCTCAGCGTGCCCTTGACCGACGGCAGGCCGACGTAGCGCATCCGCTGCAGGACGTTGGCGCCGTCGATGATCGCGGCCTCCTCGATCTCCTTGGGCAGCGCCATGAACGCGTTGCGCATGAGCAGCACGTTGGTCATGGCGATCATGTCCGGCAGGCAGACCCCGAGGATCGAGTCGCCCAGGCCCATGCTGGTGATCATCTGGAACTTGGAGATGATCGTCACCTCGGCCGGCAGGATCAGCGTCGCCACGAACACCCCGAGCAGCAGCTTGCGGCCCTTGAACTTGAGCCGGGCCAGCACGTAGCCGGCCAGCGTGGCGCCGATGACGTTGCCCGTGACGTTGATGGCGGCCACGGTCAGCGAGTTCAGCGCGAAGTGCCACACCGGGATGGTGTTCTGCACCTCGCCGTAGTTGCCGAGCGTCGGGTGGTGCGGCAGCAGCTGGATGTTCTGCGTGTAGACGTCCTCGGCCTTGCTCTTCAGCGAGGTCGACAGCTCCCACAGCATCGGGCCGACGGAGATCAGCAGCACGATGACCAGCGCGGTGTAGCGCAGGACCAGCCCGTGCGGCGTCGGGGCGTCGAAGATGGGCGAGCGCCCCTTGCGCTCCGGATGCCGGACGGCGGCTGTGCCGCGCGCGGCCCGCTTCTGCCGCTTCTGCTGCTCGCGGCTGTCCTCGGCGGTGGTCGCGGTCACGACTCCTCCTGGCTGTTCTTGTTCAGGCGGGTCAGGAACAACAGCGGGATGGCGGTGAGGAAGAACAGGAACACGCTGATCGCGCTGGCGTAGCCGAGGCGGCCGTCGCTGCCGGAGGCGGCCTGCTGCACCAGCATCACGATCGACACGTCCTGGCCCCCGACCCCGCCGGTGGCGCCGCCGAGGATGTAGAGCTCGCTGAACACCCGCATGGCGTTCACCGCGATCAGCACCGAGATCAGGATCATGGTGCCGCGCACCCCGGGGACCGTGACGCTCCAGAACCGGCGCACCGATCCGGCGCCGTCCACGGCGGCGGCCTCGTGCAGCTCCCGCCGCACGCTGCCCAGCGCGGACATGTACAGGAGCATGTAGTAGCCCAGGCCCTTCCACACCGTCAGCGCGATCGCGCTGAGCAGCAGCAGCCACCGGTCGGTGAGGAACGGGACCGTCTTGTGGACGAATCCCATGGTCTGCAGCAGGTTGTTGAACAGACCGCGGTCGTCCAGCATCCACTTCCAGATCAGGGCCACGGTCACCGCCGAGGCGATGACCGGGAAGTAGAACGCGGTCCGGAAGAAGGCGATGCCTCGGATGTTCCGCTGCACCAGCATCGCCAGCAGCAGCGGAAGCAGGGTGAGCAGCGGGACGCAGATCACCATGAAGACGATGGTGTTGAGCACCGCGTCCCGGATGTGCGGGTCGTGCCACAGGAGCCAGTAGTTCTTGAGACCGATGAAGTGCCCACCGGTGAGCTGGTGCACGTTGGTGAACGACAACGTGACGGTGTTGATCGCCGGCCAGACGCTGAACAGCGCGAGCCATACCAGCGCCGGCAGCATCAACAGCCATGGGGTGTAGAACCGGTGGGACCTCATCGGTTTCCTCGCTGCTTCCTACTCAGGCCTACGGGACACACGTCACTGCGTGAGCAGCGCGTTCGCCTGGTTCACCGTGTTGTCCAGGGCCTGCTTGGAGCTCTCCTTGCCGGTCATCGCCTTGGCGATCTCCTGGTTCAGGATCGTGTTCATCGCGTCGGTCCAGATCGGCGGGGTGAAGTTCACCGCGGTCTGCATGTCCTTGTACGCGATCACCGCGGCGTCGCCTTGCGGCGTGCCGTCGCTCTTGCTGTACTGCGGGTTGTTGGCCGAGGCCGAGGAACCCGGCAGGAAGCCCGGCGCCAGCTTGATGAAGGCCTGCTGGTTGGCGTCGTCGGTCACGAACTCGGCGAAGGCCAGGGCCAGCGGGAGGTTCTTGCTCTTGCTGGCGACCGACAGGCCCTGCACGTACAGCGGCGCGGTGTCCAGCGCCGGGGACGGGAGCACGTTCGGGGCCAGCGTCGGGTTGTCCTGCTGCAGGCTGGTGATCAGGTTGCCGCCGCCGGTGGTCCAGGCGACCTGCTGCTTGCTGAACAGCGTGGAGTTGCCCTCGTAGCTGTTGTCCAGGACGTTCGAGGGCAGGTACCCGGCCTTGTAGGCGGCGGTGTACTTGTCCAGCATCGCCTCGGCCGGCGCGGTGTTGAAGGCGAACTTCGTGCCGTCGGCGGTGAGCAGCTTGGTGCCGGTGTTGGCGATGTCGGACAGCCCCGGGGCGCGCGACATCAGGTAGTCCTTGCCGCCGGACTTGTCGTGCATGGTCTTCGCCTGCGCGACCAGGTCGTCGAAGGTCTTCGGCGGGTTGGTGGCGTCCAGGCCGTCCTTGGCCATCATCGTCTTGTTCCAGTAGCTGACGTCCGTGCCGAGGTACCACGGGAAGCCGAAGTACTGGGAGCCGCTGGAGATGTCCTGGTAGTTGTAGGCGTTCAGGCCGCTCTTGACCCAGTCCGTCTGCAGCGTCGGGACGTTCTGCTTCAGGTCCAGCAGGTTGCCGGTCTTGGCCACGGCGTGCGCGATGTCCGGCGGCAGGTTGATCACGTCGGGCAGGCTGCCGGTGGAGACCTGGCTGGCGACCTTGGTCGGGTAGCCGTCGCCGGGCTGGTCGATCCAGTTGATGTCGGTGCCCGGGTGCGCGGCCTTGAAGTCGGCGATCAGCTTGGTGAAGAACGGCGTGAACTTGTCGTTCTTCAACGACCAGGTCTGGAAGGTGATGCTGCCCGAGAGCGCGGCCGTGGTGGCGACGGTCTTGTTCGCGTCCGCGGACGAGGACTTGCTTCCGACGCCGCAGCCGGCCAGCAGCGTCGCGGCGACGGCTATGGCGGATACCGCTGTGGTCCTGCGCATGCTCATGACTCCCGGCTTTCCGTGTGAGGGGTTCGGTCTGGGGGCTCGTTCAGGGAGTGCTCTCTCGTTCACGAGAGTTTTACTAAACCGCTCTAGTGGAATGGGACTATGCTCTGCGTCATCCGGGGTGTCAAGGGGGACCCCCACCGGGGAAGGGGCCCACCCGTCTCCCACCACCGCCCGTTACGGAGGCGCTACGCGCCGCAGAGTTTATGGGGGAACCGTGACCAGGCCCACGATCGACGACATCGCCCGCCGTGCCGGGGTGTCGAAGAGCGCCGTGTCGTTCGCGCTGAACGACCGCCCCGGCGTAAGCCCCGCCACCCGCGAACGCATCCTTCGGGTGGCCTCGGAGATGAACTGGCGGCCGCACAAGGCGGCGCGCGCCCTCGGCGGCGCCCGCGCGGACGCGGTCGGGCTGGTGGTGGCGCGCCCCGCGCAGACCATCGGCGCCGAGCCGTTCTTCGGCCTGCTGCTGGCCGGGCTCCAGGCCGGACTGTCCGCGCGCTCGGTGGCGCTGCACCTGATGATCGTCGAGGACACCGCGGCCGAGATCGAGGTCTACCGGCGCTGGACCTCCGAGCGGCATGTGGACGGCTTCGTGCTGGTCGACCTCCAGCACCGGGACAAGCGTGTGCCGGTGCTGGAGGAACTGGACGTCCCGGCGGTGGTGATCGGCGGCCCCGGCGGCCACGGCACGCTGCCCAGCCTGTGGGCCGACGACCGCGAGGCGATGCTGTCCCTGGTGGACTACCTGGCCGCGCTGGGCCACCGGCGCATCGCGCACGTCGCCGGCGACGAGGCGTTCCACCACACCCGCCGCCGCATCCGGGCGCTGAAGGACGCGGCCCGCCGCCTGCACCTGGTGGACGCGGTCTCGGTCCCCACCGACTTCAGCGACGCCCAGGGCGCCTCGGCCACCCGCGCGCTGCTGAGCAGCCCGGAGCGGCCCAGCGCCCTGATCTTCGACTCCGACGTCATGGCGGTCGCCGGGCTCGCGGTGGCGGCCGAGATGGGGGTGGCCGTGCCGGCCGGCCTGTCAGTGGTCTCCTTCGAGGACTCCCTGCTCACCCGCATCGTGCACCCGGGGATCACCGCGCTGCACCGCGACACGTTCGCGCTCGGCGGCCAGGTCGCGGCGATGCTGCTGGCCGCGATCGACGAGCCGGGCTCGGTGCGCGACGTGCAGAGCGCCACGCCCCGGCTCACGGTGCGGGAGAGCACGCGCGCCCCTTACAGCGACCACCGGCCATGAACCGGTTCAGCGATCTCCATGAACCGGTTCAGTAACAGCCGGTGATCTCCCACGAACAGCCCACGCCCGCTTGCGTGCGAACCCGGCCTGGACTGCGCTATTAGCGAAGACGATGGGAGGACGATCATGTTCGTCCGCAGCCTTTACATCACCTGCGACCCGGCGGACGTCGGCCCGGCCCTGGACGTGATCGCCAAGGCCGTCCCGGGGATGATGGCCGAGCAGCCCGGCTTCGACGGCATCGGGATCTTCGCCGACCGGGCGCTGGGCAAGATCCTCACCGGCTCCTGGTGGGAGACCGAACAGGCCCTCAAGGACAGCGACGCGCAGCTCCGCGACCGGCGCACGGACATGCTGGCGCGGTTCGTCTCGACGATCACCACCACGAACCTGGAGGCCGCGGCCTACACCCGGCCGGCCTCGGCGGACAGCGGCGGCTTCCGGCTCCAGCGCATGGCGTTCGCCCCGGACCAGGCCGACCGGCTCGTCGAGGCCTTCAAGGAGATCGGCCTGCCCCGGCTGCAGTCCCTCGACGGCTTCCAGGGCGCCAGTCTGCTCCTGGACCGGGCCCGCGGCATGGCCGGCGTCAGCACCCTTTTCAGCGACCCGGACGCGCTCGCGGCCTCGCGCGGCCCGCAGGCCGCCATCCGGAAGGCGGCGTTCGAGCAGATGAAGGAGGGTGTCCAGCTGATCGCGCTGGAGGAGTTCGAGGTCGTGGAGCTCGACCTGCCGACGTCCAACCCGATCAAGCCGTCCGGGACCTGAGAGCGTGTGGCGCACATAACAGCAAGACCCGGCACGAAGGACCAGAGGTCGGCTTCGTAGAATCACCGCTATGGGACAACCAGCCGTAGAAGTGACCGGCCTGGTCAAGAGGTACGGCGCCAAGACCGCGGTGGACGGCCTGGACCTGCGCGTGCAGACCGGGACCATCACCGCCGTGCTCGGCCCGAACGGGGCCGGCAAGACCTCCACGATCGAGTGCTGCGAGGGGTACCGCCGTCCCGACGGCGGCACCGTCCGCGTGCTCGGGCTGGACCCGATCGCCGAGGGCGAGCGGCTGCGGCCGCGGATCGGCGTGATGCTGCAGTCCGGCGGCATCTATCCCAGCGTGCGCGCCGCGGAGATGCTGAAGCACACCGCGAAGCTCTACGCGAACCCCCTGGACACCGACGCGCTGATCGAGCGCCTGGGCCTGGGCTCGGCCGGCCGCACCACCTTCCGGCGGCTGTCCGGCGGCCAGCAGCAGCGGCTCTCGCTGGCGCTGGCCGTGGTCGGGCGGCCGGAGCTGGTGTTCCTGGACGAGCCCACGGCCGGCCTGGACGTGCAGGCCCGGCACGCCACCTGGGAGCTGATCGAGCAGCTGCGGCGCGACGGCGTCACCGTGGTGCTCACCACGCATCTGCTGGACGAGGCCGAACGGCTGGCCGACACGGTGGCGATCGTGGACTCCGGCCGGGTGATCGCGCACGACACCCCGGCGGCGCTGGCCGCCGCGAACGGCACCGCGGACACCGCGATCCGCTTCACCGCACCCCCCGGCCTGGACCTGGCCGGGCTGCTGGCCACGCTGCCAGCCGGCCTGACCGCCGTCGAGCAGCCGCCCGGCGGCTACACCGTGGCCGGGGACATCACCCCCACCGCACTGGCGAAGGTGACCGCGTGGTGCGCCGCCAAGGACGTGATGCCGCAGGGACTGAGCGTGGGACGCCGTACCCTCGAAGACGTCTTCCTCGATCTCACCGGACGGGACCTCCGTTGACGACCACCGCCTCCGCCGACGACACGGCCGACGACACCGGCGCCCTGAACGGCGCCCGCCGGGCCGCGGCCCTGAGCTTCACGCCGAAGCCGGGCGCCGCCCCGGCCCCCCGCATGATCCTCGCGCAGGCCGCGCACGAGGTCCGCCTGATGCTCCGCAACCCCGAGCAGCTGCTGCTGACCATAGTGATCCCGGCCCTGATGATGGTCCTGTTCTCCGGGGAGTCGCTGGTCGCGACCACCGGCCCGGGCAAGCGCATCGACTTCTACGCCCCGGGCCTGTTCGGCGCGGCGGTGCTGTCGACGGCGTTCACCGGACTCGCGATCGCCACCGGCTTCGAGCGCCGCTACGGCGTGCTCAAGCGCATGGGCGCCACCCCACTGCCGCGCTGGGGGCTGATCGTGGCCAAGGCGCTGTGCGTGCTGTGCGTCGAGGTGATCCAGATCGCGCTGCTCTCGGCGATCGCCCTGGCCATGGGCTGGAAGCCGCACGGCAACCCGCTGGCGGTGGCGGTCCTGATCGTCCTGGCCACCGGCACCTTCGCCGGCCTGGCCATGCTGATGGCCGGCACGCTGCGCGCCGAGGCCACGCTGGGCCTGGCGAACTTCGTGTTCCTGCTGCTGCTGGCCGGCGGCGGCGTGATCATCCCGCTGTCCAAGTTCCCGTCGGGCGTCCGCCACGTGCTCGACGCCCTCCCGATCAGCGCCCTCACCAACGGCCTGCGCGACGTGCTCCAGCACGGCGCCACGCTGCCCTGGGCGAACGTCGGTATCCTCGCCGCGTGGGCCGTGGCCGCGATCGCGGTGGCCGCCCGCACCTTCAAGTGGGAGTAGCAGGACGATGACGCAGACCGCCGGGGACGCCCCGGCCGGCAGCACGCTCAGCGACGACCAGGTGGAGGCGGCAGGCAGCGCGGCTCCGGCCGGCGAGGCGACGGTGCCGGCTCAGGCCGAGCGTGCCAGCGCCGACTCTGCCGCCGCCACGTCCGGCACGACCGGCACGACCGGCACGACCGGCACGACCGGCACCCTGAGCACCGCCGCAGCCCCGGCCGACCTCGCGACGGACCTCGCGACCGCCGCCGCCGCCGCCGCGCGCCCCGCCAGCCCGGCCCCCGCCAACCTCAAGGCCCCCGCCAACCTCCTGGCCCGCGCCATCGCCTGGCGCACCACCCCGGCGATCCTCACCTGGACCTGCTTCGCGGCCCTGGTCGCCAACATCGGCATCATCGTCACCGGCGGCGCGGTCCGCCTCACCGACTCCGGCCTGGGCTGCCCGACCTGGCCCACCTGCACCGACGGCAGCCTGGTCCCGACCAGCCGGCTCGGCGCGTACGGCGTCGTGGAGTTCACCAACCGCATGCTGACCTTCGCGGTGTCGGTGGCGGTCGGCGCCGCGATCATCGCGTGCATGCGCTGGCACCCGCGCCGCGCGGTGCTGAACAAGTTGTCCTGGACGCTCTTCGTCGGCGTCGTGGTGCAGGCGGTCATCGGCGGCATCTCGGTGCGCACGCACCTGGCCCCGATCTGGGTCTCCCTGCACATGCTGGTCTCGCTCGGCATGGTCGCGCTGTCCTACGTCCTGTGGGTCCGCAGCCGCGAGCCCAACGACGCCGCGCCGACGCCGACCGTGCAGCCCGTCCTGCGCCAACTCGGCTACGTCCTGACCGCCGGCGTCGGCGCGCTGCTCATCGCCGGCACCATCGTCACCGGCAGCGGCCCGCACTCCGGCGCCAAGCTCGGCGACCCGGGCAACAAGCGCTTCCCGCTCAGCCCCGCCAACGCCACGCAGCTGCACGCCGACCTGGTCTTCCTGGTCGTGGGCCTGACCGTGGCGCTGTGGTTCGGGCTGAAGGCGACCGGCGCCGGCCCCCGCGTCCTGACCGCGGTGCGCGACCTGTTCCTGCTCCTGATGGCGCAGGGCGTGATCGGCTACGTCCAGTACTTCACGCACCTGCCGGTGCTGCTGGTCGGCATCCACATGTTCGGCGCGGCGATCGTCTGGGCCGGGACGTGGCGGGTGCTGCTGGCGATGCGGGAGCGCAAGGCCGTGCCGGCCGCCACCGCCGCGGCCTCCGCCGCCTGATACACATACAAACGTGCCCGGCCCGATGCTCGCGGGCCGGGCACTCTTGTTCCTCCCGCGCTAGTTCTTCTGGGTCTCGTCGACGTAAGGCACCAGGTCACGCCGGGCCTGCTGGGCGAACTCGGCCGAGACCGTCAGCCCCCACCGGCCGTCCATCAGGACCGCCTTGAGCTGGTCCTGCGTCAGCAGGGGTTCCTGCCGCGTCGGGTCGATCGGCGAACTGCCGGCCTGCGAGCCGTTCGGCGGGATGAAGTAGTTGGCCGCCGACAGCTCGACCGCCGTACCGTCCGGGAACGCCCGCACCGCGGCGTTCGAGATCGAGCCCTTGGTCGGCCCGCTCGGGTCCGCAGTGGCGTCACTGCGCAGATAGGTGAGAATGACGCTGCCGTCCGGCTGCGGGAACGACCGGCAGTCGTCGACGTTCGAGTCGATCGCCTCCTCCGTCGCGCAGTTCGTGTCGGCGAACTGGAACCGCTGGTTCTCGTTCAGGTCGCCCCACACCGTGGTCAGCCGGCCGCTGCCGTCGTCGAGCGACATCGACATGGCGACCCGCACCCCCAGCTGGGCCGGGTTGTAGCTGTCCTGGCCGGCGAGGTTCGCCGTGACGAGCCCCGCCGGCAGCAGGCCCTTGACGATCTCGCCGGCTGAGCGCCCGTCCATCAGGACCCGGCCCGGCCCCGGGACCGGCGCGGGGTTGGCGGTGCCGCGCTTGTAGTACGCCCCGTTCTTACCGGCCGTCGTCGGCGTGGATGTGGCCGGCTGCGCCTTCGACGGCTTCGCACTCGGCGTCGACACGGCCACCCCGGGCGGCACGTCCCGGTTCCCCTTCGCCGCACCCCCCGATCCCCCGCCGAGCGCCACCGCCCCGGCCGCGACACCGAGCACCGCCACCACGCTCAGCGCGCCGGTGACGGCCCGGGTCCGCACCACCCGCGCCCGCGCCCCGGCGAACACCGCCGCCGGGCCTCCGGCGATCGGCGGTTCCGCACCGATCCCCTCGCCGAGCACATCCCTGATCTCGTTCTCGTTCACGCTGTGGCTCCTTCCGAGCCGATGCCGAGTCCGAGCCGGTCGTCCTGGAGCACCACGCGCAGCGAGGCCAGGGCCCTGGCGCTCTGGCTCTTCACCGTCCCCTGCGAGATGCCGAGCAGGGCCGCGGTCTCCTCGACGCTGCGGTCCTCCCAGTAGCGGAGCACCACCGTCGCCCGCTGCCGGGGCGGGAGGCCACGGAGCGCGGAGAGCACCGTGAGCTTGAGGTCGCTGTCCCCGCGGACGCGGTCGGCGCCGTCGGCGACTTCCACAGGCTCCGCCCACGACTTCTCCCGACGCCGCCACAGTCGGCGGTTCTCATCGAGGAAAAGCCGGAGCAGCACCTGCCGCGAGTAGGCGTCCAGGCTCTCCACGCGACGCCGCCGCGCGGCCACCACCACCTTGATCAGCGTTCCCTGAACAAGGTCCTCAGCCCGGTGCCAGTCCCCGCACAGCAGGTACGCCGTTCGGCGCAACGCCAGATACCGTCCCCGGACGAACTGTTCCAGTTCCTCCTCGACGGCCGCCCTATCTCCCCGCGCCATCCGCTGTCCCCTCCGACCGGCTCAATCTTCTGTCACCGGTCCTTGAGGGGTCGGGCTGAGCGCGGGGTTGCTCGGGGCGGGAGACTTTTCCCTAAACCCCCGGCGCCGCCACCACGAGATCGGCGATCCCCGAAGCCTCGACCCGCCCCTCCCGCGCCGGCACGAAGCACGATTCGCCCTGGGTGAGCGTCAGCGCCCCCCGGGTCCCGCGCAGCTCGACCTCGCCGGACAGCGCCAGCACGATCCGCGGGCCGGTGCCGGGGATCTCCACGCGCAGCGTGGTGCCGGTGTCCAGCGTCGCGCGGTAGAGCCGGAACTCCGGCGCCGGCGTGTCGAACTCCTCGACCCCCACGCCGATCGCCGTGCCGTGCCGCACCGGGACCGGCACCGAGGCGTCCATCACCCGCAGCAGCTCGGCGACGTCGATGTGCTTCGGCGTCAGCCCGGCGCGCAGCACGTTGTCGGAGTTGGCGAGCAGCTCGATCCCGGTGCCGTGCAGGTACGCGTGCAGCCCGCCGGCCTCCAGGAAGACGGCCTCGCCGGGCTTGAGCACGACCCGCTTCATCAGCAGCATCGCCACCAGGCCGATGTCGCCCGGGAAGTCCTCGGCGACGCGCAGCACCGCCGCGAAGTCCTCCGCGAGCTCGCCGCCCTTGTCCGCCCCGACCCGACAGGCCTCGACGACGCTCGCCACCAGCTCCTCGCGGGTGTCCGCGGGCCACTCCAGCAGCCGGCCGATGGCGGCGGCCACGGTGGCCGGCTCCGGCCGGTCCGCAAGCGCCGCCCGCACCGGGTCCAGCGCCTCGGCGCCCAGCTCGACCAGCTCGGCGAGCACGCGCTCGGCGTCCTCGGCGGTGCGGCAGCCGGCCAGCGCCTCGAAGGCGGTGAGCGCCATCAGGATCTCCGGCTTGGGCCAGTCGTCCGCGTAGTTGCGGTTCGGGTCGCCGGCCGCCAGCCCGCGCTCCTGCTCGGCGGCGTAGCCGGCCTCGGCCTGCGCGCGCGTGGGATGCGTCTGGATGGACAGCGCCTTCGCCGACGACAGCACCTTGAGCAGGAACGGCAGCCGGTTCTTGAACCTGGCGGCGACCTGCGGGCCGAGCATCCCCACCGGGTCGGCGGAGACGAAGTCGAGCAGCGTGGCCTCACCGCCGTCGATCCGGGACGGCGCCGTCGGGTGCGCGCCCATCCACAGCTCGGCCTCCGGCTGCCCGGAGGGCTCGCGGCCTAGCAGTTCGCTGATGGCGCTGGGCGATCCCCAGGCGTAGTGCTGCGTGGTGTTGGTGAGCCGATACACCCTGGAAAGGGTACAGGTGCCTCAGCGAACCCTCAGTGAACGAGAGGGCTCACCGCGGCGGCCACGAACAGCAGCGCCAGATACATGTTCGAGAAGTGGAACAGGCGCATCGGCAGCAGCGCCGCGCCGTCCTTGCCCGAGCGCGCCCGCAGGTCCAGGCGGTGCGCCTCGACCAGGAACACCACGCCGAGCACGGCCGCCGCGATCGGGTAGACCAGGCCGGTGTGCCCGATCGGCCACAGCAGCAGCGAGCAGGCCACGGTCGCGTAGGAGTACCAGACGATCTGCCTGGTCACCTCGCGGGCCGGGGCCACCACCGGCAGCATCGGCACGTTCGCCGCCGCGTAGTCCTCGCGGTAGCGGATGGCCAGCGCCCAGAAGTGCGGCGGCGTCCACAGGAACACGACCATGAACAGCACCACCGGCGCCCACGCCAGCCGGTCCGTCGCCGCGGTCCAGCCGATCAGCGCCGGGAAGCAGCCGGCCGCGCCGCCCCAGACGATGTTCTGCGGCGTGCGCCGCTTGAGCACCATCGTGTAGACGAGCACGTAGAAAGCGTTCGCCGCGAGCGCCAGGCCCGAGGAGAGCCAGTTCACCGCGAACCCGAGCCAGAGCGTGGACACCACGCCGAGCACGAGCCCGAACACCAGAGCGTCCCGCGGCGTCACCGACGCGGCCGGCACCGGGCGGCGCCGGGTGCGGCGCATCTCGGCGTCGATGTCGCGGTCCACGTAGCAGTTCAGCGCGTTGGCGCTGCCGGCGGACAGGTAGCCGCCGATCGTCACGGCGATCACCGGCCACAGCGCCGGCACGTGGCGCAGCGCCAGGAACATCACCGGGATGGTGGTGACCAGCAGCAGCTCGATGATGCGCGGCTTGGTCAGGGCGACGTAGGCCTTGACGACCGCCATCGTGTGCCCGCCGCGGTCTGCCCCCACCGGCTCCACAGAGGGAGTGACGGTCCGGGACGGAGCCGTGGCCGGGGGAGTCTCGACCGTGGTCAAAAGCCCGTCCTCCATGGATACCTGATTCGGACAACACGCAACTTTAAACCGTCCCCCTCGCAGCTTTTGCGCCGGGTCGCCTTATCGCGCATTGAGTCGTCCAACCGTCGTAGATCAAATACGCCGCGCAGGTATATGAGGACTCCACCACTGCTGTTCACTAAGGGTTAGCCCGGGCGTACGCGTCCACCTGCTGACTGGGAACGCGATGCCTCTGAGGTCCGAGTAGGCTGGCGAAACGAGATCTGAATCATGTTGCGCAGGGGTCCCACCGGCTGTACCCGAGCGTGGGGCCTCGGCGCGTGAACTGCGAAGGAGCGCTTCCGGTGAGCACCGCAAGCACCGCAACCCCGTTCGAGTGGACCGACTTGGACAAGCGCGCTGTGGACACCGTCCGAGCCCTGGCCATGGACGCGGTCCAGAACACCGGTAACGGCCACCCCGGTACCGCGATGTCCCTGGCCCCGGCGGCCTACCTGCTCTTCCAGCGGCACCTTCGCTTCGACCCGGCCGACCCGCTCTGGGTCGGCCGGGACCGTTTCGTGCTCTCCTGCGGCCACTCCTCGCTCACCCAGTACATCCAGCTGTACTACGCGGGCCTCGGCCTGGAGCTGGAGGACCTCAAGCACTTCCGCCAGTGGGGCTCGCTCACCCCCGGCCACCCGGAGTACGGCCACACCAAGGGCATCGAGATCACCACCGGCCCGCTGGGCCAGGGCCTGTCCAACGCGGTCGGCATGGCGATGGCGGCGCGCTACGAGCGGGGCCTGTTCGACCCGGACGCCGCGGCCGGCACCTCTCCGTTCGACCACAAGATCTACGTCTTCGCCTCCGACGGCGACCTGGAGGAGGGCGTCACCTCCGAGGCCTCCTCGATCGCCGGCCACCAGAAGCTCGGCAACCTCGTGGTGGTCTACGACGACAACCACATCTCCATCGAGGGCGACACCAAGGTGGCCTTCGGCGAGGACGTGCTGCACCGCTACGAGGCCTACGGCTGGCACGTGCAGCACGTGGACTGGCTGGCCGGCGGCGAGTACCACGAGAACGTCGAGGAACTGCACCAGGCCCTGCTGGCGGCCGAGGCGGAGACCGAGCGCCCCTCGATCATCCGGCTGCGCACCATCATCGGCTGGCCGGCCCCGAACCTGCAGAACTCCGGCAAGGCGCACGGCGCCGCGCTCGGCGAGGCCGAGGTCGCGGCCACCAAGAAGGTCATGGGCATGGACCCGGACAAGACCTTCGACGTCCCGGCCGACGTCCTGGCGCACGTCCGGAAGGTCGGCGAGCGCGGCGCGGCCGAGCACAAGGCCTGGGACGCCGAGTTCGCCGCCTGGCGCGGCAAGAGCCCGGAGCGCGCCAGCGAGTTCGACCGCATCGCCAAGCGCGAGCTGCCGGCCGGCTGGGCCGAGAAGCTCCCGACCTTCGAGCCGGGCAAGGACGTCCCGACCCGCAAGGCGTCGGAGGCCGTCATCCAGGCGATCGCCGAGTCGGTGCCGGAGCTGTGGGGCGGCTCGGCCGACCTCGCGGAGTCGAACCTGACCACGATCAAGGGCGGCAAGTCGTTCCTGCCCGCGGTCTACGGCGAGACCGAGTTCGGCGAGTCCAGCCCCTACGGCCGCATCCTGCACTTCGGCATCCGCGAGCACGCGATGGGCTCGATCCTCAACGGCATCGCGGTGCACGGCAACACCCTGCCGTTCGGCGGCACCTTCCTGGTGTTCTCCGACTACATGCGCCCGGCCGTGCGCCTGGCCGCGCTGATGAAGCTGCCGGTCACCTACGTCTGGACGCACGACTCGATCGGCCTGGGCGAGGACGGCCCGACCCACCAGCCGGTCGAGCACGTCGCCGCGCTGCGGCTGATCCCGGGCATGACCGTGGTCCGCCCGGGCGACGCCAACGAGACCGTCGGCGCCTGGAAGGCCCTGATGGAGAAGCACACCGGCACCGACGACCACGGCCCGGTCGGCATCGCGCTGACCCGCCAGGGCATCCCGACCTACGACCACGAGGCGCTGAACTCCTCGCTGGACGCGATCGAGGGCACCGCCAAGGGCGGCTACGTCTTGGCCGAGGCCAGCGGCGGCGCGCCGAAGGTGATCCTGATCGGCACCGGCTCGGAGGTGCAGCTGGCGATCCAGGCCCGCGAGGCGCTGGAGGCCGACGGCATCCCGACCCGCGTGGTCTCGATGCCCTCCACCGAGTGGTTTGAAGAGCAGGACGCCGCCTACAAGGAGTCGGTCCTGCCGACCGCCGTGAAGGCCCGCGTCTCGGTCGAGGCGGGCGTCGGTGCCGGCTGGGCGCAGTACGTCGGCGACGCCGGCCGCAGCGTCTCGCTGGAGCACTTCGGTGCCTCCGCGGACTACAAGACCCTGTACCGCGAGTTCGGCATCACGGCCGAGGCCGTCGAGGCCGCGGCCCGGGAATCCCTGGCCGCCGCAGGCGCTTGATTTTTGAGTGAAGAGGGAGAAGACGAGATGACGAACAAGAATCTGGACACGCTGTCCGGAGCCGGAGTCGCGATCTGGCTGGACGACCTGTCCCGCGCGCGCCTGCAGTCCGGCAACCTGGCCTCGCTGATGGCCGAGAAGAACGTGGTCGGCGTGACCACCAACCCGACGATCTTCCAGAAGGCCATCGTCGGTTCCGAGGTCTACACCGAGCAGCTCACGGACCTCGCGGTGCGCGGGGTCACCGTCGACGAGGCGATCCGCATGATCACCACCGCCGACGTGCGGGCCGCGGCCGACGTGCTGCGCCCCGCCTACGACGCCTCCGACCTGCAGGACGGCCGGGTCTCGATCGAGGTCGACCCGCGGCTGGCGCACCAGACCGCGCCGACCGTGGCCGAGGCCAAGCAGCTGTGGTGGCTGGTGGACCGGGAGAACCTGTTCATCAAGATCCCGGCGACCCGCGAGGGCCTGCCGGCCATCACCGCGGTGCTCGGCGCCGGCATCAGCGTGAACGTGACGCTGATCTTCTCGCTGGAGCGCTACCGCGCGGTGATGGAGGCCTTCCTGGCCGGGATCGAGCAGGCCAAGGCGAACGGCCACGACCTGGGCAAGATCGCCTCGGTCGCGTCGTTCTTCGTGAGCCGGGTCGACACCGAGATCGACAAGCGCCTCGAGAAGCTCGGGAAGACCGAGCTCAAGGGCAAGGCCGGCGTCGCGAACGCCCGCCTGGCCTTCGAGGCCTACGAGGAGGTCTTCTCCTCGGACCGCTGGACCGCGCTGGCCGCCGCCGGCGCCAAGCCGCAGCGTCCGCTGTGGGCCTCCACCGGTGTGAAGGACCCGGCGTACGTGGACACCATGTACGTGGACGACCTGATCACCCGCGGCGTGGTGAACACCATGCCGGAGGCGACGCTGGACGCCGAGGCCGACCACGGCAAGCCGTCCGAGGACTCGATCCGCGCGCACTACGCCGAGTCCCACAAGGTCCTTGAGGACCTGGCCGCGGCCGGCGTCTCCTACGACGACGTCGTCCAGCTGCTGGAGGACGAGGGCGTCGACAAGTTCGAGGTCTCCTGGAAGGAACTCCTCGACTCGGTCCAGGGCGAATTGGACAAGCTCCGGTGAGTGACAAGGGCAACAGCCACCAGGGCTACCAGCTCTCCCAGGCCGAGAAGGCGCTGCTCTCGCACGAGCAGGCCGCCGACGGCACGGCGAACCCGCTGCGCGACGCCGCCGACCGCCGCCTGCCGCGCATCGCCGGGCCCTGCGGCCTGGTGATGTTCGGCGTCACCGGCGACCTGTCCCGCAAGAAGCTGATGCCGGCGATCTACGACCTGGCGAACCGGGGGCTGCTGCCCCCGGGCTTCGCCCTGGTCGGGTTCGCCCGCCGGGACTGGGCCGACCAGGACTTCGCCGAAGAGGTCCACCTGGCGGTCAAGGAGCACGCGCGGACCCCGTACCGCGAAGAGGTCTGGCGCCAGCTCTCCGAGGGCTTCCGCTTCGTCTCCGGCGAGTTCGGCGACAAGCAGGCCTTCCAGGAGCTCAAGGACACCATCGACAAGCTGGACGCCGAGCGCGGCACCAACGGCAACCACGCGTTCTACCTGTCGGTCCCGCCGAAGTTCTTCCCCGGCGTGGTCGAGCAGCTGCACGAGGTCGGCCTGGACCAGGGCCCGGAGGGCTCCTGGCGCCGGGTCATCATCGAGAAGCCGTTCGGCCACGACCTGACCTCGGCCCGCGAGCTGAACGCCATCGTGGACTCGGTGTTCCCGCCCAAGTCGGTCTTCCGGATCGACCACTACCTGGGCAAGGAGACGGTCCAGAACATCCTGGCGCTGCGGTTCGCCAACGAGATGTTCGAGCCGATCTGGAGCCGGGACCACGTGGACCACGTCCAGATCACGATGGCCGAGGACATCGGCATCGGCGGCCGGGCCGGGTACTACGACGGCATCGGCGCGGCGCGCGACGTCATCCAGAACCACCTGCTGCAGCTGCTGGCGCTGACCGCGATGGAGGAGCCGGTGTCCTTCGACGCCGACGCCATCGCCGCGGAGAAGACCAAGGTGCTCTCGGCCATCCGGCTCCCGGACGACCTGGACACCTACACGGTCCGCGGGCAGTACGCGGCCGGCTGGCAGGGCGGCGAGAAGGTGGTCGGGTACCTGGAGGAGGACGGCATCTCGCCGGACTCCACCACCGACACCTACGCCGCGGTGAAGCTGGAGGTGAACACCCGCCGCTGGGCCGGCGTGCCGTTCTACCTGCGCACCGGCAAGCGCCTGGGCCGCCGCGTCACCGAGATCGCGGTGGTGTTCAAGCGCTCGCCGTTCCTGCCCTTCACCCCGACCCAGACCGAGGAGCTGGGGCAGAACGCCCTGGTGATCCGGGTGCAGCCGGACGAGGGTGTGACGGTCCGCTTCGGCTCCAAGGTCCCGGGCACCTCCATGGAGGTGCGCGACGTGAACATGGACTTCGCTTACGGCGAGGCGTTCACCGAGTCCTCCCCGGAGGCCTACGAGCGGCTGATCCTGGACGTCCTGCTCGGCGACGCCCCGCTGTTCCCGCGGGTGGCGGAGGTCGAGCTGGGCTGGGAGGTCCTGGACCCGATCGAGGCGTACTGGACCGAACACGGCAAGCCGGAGCAGTACACCTCGGGCACCTGGGGTCCGGCCAAGGCGGACGAGATGCTCGCGAAGGACGGACGGAGCTGGCGGCGGCCATGATCAAGCACCTGGATTCCACCACCTCGGCGAAGATCGCCAACGCCCTGATCGACATCCGCAAGGAGGCCGGGGCGGCCACCACCGGCGCGGTCCTGACCCTGGTGATCGAGACCGACGAGCGGCACCACTACTACGCCCTGCGGGCCGCGCGCGAGGCCTCGCGCGCGCACCCCTCGCGCATCCTGGTCGTGATACCGCACCCGGAGCAGCCCTTCTCCGGGCTGGACGCCGAGGTGCGGGTCGGCGACGAGATGGGCCCGGGCGAGGCCGTGGTGATGCGGCTCAACGGCGAGCTGGCCTCGCACGCCGACGCCGTCGTGCTGCCGCTGCTGCTGCCGGACACCCCGGTGGTCACCTGGTGGCCCTCGGAGTCGCCGACGGACCCGGCCGAGTCCGCGCTGGGCAAGCTGGCGATGCGCCGGATCACCGACGCCTCCGGCACCCACACCCCGGTCCCGGTCGCGGACCGGCTGCGCGGCTACTCCCCCGGCGACACCGACCTGGCCTGGACCCGCTGCACCCCGTGGCGCTCCATGCTGGCCGCGGCGCTGGACCAGATGCCGTCCACGGTGAAGACCGTCAAGGTCACCGCCGAGGTCGACAACGCGTCCTCGACGCTGCTGGCGGTCTGGCTGGGCTGGCGCCTGGGCGTGCCGGTGACGCTGTCCACGGACACCGGTCCCGGCATCACCGGCGTGCACCTGGGCACCGACAAGGGCGAGATCAGCCTGACCCGCCCCGACGGGATGCTGGCCGTGCTCTCCATGCCCGACCAGCCGGACCGGCACGTCGCGCTCAAGCGCCGCGAGCTGGCCGACCTGCTCACCGAGGAGCTGCGCCGCCTGGACGTCGACGAGACGTACGAGGAGGTGCTGCGGCACGTCACCGAGCACGACGCGGCGGCGATCGACAAGATGCAGCCGACCCCGCCGAAGAAGTCGACGATCACGATGACCGCCGAGCCCGACAAGGGTCCGCTGGGCGAGCTGCCCAAGGAGTCGGTCGAGCGCGAGGAGCAGCTGCAGAACGAGGCGATCGACAAGCCGCTGGACGACGCGCCATGAGCGCCACTCCGGAGGTCATCGTCCACCGCGACGCCGAGGTCCTGGCGCAGGCTGTGGCGGCGCGGCTGATCACCCGGCTGGTCGACGTGCAGGCGCTCCGCGGCGCCGCGCACGTCGTCCTGACCGGCGGCACCGTCGGCATCAAGACCCTGGCGGCGGTCGCGGCCTCCCCGGCGCGCGGCGCCGTGGACTGGTCCCGGGTCCAGCTGTGGTGGGGCGACGAGCGGTTCCTGCCCAGCGGCGACCCGGAGCGCAACGAGACCCAGGCCCGCGAGGCGCTGCTGGACGGCCTGGTCGCCGAGGGCCTGCTGCCGGAGGCGAACATCCACGCGATGGCCGCCGCCGACAAGGCGGGCTTCACCCCGGAGGAGGCGGCGGAGCAGTACGCGTCGACCCTGGCCGACTTCGCCCGCGAGGGCGACGACGTCCCGGCCTTCGACGTCCTGATGCTCGGCATGGGCCCGGACGGCCACATCGCCTCCCTCTTCCCGGGCCACCCGGCCCTGTACGAGGACAAGCGCAGCACCGTCGGCGTGCACAACTCGCCGAAACCGCCGCCGCTGCGGGTCTCGCTGACCCTGCCCTCGATCCAGGCCGCCGCCGAGGTCTGGGTGGTCGCGGCCGGCGCGGAGAAGGCGAAGGTCACCCATCTGGCGCTGTCCGGCGCCGGACCGGTACAGATCCCGGCCGCCGGGGCGCGCGGACGCGGGCGGAGCCTGTTCCTGCTGGACCGGGCTTCGGCTTCGGAACTGCCTTCGGAGCTGGCGCCTTACTCGCTGAGCTGAGCGCTGATACGACGCGTGCGACACGGTGCCGCCGCTGATCTTCGGATCGGCGGCGGCACTGTTTGTTTTGCCGTGCTCTGCCTCGAAGCGCCGCGAGCCATCGGGCCATGGGGTCATCGGGCCATCAGGCCATCAGGCCATTGCCGGGCCAGTGGCCTTGGATCCGACCACCCGACCGCGAATACGATCAGCCCATGAACGCACCCGTCCGCGTCGGCGCCCTGGTCCCCTTGTCCCGGCCCGGTTGGGTGGAGGCGGGCCGGCACCTGCTCACCGGCCTCGAACTGGCCGCCGGCGACAGCGGCATCCCCATCGAGCTGCTGGTCCGCGACACCGCCGCCGATCCCGCCAAAGCCGCGGCAGCCGTCGACGAGCTCACCGACCTCGGCGCGGCCGCCATAGTCGGCGAGTATCACAGCGTCGTGGCACGCTCCGCCGCCGCACGCGCCGACGCCCTCGCGGTACCGTTCCTCTGCTCCTCAGCGGTCCTCGACACTCTCACCGAGCAGCCGACCGACTGGGTCGCCCGCATCGCCCCGGCACAGTCCCACTGCTGGCAGGTCTACGCCGACTTCCTCCTCGCCGCCGGCCACACCCGCGTCGCCGTCGCGGCCCAGCCGACCGTCTACTGGCAATCCGGCACCCGCATCCTGCGCGAGCACCTGGCGTCACGCGGCGCCGACCTCGTCGAGATCGACATCACCACCGGCTTCGCCGCGGTCTGCGATGCGCTCGTGGACCACGGCGCGACGGCCCTCCTGCTGCTCGTCGCCACACCGGACCCGGCCGTGCCGATCGTCAAGGCGGTCCGCGCCGACCCGCGCCTGGCCGACGTCCTCATCGGCGCTCCCGCAGGCCAGCCGGAGTTCACCGAGTGGGCCGAACAGCTCGGCGCCGACGGCACCGCGATCCCGTTCCTGAGCTACCTGCCCGAGCGCTTCACTCCGTTGGGCGAACGCGTCGACGCCGCACTCCGCGAGCGGCTGGCCGGACCACCCTCGTTCGTCGCCTTCGAGGGCTACGACACCGTCGCCGTCCTTGCCGAGATCCTGCGCTCGCACGGCTCCGACCGGAAGAGCATCGCAGCAGCCTTCCCGCACGTCTCCGTCGAGGGCACGCGCGGCCGCATCCAGTTCTCCCGCGCGCCGGGCATCAGCGTCTGGCAGTGGGCCTGGCCGCCGGTGCAGGTCGTGGACCGCGACCCGGCCGACCCGTCACGCATCCGCGTCCTGCACCGCGGCTGAAGCTCGACTCTGCGCTCTACTCTCCTACTCAACTCCGCGCTCGTGAATCCGCCGGAACCCGTCTGACCACGGCACCGGCCGCCGATCCGCCCCGGTCCGCACGATCGTCCGCCGTCCGACCGCGTGCACCACCCCGCCGTCCCCGACGAACCGGAACTCGTACACGCAGCTCGTCGTCCCGATCTTCACCACCCGCAGCTCCACGTCCAGCTCGCCGACCTCGGCGACCGGAACCCGGAACTCGATCTCGTAGGCCTTCACCAGGTGCCGCATGTCCGGACCCTCGATCAGCTCCGGAACGCTCTCGTACCAGGTACTCAGGGCCCGCTCGGCGTGCACCGCATAGCGCGCGTTGTGCAGAACTCCGACCTTGTCGAGCTCGTCGAACCAGACCCGGGTACGGAACACGTGCAGCGGCGGCTCGGTCCCGCCGGCTTCGACATCGTTCATAGCCTCAGCTGTACCTCACTCAGGACCGCCGTTCCTCAATCAGAGCCCGCCGGACCACGTGATTCCAGCCACACCCCGCGCCTACCCTGAGCAGCATGACAGCCAGCACACGGAGCCACACGCATCCGTTCCTGCCGTACAGCCCCGAACGCCTCGACCAGGCCGAGGCCATACGACGCGGCACGCAGTTCCACGAACACCTGCACGCCCGCCGCAGCGTCCGTTTCTTCTCCTCCGACCCGGTCCCCGCCGAGATGATCGAACTGGCCGTGGCCGCCGCCAACACCGCGCCCTCCGGCGCCCACCAGCAGCCCTGGAAGTTCGTCGCCGTCGGCGACCCCACGCTCCGCCACCGCATCCGCGAAGCGGCCGAACAAGAAGAGCGCATCAACTACGAAGGCGGCCGCCTCCCCGAAGCCTGGCGCGAAGCCCTCGGCCCGCTGGAGACGGACTCCGACAAGTCCTACCTCGACATCGTCCCCTGGATCGTCGTGGCCTTCGCCGAGAAGAGCACGCCGATGCCGGACGGCCGGCTGCGCAAGAACTACTACGTCAACGAAAGCGTCGGCATCGCCTGTGGCCTGTTCATCGCCGCCCTGCACACCATGGGCCTGGCGACGCTGACCCACACGCCCAACCCCATGGCGTTCCTCACCGACATCTTGCAGCGCCCCTCCACGGAGCGTCCCTACATCCTCTTCCCCGTCGGCTACCCGACCGCCGACTGCGAAGTCCCCGACCTGGCCCGCAAGCCACTCGCCTCGGCCCTGGAGTTCTTCGGCGGCTGACCGCGCGCCATCTTGCCCCCGGCAGATTCTGAGAGTAACTTCCATTTCGAGGTTACTCTCAAGAGAAGGGGGCTATCATGATCGAGTCGGCGCAGGGGGAGGCGAGGCCGCCGTCGGGGGCGGAGCGCCGCAAATGGTGGGCGCTCGGCGGCCTGGCGCTGAGCCTGCTGGTCGTGGGCCTGGACCTGACGGTGCTCAACGTCGCGCTGCCGACGCTGTCCACCTCGCTCAAGGCCTCGACCAGCCAGCTCCAGTGGTTCGCGAACTCCTACAACCTGGCCATGGCCATCGCGCTGCTGCCCGGCGGCCTGCTCGGCGACCGGTTCGGCCGCAAGCGGATGCTGGTGATCGCGCTGACCGCGTTCGGCGTGGCCTCCGGCTTCTGCGCCTTCGCCTCCTCGGCCGGCGAGCTGATCGTCTGGCGCGCGGTGCTCGGCGTGGGCGCGGCGATGCTGATCCCGCTGAGCATGAGCGTGCTGACCGTGATCTTCACGCCCGAGGAGCGGCCGCGCGCCATGGGCATCTGGGCCACCGCCAACATGCTCGGCATCCCGCTCGGCCCGATCCTGGGCGGCTGGCTGCTGGACCACTACTGGTGGGGCTCGGTCTTCCTGATCAACCTGCCGGTCGTGGTGATCGCCCTGGCCGCGGTGGTGTGGCTGGTCCCGGAGTCCCGCGCGGAGCGCAAGCCGCGCATCGACCTGCCGGGCCTGGCCGCCTCCGCGGTCGGCCTGGCCGCCATCACCTACGGCCTGATCAAGGCCGGGGACACCGGCTGGGCCTCGGCGCAGGCACTGGTCCCGCTGCTCGGCGGCCTGGTGGTGCTGGCCGGCTTCGTCCAGCTCCAGCGCAGCCCCAGGCAGACGCTGATCGACCTGGAGCTGTTCCGCGCCCGCGGCTTCACCTGGGGCACGATCCTGTCGACGATCGTCAGCTTCGCGCTGTTCGGCCTGATGTTCACGCTGCCGCAGTTCTACCAGGCCGTCGAGGGCGCCGACGCGCTCGGCACGGGCCTGCGGCTGCTGCCGCTGATCGCGGGCCTGATGGCCGGCGTCCGGATCGGGCAGCCGTTCCTGAAGAAGGTCGGCTCCGGACCGCTGATCGGCGCCGGGTTCATCCTGCTGGCCGTCGCCCTGATGATCGGCACCTCGACCGGCGTCCACGACGGCTACGGCTTCGTCGCCTTCTGGCTCACCCTCGGCGGCGTCGGCGTCGGCCTGGCGATGCCGATCACCATGAACGCGGCCCTGGACGAGCTCAGCGCCGAACGCGCCGGCGTCGGCTCCGCGCTGCTGATGACCATCCGCCAGATCGGCGGCACCTGCGCGGTGGCGATCCTGGGCACGGTCCTGAACAGCCAGTACCGCAGCCACCTGGCCCCGGCCGCCTCACACCTGCCGGCCCCGGTGGCCGCCGCGGCCACGCGCAGCGCCGGCGGCGGCGTCGCGGTGGCGGCGCAGCTGCACTCGCCCTCGCTGCTGGAGTCGGTGCGCTCGGCCCTGGTGCACGCCACGAGCATGACGATGTGGGTCAGCGCGGGCTTCGCCGTCGTCGGCGTCCTGGCCGCCACCCAGCTTCCTCGCAAGGCCCGGCTGCCCCAGCAGCGGGCGGAGGCAGCAGAATCGACGGGTGATCTCCTCAATGCCGCAGACTGACCAAGCCCCGGCCGCAGCTGCTCCCGTCGCAGCCCCGACGGGACTGCGGGAGCGCAAAAAAGCCCGGACGCGTGCCGCCATCCAGCGGCACGCGCTCCGCCTCTTCCGCGAAGCGGGCTACAGCGCCACCACCATGGAGCAGATCGCCGCAGCGGCCGACGTCTCGCCGAGCACGCTGTACCGGTACTTCCCGACCAAGGAGGACCTGATCCTCCAGGACGACTACGACCCGCTGCTCGAGGCGACGTTCCGCGCCCAACCGCCGGAGCTGCCGATCCTGGAGGCGTTCCGCGCCTCCGTCCACGAAGCCATGCTCCAGATCCCCGCCGAGGACCAGGCCGAAGCCCTCGAACGGGCCCGCCTGGCGTACACCATCCCCGAAGTCCGGGCCCGCACCCTGGACCACATGTTCACCACCACGGACATGATCGCCGACCTCTTCGCCGAACGACTGAACCGCTCCCGCGACGAACTGGAGGTCCGCGTCCTGGCCGGCAGCGTCATAGGGGCACTGATGGCAGCCCAGCAGCGCTGGATCGCCGACCCGGAACCGGACATGTTCGGCGTCCTGGAACGTGCCCTGCAGGTCCTGATCGACGGCCCCGGCAACCTCGGCCCCGGCCACCCAGACCCCGCCTCCGCCCCCGACTCCAGCCCCTGTACCGACCCCACCCCGCAAGGGCCTGACAGCCGGTAACCTTCAGCACGTGGACATAGAACCGACTCCGTGCCGCTGCCTGCTGTGCCAGCCCGCCATCGCCGACGAGGCGCAGTGGGACCTCCGCGACCGCGAGATCGCGCGCAACGTCCGCGAGTACGGCTGGCACACCATGGGCGTGACCGGCTATGACACGCCGGACTGGGCCTACTCGATCGGAATGTGGCACACCCACGGCGGCTACGACGTCTGCATGGCAGGACTGCCGGTGGAGAACTCGATGGCGCTGGTCTCAAAGATCGCGCAACAGGTCCTCGACGGCCGCGCACTCGGCCCGGAGAAGCGCCGCCTGGACGTGATCGAAGGCTACGAAGTCGCCACCCGCCCGGTGCACCCGAGCTGGTACCCGGCCATGTTCGGCGCCGGACTGGACTTCTTCCAGACCCCGCCGTGGCCGATGCTGCAGGCGGTGTGGCCGGACCGCGAGGGACGTTTCCCCTGGGAGGAGGGGGCTGATCCGGAGAAGCAGGATCAGCAGCCTTTCCTGTGGGTGGCTCGGAACGAGCACCCGGCCAGCATGTGGGTTTCTTCTTCTTTGAGCTTGTAGTCGGTTGGCTGGCCGTGGGTTCATAGCCAGCTCGTCGGTCCGCCGTGCAGCCACACGTCCGCCGCCAATCACCAACCTTCCGCGGCGGGCCGGCTGGCGAAGCATCTGCCTGACCCATCCCGTCCCATCCGCCCGGCCAGTTTCCGCTATCCGGTTGCGACCCCCGGTCCCCCTTGGCAGCATCGCGCCATGTCCACTCCCCGCATCACCCTGCTCCGCGGCGACATCACCCAGCAGAACGTGGACGCGATCGTGAACGCGGCCAACTCCTCCCTCCTCGGCGGCGGCGGAGTCGACGGAGCCATCCACCGTGCGGGCGGCCCGGAGATCCTCGAAGCGTGCCGTGCCCTACGCGCGTCCCACTACGGCCGCGGCCTGGCCACCGGCGAAGCCGTCGCCACCACCGCCGGCCGCCTCCCCGCACGCTGGGTCATCCACACCGTCGGCCCGGTCTACTCCCGCGACGAGGACCGCTCCGCACTCTTGGCCGCCTGCCACACGAACTCACTGCACGTCGCCGACACCCTCGGCGCAAAGACCGTCGCCTTCCCCGCCATCTCCACGGGCATCTTCAGCTGGCCCATCGCCGACGCCGCACGCATCGCGATCGCCACGGTCCGCGCCGCGACCACCGACGTCGACGAAGTCCGCTTCGTACTCTTCGACACCAGCGCCTACGAGGCCTTCCAGCACGCAGCCCAGCAATAACCGCTTCATCATTCGGCCCCACTCACCGCGGCTGCCATCCTCTCCACCGCCTCCGTCAAGATCGCCGGCGACGTCGCGATGTTGATCCGCACATGCCCCGCACCACCCGTCCCGAACGGAATCCCCGAGTTCACCGCCACCCGCCCCCGTTCGAGGAAGACCCCCGCCGGATCGTCACCCAACTCCAGGCCCCGACAATCCAGCCACTGCAAGTACGTCCCCACCCCCGGCCGCCACGCGACGCCCGGCAAGTGCTCGGCCAACAGCCGCCCCAGCAACGCCCGGTTCTCATCAAGCCCGGCAAGCAGCGCGTCCAGCCACTCCCCACCCTCACGCAGCGCCGCAACGTGCGCGATCACGCCCAGATGACTCGGCCCATGCCCGACCTCCTCCGGCATCCGCGCCAAATCCGCCGCCGACGCAGGCCCCGCAATCGCCACGGCCGCCTTCAGCCCCGCCAGATTCCACCCCTTCGACGCCGACATGAGCGACAACCCATCCTCGGCACCCGCCACACTCAGGTACGGCGTGAACCTCTCCCCCGCCGCAACCAGTGGCGCATGAATCTCGTCGGCGACGACCCGCACCCCGAACTCCGCCGCCAACCCCGCAACCCGCTCCAACTCCTCGCGCGTATGCACCGTACCCGTCGGATTCTGCGGATTGCACAGCAGATAAGCCCCTCGCCGCCCCCGCGCAGCCATCGCCGCAAACGCAGACTCCACCGCCCCGAAGTCGAGCCGCCCATCCGCCCCCAACGGCGCCTCAACAACCTCACGGTCCATATGCGCCACGAAGTCAAAGAACGGCGGATACACGGGACTGTTCACCACCACCGGATCCCCCGGCCCCGTCACCAACCTCAACATCTCCACAACCCCGAGCATCACGTCCGGCACCAAAGCCGCCCGCCCCGGCACAACCCCACCCCACCCCCACCGCCGCACAGCGAACTCCCCCAAAGCCTCCGCATACGAGTCCCCCAACGGATAGCCGGTATCCCCCCGCCGCACAGCACCAATCAGCGCCTCCGCAACCGGCTCCGGCGTCGGCACATCCATCTCCGCCACCCACAAAGGCAGCACATCCTCCGGATACTTCCGCCACTTCATGCTGGTCCGAGTCCGAAGCTCGGCAAGCCCCAGACACGTCAACGGATTAGCACCGCGAAGCTCCATAGCTCACACACTAAGTCCCGCCTACTGCTCAGCGGCTAGCTCCTCCAACCGCTGCACGACACGCTCGACAGGCACCGTCGTATCGATCTCGGCAGTAGCCGTCGCACGCAACAACGGCTCGACCGTCTCCAGATGCCCGAGGATCGCATCGCGCTCATCGTCCCGCTTGCCATAAGGATTGGTGGTCCGCGCACCAACACGAGCCAAGATCACATCCGCAGGCGCACTGAACAAAACAACCTGGTCGAACAACGGATAGAAGCCGCCCTGATTCGTCTTGCACCCGGCAACGAACAGGTGCCCATCCCGATGCCCACTCAGCAACTCGCGGATCGCCTGCTCCCGCCAGATCCAGTCACTGGAGCCATCAGGAAGCCGCACCCACCGACTCCAAACCTCCGAGTCAGTATCAACAGTCGTATGCCCACGCAACCGAAGACGCTCCAAAGCAGTCGACTTACCGGTACCCGACATACCCGTGATCAGGATCTTCGCCACGAACCCGAGCCTATGCGAGCCGCAGCCCTGCTCCGCCAGCTCCTCCAGAAAGCGCCAACCAGCGCCAAAGCGCTCCCGGCGGCCCGGTCCCGGCGACCACCGCCAACCCTGGGACCTCTCCTAATCGCCTCCGGCACCCACGCCCACCCCAGCGACGGTGTGCCGCGCGCACCTACGAGGCCATCTACTGGTCGACTATCCGCTACCGGCCACTAAGTCCGCCGCCGGCGCCAGAACCCTTCCGATCCGCCGCCGACCACACGCGCCGACGCCATCCCCGCTCGCTACCGGTACCGCATCCCCCTCAGGCTGCCGCGAGCCCGGAGACTTTCCCTTCCGCCGCCGGCACCGCGCTCCTCACCGACTCGCCGCCAGCCCCGAGGCCTTCCCTTCCGCGACCGGCACCGCGCTCCTCGCCGACTCGCCGCCAGCCCGGAGACCTTCCTTCCGCCACCGGCACCGCGCTCCTCACCGACTCGCCGGCGGCCCCAGACCCGACCAGACCGTGGCACCGGGACGAGCCGCGCCACCGAGGTGATCGGGGCCCCAGGAGGTCGGCCAGATTGCGCTAGCTAGAGAGTTCTCGCTGCGGGTGTTACGGGGGTAGTGGATCAAGTCCAGTCTTGGCGAGGAGTCCGGCCAGGAGTCCGGGTCGGTACTGCATGC